>CAYSTX010000061.1:0-15963 GCA_964434035.1 uncultured Acetobacteraceae bacterium
CGCCACCGCGCCCGCAGGCGGCACTGCCGCAGGCCGTCCACCCCGCACCGCTCCCTCAGCCCAGCGCCGCGCCGCCGCCACAGGCGCCCCACTTCGCGCCACCGCTGCCCCGCGAGGCCGCGATTCCGCAAGCGGCCCGTCCGGCCCCGATGCCGGAGGTCGCGCGCCCGGCGCCGGTACAGATGCCCCAAGTTGCGCGCCCGACGCCGACGCCGATGCCCCAGGTCGTCCGGCCACCGCCGCCTCGTCCGGCACAAATGGCGGCGCCGCCACCGGTGCAAGTGCAGCGTCCGATGCCGGTGGCCGTACCGCCACCGCAGATGCCCCACTTCGCGCCGCCACAAGCAGCTCCAGCGCCCCATTTCGCGCCAGCGCCCGCGCCCCACTTTGCGCCGCCGCCGCCGGCACCCCATGTTGCGGCACCGCCGCCGCGCCCGGCGTCGAACGCAAGGGAACTGCATCCGTAATGACGCAACTGCGCCACGTGCCGGACTTCGCTTTCATCGCCGACGATTATGACGGTTTCATCATCGATCTCTGGGGCGTCATCCATGATGGCGTGACGCCCTATCCCGGCGCCGTCGAGGTGCTGCAGCGACTGCGGGACGCCGGGAAACCGGTGATCCTGCTGTCAAACGCGCCGCGCCGGTCTTCCGTGGCGGCGGAGGCGATGCGGGCGATGGGCATCGGCGACGACCTCTATGCGGGTCTGATGACGAGCGGGGAGGCGGTGCATGAGGCGCTGCGCCGCCCGCCCGACGCATGGTGGGCGTCGCTTGGCCCGCGCCTCTATCATTTGGGGCCGGAGCGGGACCGCAACGTCTTCGCCGATCTCGAACGCCATCAGGTCGCGAACCCGGACGACGCCGATTTCGTACTCAACACCGGCCCGGACGACGCGGCCGACCCCACGACAATTGCGCCATTCGAGGGGCTGTTGCAGGCCTGCCTCGACCGCGCGCTCCCGATGGTCTGCGCCAACCCGGACCTCGAGGTGATCCGGGGCGGGATGCGCGTTGTCTGCGCAGGTGCCCTGGCGGCGCGATACGCGGCGCTCGGCGGCGATGTCCGGCAGCTCGGCAAGCCCGACCCGGTAATCTACGGCCCCGTGCTGGAGGCGCTCGGCGTCAACCGCGGGCGGGTGCTCGCGGTCGGCGATTCACTCCGGACGGATGTCGCGGGCGCGGCGGCGGCGGGAGTCGATGCGTGTTGGGTGCTCGGCGGCATCCACGCTGAAGAGTTCGGTGGCGACAGGTCGCGCGCGGACCAAGCCGCCGCGTCGTTCGGTCTCACGCCGGTCGCGGTGATCCCAAGCTTCGTCTGGGTGGCCTGAGCAACACCGCTCAGGCGTGGCCGACGGAGGACGACAGCAGCAGCGGATCTATATGGAGTGTCGCGAGCGCCCGGCGCCACTTCGTTTCGCTCGCCTCGTCGAACAGGACGGAGTGGTCCATCGGCGCCGATAGCCAGGCGTTGGCCTGGATCTCGTCGTCGAGCTGCCCCGGCCCCCAACCGGCGTAGCCGAGCGCCAGCAGCCCGTCCCGCGGGCCGCCACCGGTCGCGATCGCGGTCAGCACGTCGAGGCTCGCCGTCAGGGCGACGCCTTCCGTGACCTGCAGGCTGCCGTCGCCGACCCAGTCGGCGGTGTGCAGCACGAAGCCGCGTCCGTGATCGACCGGGCCGCCGTCGCAGAGACGGATGCGGCGGGCCGGCGGCACCGGCTCAAGGCCGAGCTGGAGCAACAGGTCATCGAAGCTCGGTTTCACCAAGGGGCGGTTCAGCACGATTCCCATCGCGCCGTCCGCGCTGTGCGCACACACATAGATGACGCTCTGCGTGAAGCGCGGGTCCGTCATCATCGGCATGGCGATCAGCATTTGGCCAGTCAGGCTCATGGTGTGCCTCGCGCTGTCGGCTTCGCGGAACGACGAAGCGGTCTATCCAAAGATGGCGAGTGGTCCCCGATCGAGCAAGGCGGGCGAGCAAGGCGGCGTGACTCGACCGTGGCAGGCGGCTAGACGGATGGTAATCTTTCCTCAACAGGAGCGCAGTGCATGGCGATCAAGGTCGGCGACAAGATTCCCCCGGCGAAGCTGATGACGGTGACCCCGGACGGGCCGAAGGAGATCAGCACGGATGCGATCTTCGACGGTAAGACCGTTGTCCTGTTCGCAGTCCCCGGCGCCTTTACGCCGACGTGCAGCGCCCGCCATCTTCCGGGATTTCTTGACCACGTCGATGCGCTGAAGGCTGCCGGCGTTGACACGATCGCGTGCGTCGCGGTCAACGATGTGTTCGTGATGGACGCTTGGGCGCGGGATCAAAAGGTCGACGGCCGGCTCATGATGCTGGCCGACGGGTCGGGCACGTTCACCAAATCGCTGGGGCTGGAGCTTGATCTGGTCGCGCGCGGGCTCGGAGTTCGGAGCCAGCGCTATGCGATGGTGGTGAAGGACGGCGTCGTTAAGCATCTCGCGGTCGAGCAGCCCGGCGGGTTCGAGGTCAGCACGGCGGAAAACATCCTCAGTATGCTGAGCTGAGGCGCGGACCGCTTTCGCTCGTCAGGCGCCGTCGCTGGCGCGGGCGTCAGGCGCCGGCGCGGGCCAAACCGTCCAGCTGCCAGCGCATCTCCTCGGTATCGAGTGGAAATTTGTCGATCGGTCCGGCCTCGGCGAAGGCGCTGGCTGGCCGTCCGGTGAGGATCGCCTGCACGGACGCGGCGGCCCGCATGGAAAACCCGCCCTTCCACAGAAGTGCCAGCACCGCCCTGCCGCTGCGGAGCGCACTCGCGCGATCGACGGCGGCGAGCGGCACGTCGGCGGCGAGTGCCAGCATGGCGGCGACCAGACGCCCGTTGCCCTCGCGGCAGGCGGCGATCAGGGTCGCCTCTGTAAGGTTGCCGCGCGCGGCGTGCGCCTCGGCCGCCGCGATTGCCTTCCGGTCCCGCTCCCCCGGCGCTGCGGGCGCTTTTGCCCGCTGGTCGACGACATTTTCCGCCGCGCGCGCCTCCTCTGTCAGTCGCTGATCGAGTTTGTCGCGCAGAACGGTGACGAGGCCCGGGTCGAGGTCGGGGCGACGGGCGAGGTAGTGGAGCAGGTGCTTAGCGACGAAGGAGGCGAGCGCCTGCGCCGCCCGTGGCGACAGGCCGGGCCGCAGGACGAGCGATTCGTGCCAGTCCGTCCGCCTGGCCGCCCGCGCGATCAGCGCGTCCAGCGTTTCTTCCTGGATCGCGGCCGACGGGTTGGCGAGCAGCGCACGGATGGCCGCTTCGTCGTTGGACGACGCGATCGCGCACGATACTGCTTCGGTCAAATGCGGCCGACGCGCGACGGCAATGGCCGTCTCGGCGGTCGGCGGGCGGCCTAGCAACGCCAGCAGATCCTCGGTCGTCAGCAGCGGCGATAGTCGGACAATCGGTTCGCTGACCGGCATCGCCGCATCGTGCGCGAGGCGGAGGACCAGTTCGCGGGGCGCATCCGGCAACTCGGCCAGCGCGTCGGCGATGGCGGCGCGCACGCGCACGGCCGCGTCCTCGACGAGATGGGTCAGCGTTTCGATCACGTATGGGTTTGGTGCCGGGCCGGGCGGCAGTCGCGTCTCCCCCACGATCGTCGCGAGCCGCCTTGCGACCAGCGCCCGCACGCGCGGGTCGGGATCGTCCGCGAGCGTCCGTTGCGTCGACGCGGGCGTCACCGGGTTGAGTGCCACCGCCGCGCGCACCGTGACCGCCTTGTCGCTAGCGAGGCTGTTCAGCAAATCGGCTGAGGAATCCCCGGCAGCCGCGAGCCGCACTCGGGCGGCTAAGTCGGGATCGGCGACGCTGCGATCCAGCGGGGCGCGATCCGGCGATGCGAACTCGGGCTGGCACGCGGGCGACCGCGGCGTCACAGCGGCATGGCCGGCGGGCAGACGCGCCAATGCGACCGCCCGGCCTCCTTTGCCGCGCGCATCGCATGCTCGGCCCGGTGCATGAGCTGATCGGCGGGTTCATTCCCGCCGGCCTCCCGGCACGCGATGCCGACCGAGAGCGTCAGCGCCGGCTCGGTGATGTCGAGCGCGCGGGCGAGCACCCGCGGGGCCTCGAGGCGCACATGCTCGGCCCGCTCGGCGGCCGTCAGCTCGTCCGCGCCCTGCAGAAACAACGCGAACTCGTCGCCGCCAACCCGCGCCACGAGGTCGGTTGGGCGAACCAGGTCGCGCAGCAGCCGCCCCGTCGCCGCGATCGCCCGGTCGCCGAATTCGTGCCCGAGCCGGTCGTTGATGTCTGCGAAGTGGTCGAGATCGGCGATCAGCAGCGTGCCGGGCAGCCGGTCACGGTCGAGCCGGTCGACGTAGCGCACCAGCTCATCGGTGAAAGCGCGCCGGTTGTAGAGGCCGGTGAGCGCATCGGTGCGAGCGGCGCGTCCCATTTCGCGCTGGATCGCCTCGTGGTCGAGCACGAGCCGGAGGATGGTCGCCGCGGCGGGCAGGAGGACGTGATCCTCCCCGTCCCAGCCGCGCCCGTCCCGCGCGCGCCAGATGGCGAGCCCCGCGCGGTCGGCGGCGCGTGAGGGGCAGGAGGAGACCAGTACCGGCCGTCCGTCCGGCGCCTGCGCCTGCGCCGCCGTCGGCATCCCAGCCTCGAGCAATGCGGCCGCCGTTCCAGCAATCGCGCCGCTGCCGTTGCCGACCTGATGCAGGACGGTGGCGAGCGTCGGTCCGTCCGGGTCGATCAATGCCGCGCCCTCGGCCCCGAGCGCGCCGACCAGCGCCTGCAACGCCGCCTGCAGCATGCGCGGCGCCAGCGCCTCCCGCCGCATGCGCCACAGCAATCCCTCGATCACCTCACCCCGGCGCAGCGCGGCCGCCGTGCGGTCGTCCCGTCCGTCCTCATCCGTCACGTCCACGCCGACACCGCGCGCGCCGGCAACCGCGCCGTCCGGGCCGAACAGGGGGGCGGCGGCAAGGCGAAAGCAGCACAGCGTGCCGTCCGCCCGGCGTAGCCAGGCGCGGCGGTCCCGGATCGGCGCGTCCGGCCGGAAGGGGCTCGCGCCGTCAACCTCCCCGCCGTCGCCCAGCAGACGGTCCGCCGGCTGCCCCAGCAGCTCGGACGCCTGCCAGCCCAGCGCGCCCTCCGGCATGACGAACGCGAACCGGCCCCACGCGTCCGTCTCGAACGCGAAGTCGGTTGCGAGCGACAGCAGATCCCGCCAGCGCTGCCGGCTTTGCAGCAGCGCGTCGCGGAGCGCGTCACCCGCTGCCGCGATCCCGTCCGGACCCAGTCTTCCGACCGGCTCGCTCATGGCCGTCTACTCCGCTGTTGCCGAAATCGCGGCGGAGTATGCGAACCGAATCGTGAAGTCGGCGTAAGCGTGCGCCCGTATTTGACATGCGCGGAGACGGCCGCGCATTTTCGGCCGCGACCATCATTCACGTCACATAAGGACAAGCCGGCATGCCTGACACAGCGCCATCCGGATCGTTGGCTGCGCGGATCGAGCGTCTGTGGGAGCAGCGTGACAGCCTGACCCCGGCAAGCGCCAATGCCGACGCGCGCGCCGCGATCGAGCAGGCGCTCGACGCGCTCGACGGCGGGAGCCTCCGCGTCGCCGAGCCCGGGCCGGATGGGTGGCAGGTGCATCAATGGCTGAAGAAGGCCGTGCTGCTGTCGTTCCGGCTGCAAGATTCGGCGCCGATGCCAGGCGCGGGCGGCGCGCCGGTGTTTGACAAGGTGCCGATGAAGTTCGCCGGATGGGATGCCGCCCGCTTCGCGCAGGCGGGGGTGCGTGCGGTGCCGGGGGCGGTCGTGCGCCGCTCTGCGCATGTCGCGCCGGGCGCCGTGCTGATGCCGTGCTTCGTCAATGTCGGCGCGCATGTCGGCGGCGGGACGATGGTCGATACCTGGGCGACGGTCGGGAGTTGCGCGCAGATCGGCCGCAACTGCCACCTGTCGGGCGGCGTCGGAATCGGCGGCGTGCTGGAGCCGTTGCAGGCGAACCCAGTGGTGATCGAGGACGATTGTTTCATCGGTGCGCGATCGGAGGTTGCCGAGGGCGTCATCGTTGAGCGCGGGGCCGTGCTGTCGATGGGCGTGTTCCTCGGCGCCTCGACCAAGATCGTCGATCGCGCGACCGGCGAGATCTTTATCGGCCGCGTGCCGTCCTACGCCGTCGTCGTGCCCGGCAGCCTGCCGGGGAAGCCACTGCCGGACGGCTCGCCAGGCCCGTCGCTCGCCTGCGCCGTCATCGTCAAGCGCGTCGACGCGCAGACGCGTGCGAAGACCGCGATCAACGAGTTGTTGCGCGATTGAGCGACAGCGCGGACCCGCTTCCGCTCGCGCGCGCGCTGATCGCCCGCGCCTCCGTCACGCCGGAAGATGATGGCGCGCAGGATGTGCTCGCGAACGCGCTGACGCCGCTCGGCTTCACGGTCACACGGCTGCGGTTCGGTGAGACCGACAATCTGTTCGCCCGTCTCGGCGACGGCGCGCCGCATGTTTGTTTCGCCGGCCACACCGACGTCGTGCCGCCCGGTGACGCCGCGCTGTGGCGGCATCGTCCGTTCGCGGCGGACGTCGTTGACGGCACGCTGTTCGGCCGTGGCGCGTGTGACATGAAGGGCGGGATCGCCGCCTTCGTCGCCGCCGTCGCGCAGCACCTCGCCGCGTACGGCCGCCCTTCCGGCAGCATCAGCCTCCTGATCACCGGCGACGAGGAAGGGCCCGCGACCGACGGCACGGTGCGCGTGCTCGACTGGCTCGCCGCGAACGGTCAGACGCCGGATCTGTGTGTCGTCGGCGAGCCGACCAACCCGGCCGCGCTCGGCGACGTCGTTAAGATCGGTAGGCGCGGCAGCCTGAACGCGCGGATCACGGTGCACGGCACGCAGGGCCACGTCGCCTATCCGCAGCGCGCCGACAACCCGGTGCATCGCCTCGCGCGGATCGCCGCGGCGCTGGCTGACGCGCGGCTCGATGACGGGACAGACTGGTTCGAGCCGTCATCGCTGCAACTCACCAGCATCGATGTCGGCAACACGGCGACGAACGTTATTCCGGCCTCGGCGACGGCGGCGCTCAACATCCGCTACAACGACCGCCACACCGCTGCCTCGCTTGAGAGATGGCTGCGCGGCGTGGTCGCGGCGCATGCGGAGCGATTTGACCTCATCGCCGTCAGCAGCGGCGACGCCTTCCTGACGGAGCCGGGGCCGATGGTCGCGGTCATGCAGGCGGCAATCGAGGAGGTGACGGGTCGTACGCCGCGTCTCGACACCGGCGGCGGCACGTCGGATGCGCGCTTTATCGCCAAGCATTGCCCGGTCGCCGAGTTCGGGCTGGTCGGAGCCAGCATGCATCGGGTGGATGAGGCGGTGCCGGTGGATGACATCCGCGCGCTCGCGCGTATCTATGCTGCGATGCTGCGCCGCTGGTTTGCATGAACCGCCATGACTGAGCCGTCGCGCCTCCGCCGGCCGGCACCGCGCCCGGTCGGGTCGATCGTGCTCGGCGTCGGGCGCATCGCGCGTGGCCGCGCGGACGGCATCGCGCAGTTTTCCGGCACCCCGCAGGCGTTCCTCTCCAGCCTCGCGCCGCTGCTGGCGTTCGCGCTCGTCGGCTGCTTTTTGCTGCTTTTGCACGGCGACGGGCTGCCGGCAGTCAGCGAGTTGTTGCAAACGATCGTTATCGCACTTGCTCCGGCGGTGCTGAGCGAGCCGATCGCGCGGTTCTGGGGACGGGGGCCGCAGTGGCTTCGGTTCGCGACCGCGCTGAACTGGTGCCAATGGGCGATGCCGGTGGCGGTGGCGTTCGGGCTGATGTTTGGCGGCCTGCTGACGGCGTTCGGCATGTCGACGGCGCAAGCCGGCCGGGTCGTGGTGGCGGTCGTTCTCGGCTACGGGTTCTGGATCGAGTGGTTCCTGACGCGCCATGCGCTGGAATTGTCACGCTGGCGCGCGGCGGTGCTCGTGCTCGCGATCAACCTCGGCACGGCGCTTCTCGCGACCCTCCCGTCCGTGATTGCGTACGCGGTGCTCTAGGCGCAGCCGCCCGTCTTTGCCTGTTCCATGGCATGCCTCTTTCAGAGCTTGCCACAAACGTCGTTAGCCTGTACATATGAAGACGTGTTCATAGGTCAGTGACGATGCTGACGGCCGACCAGACCAGCAAACTTGCCGAGATGTTTCGCCTGCTTGGTGAACCGAACCGACTTGGGATCGTGACCACGTGCCTGGACGGTCCCCTCAGTGTGGGAGAGATCACTGGGCGGCTGGCACTGAGCCAGTCGCTGGTCTCGCACCACCTGCGCCTGCTGCGCGCGGCCCGGCTACTCAAGGCCGGGCGGCGAGGCAAGCAGGTCTACTACAGCATCCCGGACTGCCATGTGCGGGAGATGCTCACGAACATGATCGAGCATGCCGCTGAACCGACTGAACACGACGGTATCGATAACGACATTGGCAACGAAACAGGAGTGACCCCATGACCGTGACGATCGACCGGGTGAAGTGTGCGTGCAGCGACTGCATCTGCGTCGTTGACGTGGACAAGGGCGTGAAGCGAGACGGCCGCATTTATTGCAGTGATGAGTGCGCCGAGCACCACAAGAGCGGTACCGGATGCCAGCATGCAGGCTGCACCTGCCACGGCTGAGCGGGCGGTCTAGCCGGCAGCGTCCGTAAACGGGTCGTCGGGATAAAGCACGGATTCTAAAGTCAGCCCCTCCGGCGGCGCCGTCGGGCCGGCGGCGGCGCGGTCGCGGGCGGCCAGCGAGGCGGCAACCGCCTCGGGAGGCCACCGGTGGTCGCCGACGAGCTTTAGCGTGCCGACCATGTTGCGGACCTGGTGATGCAGAAAACTGCGCGCCGCCGCCTCGATCACGACGCAGTCGCCCTCGCGTCGCACGTCGAGCCGGTCGAGTGTTCGCAACGGGCTGTCAGCCTGACACGCGGCTGCGCGGAACGACGTGAAGTCATGCCGGCCGAGCAGATGCGCCGCGCCCTCAGCCATAAGTTCGGCATCAAGACGATGCGGCACGTGCCAGACCCGCCCTGCCAGCAGCGCGGGCCGCGCCCGCCGGTCGAGAATGACGTAGCGATACGCGCGGCCGACCGCTGAGAACCGCGCGTTCCAACCGTCTGGCGCGGCGGCGGCGCGCAGAACAACGATGCGATGTGGTTTCATATGGAAATTGAGCGCGTCGCGTAGCCGGTCGGGCGCGATCGGCGGTGCCTCGTCGGGCAGCGTCAGTGACGCCACCTGTCCCGCCGCGTGCACGCCGGCATCCGTCCGGCCGGCGACGATCGTCGCCACGGTCCCGCCATTCGCGAGACGCGCCGCCGCGTCCTCGAGGACTTGCTGCACCGAAAGCCCCGCCGCCTGTCGCTGCCAACCGACCAAGCCCGTGCCGTCGTACTCGATCAGTAGCGCGAAGCCGGCCGCCATCAGCCGAGGCGGGTGCCGGGCGGGACCGGGCGGCCGCGCAGGAACGCATCCGCATCGGTCGCGGCACGGCCGGCCGCCTGCACGCGCGACAGCCGCAGCGCGCGGCCGTCTCCGCATGCGACCGATAGGTGCCGGTCGAGCACGGTGCCGGGCGCGGCGCCGCCGACCATCACTTCCGTATGGATTGCGTCGAGCACCTTGAGCGGCGCGCCGTCCAGCAGCGTGGTCGTGCCCGGCCATGGGTTGAGGGCGCGGACGCGCCGGTCCAGCGCGTCGGCCGGGAGCGACCAGTCGAGCACGCCGTCGGCTTTGCCGAGCTTCGGGGCGTAGGTCGCGGCCGCGTCGTCCTGCGGCAGGGCTGGGGGATACTCGGCGAGGGCGCGCACGATCAGACCCGCGCCGATTGCGGCGAGCCGGTCATGCAGGTCGGGCGTCGTCGTCCGCGCCGTGATCGGCGTCGCCTCCATCAGCAGGACCGGGCCGGTATCAAGCCCCTCCTCCATCCGCATGATCGAAACGCCGGACGCCGTATCGCCCGCAAGGATCGCCGCCTGGATCGGGCTCGCCCCGCGATGGCGGGGGAGGAGGCTCGCGTGGATGTTGAGGCAGCCGCGCCGCGGCGCCGACAGCATCGCCTGCGGCAGAATGAGGCCGTAGGCGGCGACGACCGCCGCGTCCAGGTCGAGCGCCGCGAACGCCGCCTGCTCGTCCGTGTTGTTGCGAAGCCGCGCGGGCGTGCGGACTCGGAGGCCGAGGCGCTCGGCCGCTTCCTGCACCGCGCAGGGACGCGCCCGATGTCCGCGACCCGCCGGACGAGGCGGCTGACAATAGACGGCGACGATCGTGTGCCCGACGTCGACCAGCGCGTTGAGCGCCGGAACCGCGAACGCCGGGCTACCCATGAACGCGATGCGCATCAGCGCCCGCGCTGTTCGCGCTGTTCTTTGGCCAGCCGACGCATGATCATGTTGCGCTTCAGCGCCGACAGGTGATCGACGAACAGAACGCCGTTCAGATGGTCGATCTCATGCTGCACGCAGGCCGCAAGCAGCCCGTCGGCGTGCAGCTCGTGTCGTGCGCCTTGCTGATCGAGGTAGCGCACACGCACCCGCGCCGGCCGCGTCACGTCGGCGTATTGGTTCGGCAGCGACAGGCAGCCTTCCTCGCGGGTCGCGAGTTCGGTATCGGCGGCGACGATCTCCGGGTTGATCAGGACGAGCGGCGCCGGCTTTTCGTCCGGCATCAGGTCGACCACAGCGAGCCGCAGCGATTGCCCGACCTGCGGGGCGGCGAGGCCGATGCCGGGCGCCCGATACATGGTGGAAAACATCCGCGGCACGAGATCGCGCACCGTATCCGCGTCGGCCGGCCCGACGGCGCGCGCCACGGTGCGGAGCGCGCGGTCCGGCGCGATCAGGATCTTGAGGAGCGATGCGTCCTCGGCGGCTTCAGCCGCGGCACGGGTGAGGGCGGACGACATCCAACGGATCTAGCGGTCCGCGCCCTGCCGTTCAACATCAGGGGCTTGCGACGCGGTTCGGTGATCGCCAAATCATAACGCGCGGGATGCCTTGGATGGGTCTCGCGTCCGCTTCGCTCTGATGAGGAGGCTCTGAAGCCTATGTCGAACACGCGCCTGTTTGCGTCCCCGCTGTTTCTCGGATTCGACCATCTCGAGCAGATGCTTGAGCGCGCATCGAAGACCGCGTCCGACGGGTATCCGCCCTACAATATCGAGCAGACCGGGCCGTCCGGGCTGCGGATCACGCTCGCGGTCGCCGGTTTCTCGATGGAAGACCTGCAGCTGACGCAGGAAGACAACCAGTTGGTCATCCGAGGGCGGCAGTCCGAAGACCCGCAGGGCCGCGTCTTCCTCCACCGCGGCATCGCCGCCCGCCAGTTTCAGCGGGCGTTCGTGCTGGCCGAGGGGATCGAGGTCCGCGGCGCGTGGCTGGATAACGGCCTGTTGCACGTCGATCTCGCCCGCCCGCAGCCGGAGTCGCGCGTTCGTACCATTGCGATCGGCCGGCCGGCGGCGACCGTGGAGCCGCAACGTCCCCGCGTCGTGTCCGGGGGCGCTCGTTCCGACCAGGACTGAACGGGGTCGCACGACCCGTTCGCACATAGCGGAGCCCGCTCGTCCGAGGGGCGCCGAAGATAGGAGGCTCAGACGATGACCAACAACCAGAATGCCGCCCCGACCGACGACGCGCCGGCGTTCGCCGCGCCGATCGACCTGCGGCACATTTCAGCCGAGGACTTCGCGCGCCTCGGTGTCACGAAGATCGCCTACGTCAAGCTGGTCGTCGTGAACGGCGCCCCCGCCTATGCGATCCATGCCGCCGACGGCACCCCGATGGCGCTTGCCGCCGATCAGGAGGTGGCGATCGCGGCGATCATCCAGCACGAGATGCTGCCCGCGCTGGTTCACTAACACGCACGACCGGCCGCTGGGCGGCCGGTCTCCGCGATGCGAAGCTACTTACCGTTCGGTCCCGTCGGGTCGATCCATCCGATGTGACCGTCGCTCCTCCGATAGATCACGTTGTATTCGCCGGTCGTACTGTTCCGAAACATCAAAACCGGCTGGTCGGCGAGATCCATCTGCATCACCGCTTCGCTTACGGTCAGGCTGCTGATTTCCGACACGCTTTCGGCGATCACGGTCGCGAAGGCGATGGCACCGGCGGGGCGGGCCGCCACGTCGGCGCCGTCGGCCCCCTCCTCCTGCCGCAAGATGTACTGGCGCGCCGCCTCAGGGCGGGCGCGGTGGGCGAGGTCGCGTGCGTGCTCGTTCACGCGGCGGCGATAGCGGCGGAGGCGCTTGGCGATGTGTTCGGCGGCGTCGTCGAACGCGGAGTGGGCGTCGGCCGCCTCACCCTCGCCGCGCAGGACCAGGCCGCGGCCGGCGTGCACGTTGATGTCGCAGCAAAAGAAGCTGCGCGCGCGCGAGAACGTGACGTTGGCCTCCAGCGCGTGGTCGAAATACTTGCCGGCGATTTGCCCGAGTTGGTCGGCGACCCTGGTCCGTAGCGCGTCCGAGAGATCGACTTGCTTGCCGGACACCGTGATTTCCATCGGAGTGGTTCCCCCCGTACCTGTTCAGGCCAACATCAGGCGGGCACCGCTTTCTCCCGCTTGCGTTGAACGGAGCTTGGGATGCGGAGCGCCTCGCGGTATTTGGCCACGGTCCGTCGGGCAATGTCCACGCCCTCTCGGCGAAGGGCCGCGACGAGGGCGTCGTCGGACAGCACGTCGTTCGGCGTTTCCGCAAGAATCATCGCGCGGATACGCTGGCGCACGGCCTCCGCGCTGTGTGTCTCGCCGTCGGTGCCGGCGATCGCGGTCGTGAAAAAGTATTTGAGTTCGAACAGGCCGCGCGGCGTCGCGATGTATTTGTGCGCGGTGACGCGGCTCACGGTGCTTTCGTGCAGCTCGACGGCGTCGGCGACGTCGCGCAGGATGAGCGGCCGCAGATGGCCGACGCCGTGACGGAAGAAGCCGTCCTGCTGGCGCACGATTTCGGCGGAAACCTTCAAGATCGTCTGCGCGCGCTGCTGCAGCGAGCGGACGAGCCAGTTCGCGCTCTGCAGCCGCTCGGTCATGAACGCGCGATCCGCACGCGGGGCGCCCGATGCGACGCGCGCGTATAACGATTGATTGACCAAGACGCGCGGCATCGTCTCAGCGTTGAGTTCCAGCAGCCATTCACCGTTCGGCGCCGCGCGCATCAGCACGTCTGGAATTACCGCATGCGCCGGTTCGTCGGCGAAGCTCGCGCCCGGTTTCGGGTCGAGGGCGCGGATTTCGCCGATCATGTCGATGAGGTCGGCGTGATCGACGCCGCATGCGGCCATCAGCCGCCGAATATCGCGCTTCGCGAGCAGATCGAGATTATCGAGCAGCGCTGCCATCGCCGGATCGAGTCGGTTCCGCTCGGCGAGCTGTGCCGCGAGGCATTCCCGCAAGTCACGCGCGAACAAGCCAACCGGGTCGAAGCGCATCATCCTCGCCCGCACCGCCTCGAGCCGCTCGAGCGAAACGCCCATCGCTTGCGCGATCGCCGCCGGGTCCGCGGTGAGGCGCCCGGCGGGGCAGAGCAGCGCGATCAGGTGGGCGCCGATCAGCCGGTCGACCGGGTCGCTGATGCTAAGGCGCAGCTGCTCACCGAGATGGTCCCGCAGGCTCGTCCGCGTCTCGGCGATGTCGTCGATCCCGCGATCGTCCGCCTCGAAGGCGGTGTTGCCGCCGCGGCCGCCGGGGTCGAGCCGCATGCCATCCGACGCGCCGCCGGCATCGTAAGTTTCGGCGTGCACGGCATCGAGCGGGTCAGCGCCGTCGCCGGGCAGGTCGTCGGCGTGGACGCGCTCCGCGGTGTCGGCCGTCTCGGTCACGGGAGAGGCGTACTGGTCGAGGGCGGCGCGCTCGGGTGACGGTTCGTCCGATCGCTCGTCGCGCTCGAGCATAGGGTTACGCTCGAGTTCTTCCTCAACGAAGGCGGCGGCCTCGATGTTGTTGAACTGCAAAAGCTTGATGGCTTGCCGCAGCTGCGGCGTCATCACCAGCGATTGCGACTGGCGCAGGTCGAGCCGGGGTCCGAGCGCCATGGTTTCTTATCCTCGCCCGCCCCGGACCGACCGGGGAGGAGAATAGACAGCACGCATGGCAAACATGATTACAAGCTGAATCTTTCCCCAAGGTAGACGCGCCGGACATCTTCATGAGCGACAACGTCCCGCGGCCGCCCCTCCATTAAAACCTGACCGTCGTGCATGATGTAAGCGCGGTCAATGATCTCCAGGGTTTCGCGTACGTTATGGTCGGTGATTAGAACGCCAATCCCGCGGTCCTTGAGGTGTGAGACGAGGTCGCGGATCTCCCCCACCGCGATCGGGTCGATGCCGGCCAGCGGCTCATCGAGGAGGATGTAACGGGGATCGGTCGCGAGAGCGCGCGCGATCTCTACCCGTCGCCGCTCACCGCCTGACAGCGCCAGCGCCTGCGTGCGGCGAAGGTGAGAGATCCCGAATTCCGCCAGCAACCCGTCGAGCATACGCGCCCGGGTAGTGGGATCAGGCTCGACCACCTCCAGCGTCGCGGAAATATTCTGCTCGACCGTCAGGCCGCGAAAGACGCTCGCCTCCTGCGGCAGGTAGCCGATGCCGAGTCGGGCGCGGCGATACATCGGCAGGCTGGTGATGTCGGCGCTGTCGAGGCTGATCGAGCCGGTGTCCGGCTGCACCAAGCCGACGATCATGTAGAACGTCGTCGTCTTGCCCGCGCCGTTCGGGCCAAGCAGGCCAACTGCTTCGCCCCGGCGGACGCGGATTGTCACGTTCCGCACGACAGGGCGCTTCTTGTACGTCTTGCCGACCCCGGTCGCGACCAGGCCGCCGCTCTCCATCACCCGAAAGCCGCTCATGGCGTGGGCGATCCCGGCTTCGCGGCCGTTGGAGCGGCTGGTTTCGGCGGCGCGGCGGCGCCCGGCACGCCGGCGGCGCGGTTCGTCGGGTCATTCGGTAGCACCAGACCCTGAACCCGCGCGCCGGGCGTCGAGATGAGGCGGGCGACGCCGGTATGCAAATCGACCTCCGCCTCGGCGCCGTTCAGCTGGTTTTGGCCCCGCGTGATGCGGACGGCGCCGGCGAGCCGGGCGATTCCGGTCTCCGGCACATAGACACCGCGGTCGCCGGTCACGGTGTCGGTCGCGGTCCGGATCGAGACATGGCCGAACGCCTCGACCTTCTGCAGCCGCCCGGAAGCGGCGATCGCGTCGTCTGTGTTGGCAGGCTTGGCCGCTGTCGCCGGGGCCGGGGGCGCCGCTGGCGTCGTCGATTGCCCCGCGGCCGGGGTATTGCCGGTGCCCTCGGTCGTGTAGGCGACCAGCACGTCAGCGCCGACCCGCCTGCCGTCGCGCGTGAGGACGACCGCATTGCCGCGGGCGACGGCCATGTGCTTCTGCGACCAATATTCGAGGCTGTCGCGCGCGGTGATAAGATCGTTGGGCGTCACGATCCGCAGGTTCTGCCCGGTCAGCACCAGCACGGACTGATCCAGGTCATAGACGGCGCGGTCGGCCTCGGCGCTGTCCGTCGGCGTCGAGATCCGGACATGGCCAACCGCTTCGAGCCGATAGATCTCGCTGCTGCCGCCCTCCGCGTCCGGCCCGCCGAGGCCGTTGAGGCTCGTGGACGCGGCGGCCTGGGTCGGGGCAGGGGGCGTCCCCGGCGTGCTGCCGGGCGGTGTGTTGCCTGGAGGCGTGCTCGCGCCCGCCTTCTTACGGTAGTGCGCGATCAGCTCGTCCGCGTTCACGGTGACGTTGCCGCGCACCGCCTGCGCGTTTCCGCGCGCGATGACTTCCTGCTCGGCCTGTCGCAACTCGAGCCCGTCTTTCGCGGTGATCGTGATCGGGCCGCCATGCGAAAGGTCGATTTGCTGCGCCTCCGCCGGCGGGATCGCGAGAACGGTCAGCGACGTCAGGACAACGAGCGAGACGAGGGCGAACGGTGCAGCGGCGCGGCGTATCGCGCGCACGCGCATCA
>CAYSTX010000062.1:0-7649 GCA_964434035.1 uncultured Acetobacteraceae bacterium
TGTAACCTGGTGCACGCCTGATGGTGATGATCTTTGGCGTTCCGACGCCGCTTCTGTTCGGACAATTGCTGCTCGGCCTGATCAACGGCGCGTTCTATGCGATGCTCTCGCTTGGTCTCGCCGTGATCTTCGGCATGCTCAACATCATCAACTTCGCGCACGGCGCGCTGTTCATGGTGGGCGCGTTCGTCGCCTGGATGATGCTGACGCCGAACACGTGGCTCGGCATGATCTCGCCCGGCCTCGCGGTGCCGGAGTGGATGTCTATCGGCTATTTTCCGGCGCTCATCCTGGCGCCGCTGCTGGTCGGGCTATTCGGCGTGCTGCTGGAGAAGACGATCATCAGCAGACTCTATAAGCTCGATCACCTGTACGGGCTGTTGCTGACCTTCGGGCTCGCGCTGGTGCTCGAAGGGCTGTTTCGCAACGGGTTCGGCAGCTCCGGTCTGCCGTATCAGATCCCGAGCGCGCTGCAGGGCGGCACCGATCTTGGTTTCATGTTCCTGCCGAACTATCGCGGCTGGGTGGTGATCGCGGCGGCGGCCGTCTGCCTCGCGACCTGGGTCATCATTGAAAAGACCTTCATCGGCGCCCGGCTGCGCGCGGCCACCGAGAACGCGCCGATGGTGCAGGCCTTCGGCGTGAACGTGCCGCGCCTGGTGACGCTGACTTATGGCGCCGGCGTGGCGCTGGCCGCGTTCGCGGGCGTGCTGGCGGCGCCGATATACTCGGTGAACCCGAACATGGGCAGCAACTTCATCAACACCGTCTTCGCCGTCGTGGTGATCGGCGGGATGGGGTCGATCCTCGGCTCGATCGTGACCGGCTTCGCGCTCGGCGTTGTCGAGGGCATGACAAAGGTGTTTTATCCACCGGCCTCCGCGACGGTGATCTTCGTCGTCATGGTGATCGTCCTGCTCGCCCGACCACGCGGTTTGTTCGGAAAGGCAGCCTGACATGTCTGAACTCGCAACACCGGTGGCGACGGCCCGGTCCGAGACGCGTACTGACCGGTTCGGGTTTTCGCGCCCGCAGTTCATCGCACTGATCGTCATGATCGCGCTGATCGCGGTGACGCCGCAGGTGCTCTATCCGGTCTTCCTGATGAAGGTGCTGTGCTTCGCGCTGTTCGCCTGCGCCTTCAACCTGCTGATCGGCTATGTCGGGCTGCTGTCGTTCGGCCACGCGGCGTTTTTCGGCATGGGCAGCTATCTCTCGGCCTATGCGGCGAAGGCGTGGGGCTTCGATGCCGAAATGTCGATCCTGCTCGGCGGGCTGACCGGCGCGGCACTCGGCCTCGTGCTCGGCTGGCTCGCGATCCGGCGATCGGGCATCTACTTCGCGATGATCACGCTCGCTCTCGCGCAGATGGTCTATTTCTTCTGTGTCGAAGCGCCGTTCACCGGTGGCGAGGACGGCATCCAGCAGGTGCCGCGGCCACCGCTGTTCGGGCTGATTCCGATGCAGCACGACATGAGCCTGTACTGGCTGGTCGCGGCCGTGTTCATCGGCGGCTTCCTGCTGATCCATCGCATCGTCCACTCGCCGTTCGGCCAGGTGCTGAAGGCGATTCGCGAGAACGAGCCGCGCGCCACCTCGCTCGGCTACCGGACCGACGACTACAAGCTGATGGCCTTCGTGCTCTCGGCTGCCATCGCCGGCATCGCCGGTGGCACCAAGGCGATGGTGTTCGGCATCGCGACGCTGACGGACGTGCATTCGTCGATGTCGGGCGAGGTCGTGCTGATCACGCTCCTCGGTGGCCTCGGCACGATCTTCGGGCCGGTGGTCGGGGCGCTGGTGGTGACGACGATGGAGCAATACCTGGCCCCGTTCGGTGCCTGGGTAACCGTTACTCAGGGCGTCATCTTCATCATCTGCGTGCTCGCTTTCCGTCGCGGGATTGTCGGCGAGATCGGGGCTAAGCTGAAGATCGCGCTGTAGCGAACGGGGTGAGGCCAGGGACGCTGCCCCTGGACCCCGGCAAAGGCTCGCATTTGCAATCCGTTCGGGTTTTATTCGCGACTGCGCGAAAATTTGAGCGGCGGGCGGTCGCCTGACCTCGGGCACATCGCGTTTAGTCGTTTCGCGCGCTGGGCGCCCCGACCCGAGTATGGACTGATTGCAACCACGGATCGATTAATGCAAATCTATGGGATCGGCCCGCGCCCGGAACGAGATGGGCCGGGCGATCGCGCCGTCACCGAGCGCGGGCGCGCCTTCGTCGCATCCCCGGACGCTAATACCGGAAATCCAGCTGAAGCACCGCCGAAGTCGACGCGAGGATTGCAGACATGACGAGTGACACCACCGTCCTATCCGAGTTCGCCGAAAGCGGGGTCGAAGGGCTGGATGACGTGCTGTGCGGCGGTTTCCAGCGAAACCGCTTGCACCTGATCGAAGGCCAGCCCGGCACCGGCAAAACCACTTTGGCGCTGCAATTCCTCATCGAGGGGGCGCGGCGAGGCGAGAAGTGCCTCTACATCACGCTCGCCGAAACCGAGGATGAGCTGCGGGCCGGCGCGCGGTCGCATGGCTGGGACCTGGCGGGCATCGACCTCTTCGAGCTGCTGCCGCCGGAAAGCCTTCTCGACGACAAGCAGCAAAGCCTTCTTTATTCCTCGGACCTCGAGCTGAGCGAGACGACCCGTCTCGCTTTCGAGGCGATCAACCGGACGTCCCCGGCTCGGGTGGTCTTTGACAGCCTGTCTGAAATCAGGCTGCTCGCGCAGTCGTCGCTGCGATACAGGCGGCAGCTTTTGGCGCTCAAGCATTATTTCCTCCGTCACGGCGCGACGGTCTTCCTGCTCGACGACCTGACCGCAGAGGCGCACGAACGCACCGTCCACAGCATCGCGCACGGCGTCATCCGGTTAGAGGAGGCGGCGCCGGATTATGGCGCGGAGCGGCGGCGACTGCGGATCGTGAAATGCCGCGGACAGGCGTTCCGAGGCGGTTTCCACGACCTCGTGGTCGAGACTGGCGGCCTGCGCGTCTTCCCGCGCCTGATCGCCTCCGAGCATCGTCGAGCCTTTGGACGTGACCGGCTTCGTTCGGGGGTCACGGAATTGGACGCGCTGCTCGGCGGCGGGATCGAACGAGGTTCGGCGGCGCTGGTCATTGGTCCGTCTGGCGTCGGAAAGACCATACTCACGTTGCAGTTCGTGAAGGAGGCGGTGTCGCGGGGCGAGCGGGCCGCGATGTTCGCGTTCGACGAGGATGTCGGCCTCCTCACGGCGCGGGCGGCACAGCTCGGAATTGATCTCGCAGCAATGCAACTAAAAGGCGCGCTGACACTTGCACAGGTTGACGCCGCGGAGCTCTCGCCGGGCGAGTTCGCCCACCGGGTCCGCGCGTGCGTCGAGGAACAAGGGGCGCAGACCGTCGTTATGGACAGCCTAAGCGGCTACCAGATGGCGATGCCAGACGAGCAGTTCCTGCTCCTGCACATGCATGAGTTGCTCATGTATCTCAATCGACGCGGCGTTTCGACCTTCCTGACTGTAGCGCAGCATGGCCTCGTCGGGGACATGCGCTCCCCGGTCGACGTGACCTATCTCTCGGACACGGTCCTCTTGCTCCGCTTCTTCGAGGCGCATGGCCGGGTGCTCCGCGCGCTTTCGGTCGTCAAGAAGCGGACCGGGCCCCATGAAGACACGATCCGCGAGTTCCGGATCGACGATCAGGGGATCCGGCTCGGCGCGCCGTTGACCGAGTTCCAAGGCGTGTTGCGCGGCGTGCCGATTTATGCGGGAGCGCCTAACGCGCAGGCGATCATCCAGGACGAATGAGCGCGGCGCCGACCCCGGAGCCCGGGAGCCCGGATGAGCGAGTTCTCGTCCTGGCTCCTTTTGGCCGCGACAGCTCGATCGCAACGGGCCTTCTGAGCGAGGGCGGCCTGGACGCCCAGCCGTCCAGCGACCTCGTCGAGTTGGTGGCGGAACTCGCCTCGGGGGCCGGATGCGTGGTGATCACGCAGGAGGCCATCCAGACCGCGGACCTTCGTCCCTTCGTCGCCTGGCTCGGCGAGCAGCCGATGTGGTCGGACCTGCCGATCATCGTCATCACCGGGCGCGGAGCCGGCCCCGAAGGCAACCCCGGCGCGCTTCGCTTGATGGAGGCGCTGGGCAATGTCACGTTTCTGGAACGGCCCTTCCGCCCCCTGACGTTTCTGTCCGTAGTACAAAGCGCGCTCCGCAGCCGCCGCCGGCAACTCGACGCGCGGGTGCAGATGGCGGAGCTGTCGGCGCGGGAAGTGGCGCTTCGGGATAGCGAGGCGCGCTTTCGGATGTTGGCCGACAACATTCCGGTGCTCGCCTGGACCGCCGACCCCGAGGGCTGGGTCGGATGGTACAATTTGCAATGGTATCTCTATACCGGAACCACGCCCGAGGAGGTGGAGGGCTGGGGCTGGCAGTCCGTGCATGACCCCGAAATTCTGCCGACGGTTCTCGACAACTGGCGGACGTCGCTCCGGACCGGCGAGCCCCTCGAGATGGTCTTCCCGCTTCGGGGCGCGGATGGCCTGTTGCGGCCGTTCCTGACCCGCGTCATGCCGATGAAGGAGGACGGGCAGGTTGTCCGCTGGTTCGGAACGAACGTGGACATCTCGGTGGAGCGTGAAGCCGAAGCGGCGATCCGCGCCAGCGAGGAACGTTTGCGCGAACTCAATGAGACGCTGGAGCAGCAGGTCGCCGAGCGCACCGCCCGGCTCCGCGTGAGCGAGGCCCGCCTCCGCACCATCTTCGAGACGAGCTTTCAGGCGCAGGGCCTCCTGTCCCCCGACGGGACCGTGCTGGAAGCAAACACAACGGCACTCGCGCTCATCGACGCCAAGCTGGAGGACGTAACGGGACTAAAGTTCTGGGAGACCCCGTGGTTTGCGCCGACGCCTGGAATGCCTGCGATCATACGGGACGCGATCGCGAAGGCGGCCAGAGGCGAAAGCTTTCGCCAGGAGATATCCGTCACCCTGGGCGGCGGCCTGCGTGTTCTCGATATTTCGTTTCGGCCGATCCGGGATGAGACCGGCGACGTCGTCGCGATCCGGCCGGAAGCGGCCGATATCACCGGGCGGCTGCGGGCTGAGGAGGCGCTGCGGCAGGCGCAAAAGATGGAAGCCGTCGGACAACTCACGGGCGGCATCGCGCACGATTTCAACAACATGCTTCAGGGCATCGCCGGCGGCGTCGAGTTGATGCGCCGCCGCATCAGGGCCGGCCGGCCCGAGGAGGCCGAGCAATATGTCGAAGCCTCCAAGCAGAGTATCGAACGAGCGGCAGCGCTCGTGCAGCGGCTGCTTGCTTTCTCCAGACGCCAAGCCCTGACGCCGAAACGGGTCAACCTCGACGAACTCATCCACGGCATGACCAACCTCATGCGGCAGACCGTCGGCCCTGGCATCAAGGTGCGGGTGAACTTGACAAATTCCTCCTGGCGCGTGCGGTGCGATCCCAATCAGATGGAGAGCGCGCTGCTGAACCTCGCCATCAACTCACGCGATGCGATGGGAAGGGGCGGCGGTGAGTTGATGGTTCGCACGGAGCATGTGCGTCTGGACGACGCGGACGTCGCCGGATGGTCCAGCGCGCAGCCAGGCGATTACGTGAAGATCTCCGTCTCCGACACCGGCGTCGGGATGTCGCGCGACGTGATGGAGCGTGCGTTCGAGCCGTTTTTCACGACGAAACCCGTTGGACAAGGTACCGGACTGGGACTGAGCCAGGTGTTCGGGTTCGTCAGCCAATCGAACGGCATCGTGCGCATCGACAGCCAGGTCGGGAAGGGCACGTCTGTTCAGCTGTTCCTCCCGCGTGACCTTGAGCCGGGCGAGGGCGAGGCGTGGCCGGGTCGGGCGGCGAGCATCCCCCGGCCCGCCGCGCCGGCGACCGTGCTGCTCGTGGAGGACGAAGCCAACCTTCGCCGCCTCGCCGCCGAAGCTCTGCGGGATTCCGGTTGTACGGTGCTCGAGGCGAAGGACGGACCGACCGGGCTCAATGTGCTGCGGAGCGCGATGAATGACGGCGGCGGGAACGTCGATATTCTTGTGTCCGATGTTGGCCTGCCGGGCGGACTGAACGGCCGGCAGCTCGCGGATGCGGCTCGCGCGATTTCACCCAACCTGCCGGTGCTGCTGATTACGGGATACGCCGGCGAGGCGCTCGCGACCGGTCTTCCGCAGGACGACCACATCGAGCTGCTGAGCAAACCCTTCTCGCTCGACGCGCTGGCTGCGCGCGTCGAGGCGATCCTTTCATCACAAACGAAACACGGTCATGCATCGTCAGCGGCTTGAAGCGCCCGGATTACTTGACCCGTCGCAGCCAATCGCCCGCCATCGCGACGGCCTGACGCGCCTTCGTCACCGTCTCGGTCGCGCGGATGAAGCCGTGAATCGTGCCGGGGAACGTCGCAACTTCGGTCGGAACGCCAGCCGCCTGAAGCCGCGCGGCCATCGCCTCGCCCTCCGAGCGCAGCACGTCGAGTTCGGCGAGCAGGACGATCGTCGGCGGCAGGCCGGTGCAGTCGGCGTGGAGCGGCGCCGCGTAGGGGTGCACGCGGTCGGCCGCGTGCGGCACGTAGACGCTCCAGTAATACTCCATCCGCTCGCGGGTTAGACCGTAGCCGGTCGCGAAATCGGAATAGCTCGGGCGGGTAAAATCCGCGTCGCACACCGGATAAACCGTCAGCACGCCACGCAGCGCCGGCGACGCTCCGGTATCGCGCCGCATCAGCGCGACGGCGAGCGCGAGATTGGCGCCGGCGGAATCGCCACCGATCAGGAGCCGAGTCGGGTCGATGCCGAGCGATGCGCCGAACGTCACGCAGTAGCTGACGACGGCAGCGCTCTCCTCGAGCGCCTGCGGAAACTTCGCCTCGGGTGAGAGCGCGTAATCGACCATCAGGACCGCGACGTCACCCGCGGCGGCAAATTCGCGCGCCACTCGGTCATGCGTGTCGATCGACGACCACACCCAGCCGCCGCCATGCAGATAGACCATGCATGGCAGCGCCGCATCGGTGCGCGGCCGATGCAGACGGCACTGAATCCGCCGCCCGCGCGCCGCGATCCAGAGGTCGCGCGTCTCCGCCATCACCGGGCCGCCGCGCGCCCAGATGAGATTGATCGCGTCGTTCGTCGCGCGGCTGGGGTCGAGCGGCACGGTGAGCGCGAGCGGCGGGTATTTCGCAGCCTCAAGGTCGTAGGCGTCCTGATTGGCCGCCATTTCGGGGTCCCAGCGCGATCGGTCGGCCATGTCCGGCTCCTTCAGGTCAGTGGCCGGATCGAAAGCCAAGCGGCGCCGGGACGCAAGCCTCGGCGGTGCGCGCCGTGGTATGGATTTGCTCATGCCGTTTCTCGACTCCCTTACCGCGGGGCGGTTCCGGCCCGCGGCGCTGTTGAAGCCGGAGAGTGTCGCCGTGCTTGGCGCGGCGACACCGGCCGGGCGGCATGTGCTCGCCAATTTGCGGGCCGCCGGCTTCGCGGGTTCGGTGATGGAGGCGGAAGGAGTTGCAACCGCTGTCGAGGCGCTCCCGGTGGCGCCCGACCTTGCTGTGCTCGCGGGCGACGGGCAGGGCATGCCCGCGCTGCTGGCGCCGCTCGCCGCGCGCGGCACGTTCGCCGCTGTTGCCGTCGGCATGTCCGACCC
>CAYSTX010000062.1:7749-15190 GCA_964434035.1 uncultured Acetobacteraceae bacterium
CTCGACGCGGTGCTCGACTGGCTCGCGCGGGATGCGGAGACGGGCGCGATCCTGCTCGACATTCGCCGGATACGCGATCGTCGCGCCTTCCTC
Source organism: uncultured Acetobacteraceae bacterium (assembly GCA_964434035.1). GTDB lineage: Bacteria > Pseudomonadota > Alphaproteobacteria > Acetobacterales > Acetobacteraceae > CAYSTX01. The sequence continues at coordinate 7,843 of CAYSTX010000062.1, forward strand.
TCCGCCGCCCGCGCCGCCGCGCGCACGCGCCCGGTCGTCGCCATCCGCGCCGGCGGCCGGCTCGCCGACCGGTCGGGCGAGGCGGACCGCGCGCTCGAGGCGGCGCTGCGGCGGGCCGGCATATTGTCGGTGCGGCGGCTTGACGATTTTCTGGCCGCCGCCGAGACGCTTACCCGTGCGCGGCCGCTGCGCGGCGAGCGGCTGGCAATCGTTACAAACGCAATCGGCCCGGCGCGGCTCGCGGCTGACGCGGCGATCGAGGACGGGCTGACGCTCGCCACGCTATCGGAGACAAGTCAGGCGGCAATCGCGGCGAGCCTGCCGGAACTGAAGACGACGCTCGACTACAGCAGCATCATCTATGTCGGCATCAACGTGCCGATTCGGCTGGCCGAAGTGTCCGCCATGCTCGCCGGTGTGCCTGAGGTCGATGCCGTGCTGGCCGTCCACGCGCCGGCCGGTGTTGACGACCGCACGGCGATCAGCGGGTTGGTCGCTGCGTCGATCGCGATACGCGTGCCGCTGTTGGTCGCCGTGATCGGCGAGACGACGGCGGCGGCGCACCGGCGGCTATTGGCCGAGGCCGGCGTGCCCGTGTTCGCGACGCCCGAGCAGGCGGTACACGGCTTCGGTTATCTGGTGCAGGACCGGCGCAACCGGGCGGCGGCGCGCGAGCTGCCGTCGAGCCGGGTGCTCCGCCGCACGCCCGACGCCGCGGCGGTGCGGCGGGTGATCGAGGCGGCGCGCGCCGTGGGCCGCACCGCGCTCGCGCAGGATGAGACGCTAGCCGTGATCGCGGCCTATTTTTGCCCCGTGATGCCGACGCATCAGGCCGCCAGCCTGGACGCGGCGGTCGAAGCGGCCGAACGCATCGGCTATCCGGTCGTGCTGAAGCCGCGGCGCTTCTCGCCCGAGGAGGGCTGGCAGAGCGGCGCATTGGTACATGGCCTGCAATCGGCCGACGAGGTGCGCGTCGCGGCGCGGGCGCTGCTTGCGCGCGATAAGTCGCCATCGCCGATGCTGCTCGTGCAGCCAGAAGCCGGGCGGGCGCGGTCGCTGATGATCTCCGTGCACGACGATCCGATGCTGGGGCCGGTGATCGGCTTCGGGCTCGGCGGTCTCGCGGCCACGGCGCTAAATGACGTGGCGGTCGATCTGCCGCCGCTCAACCTGACGCTCGCGCGCAGCCTGATTGCCCGCACACGGATCGCTCGCGCGCTCAACCCGCAGGACGGGAGGCCGGCAGAGGCGATTGCCGAGATCCTGGTCCGCGTCAGTCAGCTGATCGTCGATCACCCAGACATCCTCGGTCTCACGATCAACCCGCTGTTCTTCTCGGAGGCGGGCGCCGTCGCGGCCGACGCCTGGATCACGCTCCGCCCGCCCGGCGCCCCCGGCAGCCGTCTCGCGATCGCGCCCTATCCGGCGGAGCTCGAGGAGCGGTGGACGGACCTGCAGGGCGAGACGCTGACGATACGGCCAATAAGGCCGGAGGACGCCGAGCAGCATGGCAGGTTTTTCGCTCGGCTCGCGCCGGAAGATGTGCGCTTCCGCTTCTTCTCGGCGCTCCGCGTGCTGACGCCGGAAATGACGGCGCGGATGACGCAGGTCGATTACGACCGCGAAATGGCGTTCATCGCGGTGCGCGACGGCAGCGGCGAAACGTGCGGCGTCGCGCGCCTACTGATCGAGCCGGGCGGCACGCGCGCCGAGTTCGCGGTCATCGTCGAGCCGGCGGTGAAGGGAAGGGGGATCGCGCACCACCTGATGCAGCGCCTGCTCGCTTGGGCCGATGCGCGCGGCGTCACCGAAGTTGTCGGGCAGGTGCTGGCCGACAACGCGCCAATGCTTGCCTTCATCCGGCAGCTTGGCTTCACGATCCACCGGGTGCCCGGCGAGGACGGCGTGGTCGAGGCCGTCCGGACGCTCGGCGGCGCGGCGTAGCGGCGGACGCGATGAGCGCGGCATGGCCCTGGCGCGGCGTTGCCCTATCGGCCGTGCTCCATGCGCTGGTGATCTTCATGTTCCTACGCGCGACGGTGCTCGAATTACGAGGGCGGCATAACGACGGGTCGGTTTCAGTCGTTCTTGAAACCGTCACGCCAGCTTCAGCTCCAGCGCCCGCCGTGCCGTCGCCGGCGGAGACGCAGATGAGCGCGCCGCCGCAACCACCGCGTCCCCCCGTGCAGCATTCATCCGAGGCCACGGCGGAGTCCGTCGAACCGGCGGCGCCGGCCACCTCCGGTCCGGCGTCCGCGCCAACTCCCGCTCAGACCGTTGTCGCCGGGGCGCCGGCCGCGGCGGCGGTCAGCCCCGATTGGCGCGCGGCCTTGCTCGCCTGGCTCCGCGCGCACCGTGTCTATCCGGAGGAGGCGCGGAGGCGAGGCGAGGAAGGTGAGGTCGATCTTCGGTTCGCGGTGATGCAGGACGGCACGGTCACGTCGGTTACCGTCACGCGTTCGTCCGGCTCCAACCGGCTTGACGCGGCGGCGCTCACCATATTGCGCGGCGCGCACGTTCCGCCGTTTCCGCCCGACATGAAGGCGATCGAGACGGTCCAGACCGCGCGTATCCGCTATCGGCTCGACGAGTAGCGGCGAGCGTCAGCCTGGCAGCGCCGCCAACACGATTGTGATCACGCCGAGCACGAGGTCGGCCAGCACGAGGGTGCGGATGCGTGACGCGGCGGCGGCGGCGCGGGCGCGGTCGGTGGTGCGGCGGAAGGTCTTCCAGGGGCCGAACACGACGACCAGGAAGATGATTGCCATGATCAGCGCGAGCCCGTGCATGGCATTGATGTTCCAAGCCGCGCCCGCGAACCCGCCATAGATGCCGAACAGCATCGCGTAGCCGGTGATGAGCGAGAGTGGCATGGCGTGCCAGACGATCAAAAAGAACCGCCGCCACACCTGATTGAGCAGCAGCCCGCGCGGCCCCGTCTCCAGCACGGCGAGAGATGGGCGGAGCGCGAAGTTCATGAACGCCATCCCGCCGACCCAGACGGCCGCCATGAGGATATGCAGGCCGAGCACAACGCCCCAGGCGTACTCGACCGTCGAAGGGTTGGATGACATGGCGATTCTCCCTCGGCTGCGTCGCGGGCGGCTTAGCCCGGCCGGCCGCCGGGCGCTAGGATACCTTTATGCCTGTTGATCCCGTGTCCCTCCGCCTCGCCGACCGGCCGGACCTGCTGACACCGGCCGAAATGGCTTTGGTCGATGCGCGGGCTGTGGCGCTCGGCGTGCCCGTGGCGCGGCTGGTGGCGGCGGCGGGGCGGGCGGTGGCGCGGGCGGTGCGGGGGCGGATGGCGCCGTGCCGGACCTTGGTGCTGTGTGGGCCGGGCAACAATGGCGGCGACGGGCGCGCGGCCGCGCGGTACCTGTTGGACGCCGGCTGGCCGGTTGCGCTGGCCGAAATGGTGCCGACGCCGGCGACCGATGGGCTGTCGCGCGTGGCGCTCACGCCTCAGGAGGCGGCGCGGGCGGACCTCGTCATCGACGCGGCGTTTGGCGCCGGCATCTCCCGTCCCGTACCGGACGCGGTTGCGGCGACACTGGATGCCGCGCGACGTGTCGTCGCGGTCGATGTGCCGAGCGGCCTCGATGGCGGGACGGGCGCCCCGATCGGGCGCGTGCGGGCGGCGGACCTCACCGTGACGTTCGTCCGGCTCAAGCCGGGGCATGTCCTGCTGCCGGGGCGCGATCTGTGCGGCGCGCTGGTGCTGGCCGATATCGGCATGCCAACGGCGGCGCTGGACGTCGCGCGTGCGGCGACGTTCGTGAATGGGCCGTTTCTCTGGCGCGTGCCGACGCCTGCGACGGACGCCCATAAGTATGCGCGCGGCCACGTCGCGGTGCTCGGCGGGCCGGCGATGTGCGGGGCGGCGCGGCTTGCGGCATCCGGCGCGCGGCGGGCGGGCGCGGGGCTGGTCAGCATCGCTGCCACCGGCGGCAGCGGCGACATCTACCGCGCCGCCGCGTCGCCCGGCGTGATCGTCGTGGACGCGGACGCACCGGAGGCGATGCTTGCGGACGCTAGGCTCGATCCGTGGGTCTGCGGACCTGGCCTGTCGGCCGAGGACGTGCGCGTCTGGCTGCCAGCCTTGCTCGCCGCCGGGCGGCGGGTCGTTGCCGACGCCGGCGTCTTTGCCGCCTATGCCGGCGCCCCCGACGCGCTCCGCGGCGCCGCCGTGCTGACGCCGCACGCGGGGGAATTCGCCCGGGTTTTCGGCGCCCCCAAGCCCGACCATCTTTCGGCCGCCCGCGCCGCGGCGTCGCAAACTGGCGCCGTCGTCCTGCTGAAGGGCGCGGACACCGTGATTGCCGCCCCCGACGGCCGCGCCGCGATCAACGCCAACGCGCCGCCCTGGCTCGCCACCGCCGGGGCGGGGGACGTGCTGTCCGGGATCGTTGCCGGCTTACTTGGGCAGGGGATGGCGGCGTGGGACGCGGCGTGCGCCGCGGTATGGCTGCATGGCGAGGCGGCGTCGGTCGCCGGGCCCGGGCTTATCGCCGAGGATATTTCACCCCATCTGCAAGCGGCGGTCCTGCGCGCCCAGGCGGGATAGGTTACAATCTATTTCCAGCACGGAGTGCCGACACATGAGCGAAACAATCGCAACGGCCGCGCCCGACGGCGCGCAGGGCGCGGTCACCGGAGCGGCGACGCAGGCGGCACCACGGCTATTCGACCGCGCGATACGGCGGATCGCCGGCGTCTGGCGCGACATGGCGAGCAGCGTCGTCGGCGAAGCGCCGGATGAGGGGATCGCGGCGCAGATGCGCGACTGCCTCGCCGGGCGCGGCGGTGAAGTCAGTGCGCGCAACCGCGCCGCCCGGCTCGCGGAGACGTTCGTGAAGCTCGACACGGAGGGCCGGATCGACTTCCTCCGCACGCTCGCGACCTTCGATGCCGACCCAGAGGCGGTGAGCCACGCCGCCCGCGCCGTGCAGGACGCGACCGACCCGGCAGCCCGCGCGACCGCGACCGCGGCGCTGCGCCGCGCGCTCGAGCCGCCGCGCCTGCGGCTGCTGACGCAGTTCACGACGATCCCGGACGGGATGAAGCTGCTCGTCGACCTCCGCGCCTTCCTGCTCGACCACCGCGACGCCGACCCCCAGCTCGGCGCGCTCGAGGCGGATCTGAAGGGCGTGCTGGCCGCGTGGTTCGATGTCGGGTTCTTGCAACTGCAACGGATCGACTGGTCATCGCCGGCGATCTTGCTGGAAAAACTGGTCGGCTATGAGGCGGTGCACGAAATCCGCGGCTGGCGCGACCTCAAGAACCGGCTCGACAGCGACCGCCGCTGCTATGCGTTCTTCCACCCGCGCATGCCGGACGAGCCGCTGATCTTCGTCGAGGTGGCGTTGGTGCGCGGCCTCGCCGCGAGTGTGCAGCGGCTGCTCGACCAGAAGGCACCGGTGCTTGACGCGGCCGACGCCGATACGGCGATCTTTTACTCGATCAGCAATTGCCAGCACGGCCTGTCGGGAATCAGCTTCGGCAACTTCCTGATCAAGCGCGTCGTCGAGCTACTGAGCGCCGAGTTCCGCAACATCAAGACGTTCGCAACACTCTCGCCGATCCCCGGTTTCCGCCGCTGGCTGAACGAGGCGCTGGCCGCGGATGAAACCACGCCGCCGCTGCTGACCGAAGACGAGGAGACCGCGCTGCGCACCGCCGCCAGCCCGCCGGACGGGGCAGAGGGGGAGCGCCCGGCAACTGGTCGCGTGGCGCTCGCCATGTTGCTCGACCGGCGCGGCTGGCACCGCGACCCCGCACTCGTAAAGGTGCTGGAGCCGATCCTGGTGCGGCTCGGCGCGCGCTATTTGCTCGCGGAATCCCGCGGCAAACGGGCGCGCGACCCGGTCGCGCATTTCCACCTGTCGAACGGCGCCCGCGTCGAGCGGATCAGCTTGCTGGCCGACACCTCCGAAAAAGGCGTCCGGGAAAGTGCGAGCCTGATGGTCAACTACCTCTACGACCTGGCAAAAATCGAGGATAACCACGAGGCCTATGCGGGCGAGGGCAAGCGCACCGCGTCCACCGCCGTCCGCCGCCTCGCGCGCGGCTGGACCTGAGAGATGCCCGACACACCCCTGCTGGTCGCGCCGCCGCGTGGCGAGGCGCTGTCGGACGAGCGGCTCGCGATGCTGCACCGTGTGGAGCGGAAGCTGCTGTGGCTCAGCGCCTGGATGATCCACAACGCCAACCACATCCGCCCGAACCGGGACGGGCTGAAGGTCGGCGGGCATCAGGCGTCCTGCGCGTCGGTCATCTCGATCATGACGGCGCTCTATTTCGAGATGCTGCGCCCGCAGGACCGGGTGGCCGTCAAGCCGCACGCAGGCCCGGTGTTTCACGCCGTCAACTGGCTGTTCGGCCGGCAAAGCATCGCGGCGATGGAGGGCTTACGCGCGTTCGGCGGCGCCCAATCCTACCCGAGCCGGGTGAAGGACGGGCCGGAGGTCGATTTCAGCACCGGGTCCGTCGGCCTTGGCGTCGCCATGACGTCGTTTTCGGCGCTGATGGCCGATTACGTCCGGCTGCATGGCCTCGGCGACCAAGCGCTGCCGCCCGGACGGCACATCGCGATCGCGGGCGATGCGGAGCTGGATGAGGGCAACATCTACGAGGCGCTGCTCGAAGGCTGGAAGCACGATGTCCGCGATGTCTGGTGGGTGATCGACTACAACCGCCAGAGCCTCGACAGCGTCGTGCCGGATCGGCTGTTCGGCCGGATCGAGGGCCTGTTCCGCGACATGGGCTGGAACGTGGTCACGATGAAATACGGCCGCCTGCTGGAGGCCGCGTTCGCGCAGGGGGGCGGCGACGCACTCCGTCACTGGATCGACGACTGCCCGAACAGCCTCTACTCCGCGCTGACGTTTCAGGGCGGGTCGGCATGGCGGCAGGCGCTGCTGTCCGACCTCGGCCGCGCGCGCGGCGTGCGAGCGATCATCGACCCGTTGTCGGACGATGATCTCGGCGCGCTGATGACGAACCTCGGCGGCCACGACATCGCAGCGATGATCGAGCATTTCCGGCAAGCCGACGCGCTCGGTGATCAGCCGACCTGCTTCATCGCTTACACGATCAAGGGCATGGGCCTGCCGTTCGCGGGGCATAAGGACAACCACGCGGGCCTGATGAGCCGCGAGCAGATGGACGGGTTCCGCGCTGCGATGGCCATCCGTGAGGGCCATGAGTGGGACCGCGCGGAGGGCCTCGACATCGCCGAGGACCGGTTCATCGAATTCATCCAGTCGGTGCCGTTCGCCAAACCCCTGACGCCGTCCGGCCGCGCGTTCTCGACCCCCGTCATCCCGGTGCCCGAGGCGCTGCCGCG
>CAYSTX010000062.1:15200-15867 GCA_964434035.1 uncultured Acetobacteraceae bacterium
GCCAATCAGCCCGCAACAGCCACGAGCAGCACAAGGCGCTGCCGCGGCCGAAGCTTGGCGGGCGGAAGATGTCGACGCAGGCGGGGTTCGGCGACATCCTGGCCGAAATCGGCCGCGGCACAGGTGCGCTCGGCCCGGTCGCGAGCGCGATCATGACGACCAGCCCGGACGTGACCGTCTCGACTAATCTGGGGCCGTGGGTGAACCGGCGCGGCGTGTTCGACCGGCATACGCGCAACGACGTCTTCCGCGACGCTAAGCTCGCGAGCGCGCAACGCTGGGGCATGTCGCCGAAGGGGCAGCATGTTGAGCTTGGGATCGCCGAGCAGAATCTTTTTCTACTGCTCAGCGCGGCGGGATTGCAGCACGCGCTGACGGGCGCGCGGCTGCTGCCGATCGGGACGGTGTATGACCCGTTCGTCAACCGCGGCCTCGATGCGCTGATTTACGCCTGTTACCAGGACGCGCGCTTCCTGCTGGTCTCGACCCCGTCCGGCATTACGCTGGCGCCTGAGGGTGGGCAGCATCAGTCGGTCAACACACCCCTGATCGGCATGGCCGCCGACCGGCTGGCGAGCTTCGAGCCCGCGCATGTTGACGAACTCGCAATCCTGCTCCGCCACGCGCTCGATTACATGCAGCGCCCGGACGGCTCGGCCGTCTGGCT
>CAYSTX010000063.1:0-15388 GCA_964434035.1 uncultured Acetobacteraceae bacterium
CGATCGCGAGCATCTGCTGTTCACCGCCCGAGAGGTCCGTCCCGCGGCTCCGTCGACGCTCCTGCAAGCGCGGGAACATCGCGTAGATGCGGTCGAGCGGCCAACGGCCTTTCGCCGTCATGCCGGCGAGCACTATATTTTCCTCGACATCGAGGCTGCCGAAAACCCGCCGCTCCTCCGGCACGAGCTGCATGCCGAGCGAGGCGATCGCGTGCGGTGCCAAACCCGCGATTGGCGTGCCGTCGAGCCGGATAGCGCCCATGCGCGGCCGCACGACGCCCATCAGCGACTTCAGCGTCGTGCTCTTGCCCGCGCCGTTGCGGCCGAGCAGCGCGACAACCTCGTTCGCCTCGACCCGCAACGCGACGTCGAACAGGATGTGGCTGTCGCCGTAGTAGCTGTTGAGACCATCAACCTCGAGCAGGCTCATTCCGCGGCGACCCCGCCAAGATAGGCGTCCTGCACGAAGCCGTTGCGCTGGATTTCCTCGGGCGTGCCCTCGGCCAACAGCATGCCCTCGTGCAGCACGGTGATGCGCTCGGCGAGTTCGAACATCGCGTCCATGTCGTGCTCGACGATGACGAGCGTCCTGCCGCGCCGAATATTCCGCAGTAGCTGGACGGTCGCGGCTCGCTCGCGCGGGCTCATGCCGGCAAGCGGCTCGTCGAGCAGCAGCAGCGTCGGCGAGGACGCGAGCGCCAAGCCGATCTCAAGCCGCCGCTTCTCACCATAGGCGAGTTCGGAAACCGGCGTGTCGGCGCGCGCAGTGAGGTTCACGAGTGCCAGCGTCTGATCGACCTGCATGTCAAGCCCGGGGATCGAGTGCAGCGAGCGCAGCATGTCGGCGCGGAACTTGCCGCGCCGCTCGGCGAGTGCGGCGATGGTGATGTTCTGCCGGACCGTCTGGCCGACGAACAATTGGTTCACCTGATAGCTTTTCGTTAGCCCGAGTTGGCAGACCTCAGTTACGCCGTGGTCGGTGATGTCGTGGCCGTGGAACAGGATCTGCCCGGCGGTCGGCTTTACCTCACACGTCAGCATCTTGAAAAACGTGCTCTTGCCCGCGCCGTTCGGTCCAATGATGCCGCGCAGTTCGCCCTCGTTGACCGCAAACGTGATGTCGCGGTTGGCGAGCAGGCCGCCGTAGCGTTTGGTGAGGCTCCGCGTCTCCAGGATCGGACCGGTATGCGCGTTTGACGGTACGCGCCTCCGCGCCGCCGGACCGACGCTCGCGAGCGGCGGAGCCTCCACCGCGACGTCGATCGACTCCTCCGGCGCCTCCTGGTGCTTTTCCGCGAACAGCGCGGCGATTCCGCCAATGATGCCGTGGCGAAGGAAGATCACCAGCAGCACGAAGATGATGCCGAGCCCGAGCCGCCACGCGCTGCCGAGCCCAATCGTGCCCTGCAGAAAATCCTGCAGATAGAGCCATACGGCCGAGCCGACGAGCGTGCCGAACAGCGTGCCGGGACCGCCGATCACCGTCTGAATGACGAGCTGGCCCGACGTCTCGAAGGTGAACGCATCGGGCGGCATGTAGCTCTGCATCACGCCCAGCAGACCGCCAGCAAATCCGGCGTAGGCGCTCGCGATCACGAACACCATCAGCTTGTAGCGGCTGATCGAATGGCCGAGCGCCATGGCGCGCTGCGGATTGTCGCGGATCGCGATCAACACAGCACCCACCGGCGACTTCACGATCCGCCGCGCGATCACTAGCCCGATGAAGAAGCACGCCGCCAGAAACCAGTACATCGACCAGCCGGTGCCGACCTTGAACTGGATGAAACCGAGATCGAAGGACGGCGGCGGCACGCCGGGCAAGCCGTTTTCGCCGCCGGTGAAGGCAGAGAGCGGCGAGTTTTCGAGGAAGAAGAACACCTCGGCGATCGCGACGGTGATCATCGCGAAATAGATGCCGGTGCGACGGAGCGCGATTAGCCCGACGAAAAGGCCGGCGATCATCGCGCCGATCGTGCCGACGACGAGTGCGAGCAGAACGCTGCTCATGAAGTTGTTCGTCAGCAGATAGGCCGCGATGAAACCGCCCGTGCCAAAAAACGCCGACTGCCCAAACGACAGCAGGCCCGTGTAGCCGAACAACAGGTCGAACCCGATGCCGAACAACCCCCAGACGACGACGCGGTTCACGGTATCGGGCGCGAAGCCAATCAGCGGCAGCACGAACGGCGCGACGACAAGGCCGACCGCTGCGACGCACTCCGGCCACCAGCGGCGCATCGCCGGGTTCATGCGCGACCCTGCTGACCGAACAGACCCTGCGGCCGCAGCATCAGCACGAGCGTCATCACCGCGAACAGCATCACCTCGGAATAGGCCGGGTCGATCATGGATGTGAGGCTCAGGATTTCACCCGCAATCAGCCCGCCCAGCACCGCGCCGGGGAACGAGCCGATGCCGCCGATGACGACGACGACGAAGGTTTCAACCAGGATCATCTCGCCAGAGTCGGGCGTCAGCGCCACCACGGGCGCGTTGACGATGCCGGCGAAGCCCGCCGCCATCGCGCCGATCCCGAACACCAGCATGAACACCCGGTTCACGTTGATGCCGAGCATGTCGACCATGCCGGAATCCTCGATCCCGGCGCGGACGATCATGCCGATCCGCGTCCGATACAGCACGATGTACAGCGCAAACAGCATGAACGCCGCGATGCCGAGCACAACGATGCGGTAGGTCGGGTAGATCAGGAACCCGAGCGGCGTGACGCCCGCCGCCCAGGTCGGCGGCGGGATCTGCACCGTCTGGCTGCCGAAGCCGAGACGGACCAACTCGACGATGACGATGCCGAGCCCGAACGTGACCAGGATCTGATCCTCGGGCGGCCGCTGATAAAAACGCCGGATGATCACCCGCTCGATCACGATGCCGGCGACAACGAGAAACGCCGAGCCCGCCAGCAGCGCGAGCCCGAACGAGCCCGTCTGCTGATAGGCGACGTAGCCGGCATAGCCGCCGAGCATGAACATCGCGCCGTGCGCGAGGTTCAGCACGCCGAGCGTGCCGTAGATGATCGTCAGTCCCGAAGCGATCAACGACAGAAGCGCGCCGAGTGCCAGCCCGTTGAAGAACTGCGAAACGAAATTGGGCCAGGTCAACAACGGACCGAACTCGACGAGCGTGCCGTCAGACAGCCGGTCCCAGTTTGCAGCCGAACGCGTCCGGCGCCTGCATCAGCCCCTCCCCGGGGACGACCTCGAGGATGTCGAAGTAATCGTCCTTCGACTTCATGTCGGCGACCTTCTTGCCGCGCATGACGATCACCGGCCGGACGAGCTGATGGTCGGCCGCGCGGAAGTGCACGTCGCCGACGGTGCTGTGGATCTTCGTGCCGGACTCGTAGGCCTTGATGACGGATGGCGGCGAGAAGGTCTTCGCCTGCTCGATCATCTCGGCCCACATCGCGAGCTGCATGTAGCCCGCGTTCGCGCCCCATTCCGGCTTGTAGCCGTATTTCTTCTCGAACGCCGCGACGAACGCCTTGGCGATCGGGAAACGATCCTCGAGACCCCACCAGAAGTCGCTCGCGACGTAGACGCCTTCCATCAGGTCGGGCCCGACGTCGCGCGAGAGAAAGGGCACGTTGTACGGCACGACCAGCGTCTGCTTCTGCAGGATGCCGAACTGCTTCGCCTGCTTGATCGACTGCACGGCGTCGTTGCCGAAGTTAATGTTGATGAACACGTCGGCGCCGCTATTGGCGATGTTCAGCAGGTAGGAGCTGTAATCGGGCGCACCGAGCGGGGCCACCTGCGCCGTCGCCGTCGTCCAGCCGCCCGCCTTGAGGAACTCCTCCATCGATTCGTGGACCGTGTGGCCGTACGTGTAGTCGGGGATCAGATACGCGGCCTTCTTGTTCTTGCCGATATTCTTGATCATCACCGGCGAGACGGCGGCGGCAGCGGTCTGGCCGTAGAAGCATTCGCGGAACGAGTAGCGGACGCAGTCCTTGCCCGTCGTGTCGTTCGAGCCGCTGATGCCCGGCAGATAAAGGACGTGCTCGCGCTGCGCGAGCTTGTTGAGCGCCACGGCCTCGGCGCTCGAGACGCAGCCGGTGATCATCAGGGCCTTGTTCTCGCTGATGAAACGGCTGCCGTTCTGGACCGCGTTGTTCGGCTTCGCGCCGCTGTCCGCGACCCCGTAGACGACTTTCTTGCCGAGAACGCCCTTCTTGACGCTCGGCGCGATCATGCGAATGACCTCGTTGCCGTCGTTCAGATGCTCAATCGCGAGCTCGTAGCCCTTCAGGAGATCGTCGCCAGGGACGGCATAGGTGCCGGTGCGGGGGACAGTGATGCCAACGAAAACCGTGTCGCCCGCGACACCCGCCGGAAAGGTGCCGATGGCTTCGTCAGCGGCCCGCGCGGCGGCGGGGAGAAGCGCGGCGCCGGCCAGACCGGCCGCGCCCTTCAGAAGCGCTCGGCGCGAAGACGCGAGCGTGCCTATCTCAAAAACACTCACTTGTTATCCTCCCCTGAGACGCGACTTATTGCCGCTATTCTGGATCAATTAAGCGAGCCGTGCCATTCGCGCAACCGTCCGGCTCACGACTCCTATTTTAACGAGGTGGCGGCAGCGGATCGCAGGCGGCGGCGGTCGCGCGGGCGAGCACGATCATCCGGCGCGCCGCGACACCGGCGCCGGCCACGTCGCCCGCGAAGTGCGCGAGTAGCGGGCTCGACAGCAGTGCGCGCGCCAGCGTGTCGGCGGCGAGATCGGTCGCGACCACGCCGGCCGCCGCGAGCATCGTTCGCCGCAGGAGGGCGAACGTGCCGACGAGCCCGGGCCGCAAGCCGTGCAGCGCCGCGACCTGCCTTACCAACCGGATGCCGCGCCAGCCGACCAGCAGCCCGTCGAAGGCGGGCGACGGCACGGCGGCGGCGGCCGCGAAGACCTGCACCGCCGCCGTGCGGCCAAGCGCATCCGCGCGCGCCCGAAGGTCGGCGACCGGACCCGCCCGCAGCAACGCGACCACCGCGTCGGGGTCGTTGATGCGCCCGATCGTCTCAAGCGCCGCTTCGCCATCCGGTAGGCCGGCGAGCCAGGACCGCAGCTCGGGACCGCTCGCACCGACATCGCCGGCGGCGAGTTCGGCGCGCAGACGGTCGATGCTGCGCAAGCGAAACAGCGTCGACAGCTCCCGCCACACGCCGAAGCCAAGCAAACCGAAGCCGCTGCCAACGATGCCGAGCGACAGCCAGCCGAGCCATTGAGCGCGCGCGAACTCGTCGGCAACGAAATTACCGGCACCTAGCGCGCCGATCCCGAGCAGCAGCACGGCCAGGCCGCCAACCGCGACGCCGACGCCGCCCGGCCGAGGTTCCGTGCCTGGTGCAAGCAGGACCGGCGCCGCCTCGCCGGGCTCCAGGCGCGGCGCCGGCAGGGGTTCGGCCTCGATCCGCGGCATTACAAACGGCGCCGCTTCCTCATCGCGTCGGGAGGTCAGAGAACATCCTCCAGCAAGAACGCGAGCAAACTATCGAGCCCAATATGGGACACGCCAGCCCGCCCGTCGGCCGGCAGCCGGCGCGGCTCGAAATCGGGCAGCGCCAGGAACCGGTGCGCGAAGAATGCGGGATCCGGCGGCTGGTCTGGCACTTCGCCGGGATAGCTTCGCGTCATCCGCTCCTCCCCCAGCACCCGGCCGCGGACGGCGGAGACCGGTCGTCCCTCCAGTGTCCAGACGAAATCCTCGGTGCAGCGAACGGCGGCGATGGCAAAGGCGCGGGTCGTCGCCGACCCCGTCGCCTCCTCGTCGATCAGCGCGCGCATGAGCGCCCGCAGATTGCCCCGCTGGCGCTCGGCAATGTGGTCGGCCTTGGTGGCTGCGAAGGCGACCCGCTGCAGTCCGCCGCCGCCGAGCCACGCCGGCAGGCGCGGCACGACCGGGAGCTGACCGAGCAGCCACTCCGGCACCGCGAGAGCGCGCAAGAACGAAGCCGGGTCGAACAGCACGCTCAGCCGGCGCACGGCGGTCGCCGCGGCCCCGAGCGCGGCCTGGATGTCGTAGTAGGCGTTGAAACCACTGTGGAGCGCGGTGAGAAGATCAGCGAGCACGACCAGCCGGTCGATGTCGCCGAATAAAGGCTCGACCAGCATATCGCCCACAGAGCGACGATAGGCGTCATAACGGGCGGCGAGCAGGGCGCGCAGCCCGCCCGACGGCGCCGCCTCGTCGGGTAGCGGAAAGAACGCCATCCACGGCGGCTCCCCGCCCGGCGCCGGCATAAGGAAGCGGCCGGGCTGCAAGAAGACCAAGCCTCGTTCGTCGCGGAGACGGAGCAGCGTCGTGCGATAGAGCGCGTGCCCCGCCGCCGCCAACGCCTCGTCGGCGCCGGGCTTGGCCGGCAGGGCGGCGATGAAGTCGAGGAACGGCCGCGCGACCTCCGGCTCCGCACGCAACCGGATTAGCGCCGCGCGCGACCACGCCGCGTAGTCCTGCGTGAGCATCGTCAGGTCGAGCAGCCATTCGCCCGGATAATCAAGCATCTCGAGCCGGACGCGCCGTGGCGGCAGGGCCGAGCCGAGCCCGCCGCGCGGTACGTCGAGATTGAGCGCGAGGCGAGAGACGGTATCGGTCCGCTCCGGCCAGCGCGGCGGGTCGGCCGCGAGCGCCGCGAGATGGCCCGCGACATCGAAACGCGGCACGGACGAGACACCGGATGGCGCGACGGACGCGCGGAGGGGCCGCCCGCCGATCGCGGCCCCGAGCGCCGGCAACGCATCGAGCCCAGCACCCATAGCCAGGAGGTTCGCTGCGACCGACGTCAGAAACGCGGTCTTACCGGCCCGTGAGAGGCCGGTGACGCCGATGCGGATCGTCCGCCGCCCGAACAAGAGGTCGGACAAGGGCCGATCCGATCAGGACGGTACGCCGCCGATCAGGCGCGCTGAATCAACTCGATCTTGTAGCCGTCCGGGTCCTCGACGAAGGCGATAATCGTGGTGCCGAACTTCACCGGCCCCGGCTCACGCGTCACCTTGGCGCCGGCCGAGCGCACCCGCTCACAGGCGGCCGCCACGTCCGGCACCCCGACCGCGAGATGGCCGAACCCGTTGCCCAGGTCGTAGTGATCGACGCCGTAATTGTAAGTCAGCTCGATCACGGCGGACGTCTCCTCGTCGCCGTAGCCGACGAACGCGAGCGTGTACTTCCCGTCCGGCACATCGCGCCGCCGCAGTTCCCGCATCCCAAGGGCGTGCGTGTAGAAGTCGACGCTGCGCTGCAGGTCGCCAACGCGCAGCATGGTGTGGAGGAAGCGGCTCATTGGACTTGGTCTCCTGGTTGGACGGTCGGGGCTAGCATAGTTGGGCCGAGGCCGAGCAGGAACAGCCCGGCGGCGTCGGCGGCGGCGATCGTGCCGGGCCGATCGACGATCATCGTTCCTTCCGCCTCGTAGGCGATACCGCGCAGCCCTGCCTGACGCGCCGCCTCAACCGTTGCCGGCCCGATGGTCGGCAAATCGATCCGGCGGTCCTGCGCGGGTTTGACGAGCTTGACGAGGACGCCGCCCTCACCCTTGCGCGCCAGCGTTCCGGCACGGGCAAGCATCGCGTCCGTGCCCTCGGCGGCCTCGACAGCGAGCACGAGCCCCTGCTGCACGACGCACCCCTGCCCGACATCGGCAGCGCCAAGCGCGCGGGCAACGGCGATGCCGCGCTGGATGTCGGCGAGCGCCACCGTGTCGGGCGCGGCGCGCGTCAACTGACCCATCGGGCCGATCGCGTCCCGCATCACTTCATGCGCGCCGAGAACGCGATATCCCTCTTCCGACATTACACGCACGATACTTCCGAGCAGCCCGTCATCGCCCCGAAAGAAGTCGCGTCCGAGCCGCAACAGCAGCCGGCGCATGAGCGCATCAGGGCGAAGTTCAAGCGGCGTGGGACGCCGTACCGAGCCGACAAGGACCACGTCACGGACGCCGTTGGCGCGGAGGTGCGCTTGTATCTCTTCGGCAGCACCAAGCCGTAACACTATGTGGGGAAACGAAGAAATGGTTGCTGGATCGGCGTGGCCGCGTAGCGCGACCACGAAAACCGGCCGCCCGGCGGCCCTGGCGGCCATCGCAACGGCGGCGGGCATCGCCCCGCCTCCAGCTATGATTCCCAGACACGGCAGCGCTTCAGACACGTCGGCCAATTGCGGACCGTTTGGCCACAATTTCATTCTTCAACGCTTCCGAAAACGCGTGCACGCGAAGATAGCATAATATAAAGTTACTTGCACGCGGACGTGTTTCCGTCCCATAGAGTCGTGTCAAGCTCACGATCTCGCGAGCAGGCTCCCGTGTCGCCGAACTCCCCAAGAAGGAACCGACCCGTGCCGAACGAAGAAGACGCTCCTGACCACAACCGGCCCGCTGCCGACCGGATCGAGGTGGCCGCGCCTAGGTCGACGGCGTCGGGCATTACGCAATGCCTCCGCATGTTGGCCGAAGAAGCCAATGACATCGGCCTGCGGCAGACCGCGCTCGCGCTCTGCGACGTCATCGAACTATGCCGCGCGGAAACATCCATGCCCGGCCGTCTATCCCAGTCACTCGCCGCGGTCGAGGCCGTTGAGGCCACGGACGTCAAGGAAACCGCCGACGCGGAGAGCGGCGCGGTTGGCTGGCAAACTTTGGCGCCTGCTTTGCTACATTGATGCCGTTGCGGACCAAACGGTTGCCGGGCTGACACGGTTCCGGTTTAAACGGAGCCGCCCGGCCGCCGCCGGTCCCCTCGGCGTCGTCACAGCCAGAAGATAGTAGGTCCCGCCGTTGCGACGGGACGCGCCGCCCTAGTCGTCGCGGTGCACGCGCTCCATCCGCTCGTGCCGCTCCTGCGCCTCGATCGAAAGGGTCGCGATCGGCCGCGCCTCTAACCGGCGGAGGCCGATCGGCTCCCCGGTCTCCTCGCAGAATCCGTATGTTCCGGCCTCGATCCGTGCGAGCGCCTGATCGATCTTTGCGATCAGCTTGCGGGCCCGGTCGCGCGTGCGGAGTTCGAGGGCGCGGTCGGTCTCGACACTGGCGCGGTCGGTGATGTCAGGCTCAAGGATCCCGCCCTCGCCTAGGCTTGCCAGCGTGCCGTCCGCCTCGCGGAGAAGTTCCGAGCGCCAGCGGAGCAATTTCTGACGGAAATATTCAACCTGCTCCGGCCCCATGAAAGTTTCGTCGTCCGAGGGCCGATAATCAGGGGGCAATGAGATCATCATGCGAACTGATTCCTGCGCGTTTCTTTCGACGCCAACCCTCATGGGAGCGTGACTTGCGGCCGCTTATATCGAAGGAAGCGCGCGGCGCAAGTGTGGTTCGTGTCTGTCAACGGATTGTCGCGGAAGGGTTTTGCGAGCCGCCGTGACGCATCAGCTCGATCCGTGCGCGGAGTCTGATCGCGGCCAGGACAGCGGCGAGCGCGGCGTCATCCACGGAAGGCGCGGCGCGGACGAGCGAGGCAAGCGCGTCCATGTCCGGCGGCGCCCCCCGCGTGTCGGTCAGGAGCGCCCGCTGGAGGTCCGCCAGAGCGTCCAGCACGCGGCGCCCGTGCTGACGCGCCAGCCGGTCACGCGGCGTCTCGTAGGCCGCCTCCTGTAGGCTCAACAGCGCGTCCGTCGCGGGCGGGACCGCGCACGCCCCGCGCGATGCGGCTGCGCCCGCCACGTCAGCCTGCGCGCGGGCGGGCGGCGGAAACGACCGAGCCGACGCCGCCGCCCGGCCGGAATTGCCGACCACGCTGGGACGATAAGCCGTTGATCCGCCGATCGGTTCGGTTGGCATGGCGCGTGCGATCCACACTCCTGAATGGCGTCAGGATGGCGACCATTCCTTTCGCAAGGATGATCGCCATGCGCCACACGCCGGGAATGTCTGCGTTCGCGCCTCTCATCCTCGCCGCAACGATACTTGTTGGCGCGCTGTCCGCCGCGCCGGAAGCGATCGCGCAGGTGCGGATCAAGGACATCGCGGACGTCGAGGGCGTGCGGCAAAACCAGCTTGTCGGATACGGCCTCGTCGTCGGCCTGAACGGCACCGGTGACCAACTGCAGAATGCGATTTTCACGCGCCAGTCGCTGGTCGGGATGCTGGAACGCCTCGGCGTCAACACGCGCGACCAAGAGCTGAAGATGCAAACGAAAGACGTCGCCGCCGTAATGGTGACGGCCGAACTGCCCGCCTTCGCGCGATCGGGAAGCCGAATCGACGTCGCCGTCTCCGCACTCGGCGACGCGACCAACCTCACCGGCGGCACACTGCTGGTGACACCGCTGCTCGGCGCCGACGGCGAGGTGTACGGCGTCGCCCAAGGCGCGCTGGCCACTGGCGCTATCGCGGTGCGCGGCGCGGCGGCCTCGGTCGAGCGTGGCGTGCCGACGGCGGGGCGCATTGCCAATGGCGCGACCGTCGAGCGCGAAGTTCCCTACCGCCTCGATCACGCGATGCAGGATCTGCGGCTCGGTCTGCGCAACCCCGATCTGACGACCGCGCGGCGGATCGCCACTGCGATCAACCACGCGCTCGGCAGCGACGTCGCGCGCGCCAGTGACCCGCGCACGGTGACACTCGACCTCGCCGGCCGCGACCCGGTGGACACCCTGGCGCGGATCGAGGATCTGCGCGTCGATCCAGACAGCGCGGCCATGGTCGTCATCGACGAGGCCAGCGGCACGATCGTCATGGGCGACAACGTGCGCATCAGCACCGTTGCGATCGCGCAAGGCAATCTGACGATCCGCGTCACCGAGACGCCCGAGGTCGCGCAGCCCCTGCCCTTCTCGCGTGGCGGTCAGACGGTGGTCGTGCCCCGTACGTCGATCCAGGTCGACGACCAGCACGATCGCAAGCTCGGCATTCTGCGCGGTAGCGTCACGCTGCGCGACCTCGTCGCGAGCCTCAACGCGCTCGGCGTCGGCCCGCGCGACCTCATTACCATTCTGCAATCGATCAAGGCGGCCGGCGCGCTGCAGGCCGATCTCGTGGTGCGCTGACCGATGATCCTGACCCGGCCCGACACCTCCGCGCTGCCGCCGGACGAACTCGCCAAAGCCTGGAAAACCGCGCAGGACTTCGAGGCGATGGCGCTCGGCGCATTGTTGCAGCCGATGTTCGACACGGCCCACGCCGGCCAAGGGGCGTTCGGCGGCGGCAATGGCGAGGAGCAGTTCCGCCCGATGCTGGTGACCGAGATTGCCCGCTCGATCGCGGCGCATGGCGGCGTCGGCATCGCAGCGCCCGTTTTCGCGCAAATCATCCGGATGCAGGAGCAGACATCGTCATGACCACGGACACGACCACCTCGGAGCTGATCGACGCCGCAACCGGCCTTACCCGCGTGCTCGACGCCGAGAACGAAGCGCTCCTCCGGCTCGACGTCACCGAAGCGGTGGCATTTCTGCCCGCCAAGACGGAGGCCGCCGCGACCTTCGCTTTGGTGGCCGAGCGCACGGCGGCGGATGGCAGCGAGGAGACGCACGCGGCGGCGCGGCGCCTGTCGGAAGCGGTCGCGGAAAACCGCCGCCTGCTCGAACGCGCGATGGTCGTGCAACGGCACGTCATCGCGACCGTCCTGTCCGCCGGGGTCGCCGATCCGACCGCGTCCCGCTACGGCGCGAGCGGCCAGGCGGCGAGCGACGCGCGCGCGGCGCTGGCGTTCCGCGCACGCGCCTGACCGAAGCGCGCTCCACGCTGGACGGCGGCCCACGCGAGGGCTAACCGGAACGTCCCTGCGTTCCGTAGTCGTCAAGATGGTGTGCGCCATGTCTCTGCTGCTGTTCGACGCGCCCGGCGCGGAAAACCATCCCTTCGCGCGCCGCATGTTCGCGGAGCTGTCGCGCGCGGGCCATGACGCGGCGATCGCCGATGACGCGGCGGAGGATGCGCTCGCACGCTTGCCGGTGGGAACGCGCGCGGTGATCGACGGGCCGGTCCTGTCGCGCTTCGCGGTGCGGCCCGACAGCGAACTCGCGGGCGCGATCGGCCTCGTGCATCAGCCGGATTCGGCGAGCGGGACCGCCGCCATCCTGCCGCGTCTCGGCCGGATCATCACGACTGGACAGGCAACCGCCGACGCACTGATCGCAGAAGGCGTCAGCCCCGCGCGGCTGCGCGTGGTCACGCCCGGCATCGACGACGCGGCGCGCGCGACCGGCTCACCCGGCGGCGTCTGCCACGTCCTGTCGGTCGGCGCGCTCACTCCGCGCAAGGGACACGACGTGCTTCTGACCGCGCTCGGCCGGCTGACCGACATCCCGTGGCGTCTGACCATCGCGGGCTCGCCGGAGCGGGACCGCGCACATGCGGGGTCGCTGTCGGCGCTCGCGACACAGCTTGGTATCGACGCACGAGTCGCGTTTGCCGGCGCCGCCAACGAAGCATTGTGGCGCTCGGCCGACCTGTTCGCGCTCGCCTCGCGGTGGGAGCCGTGGCCGACTTCGGTTGCCGAGGCCCTGCGGCGCGGCCTGCCGCTTGCCGTCACCGATTTCTGCGCGACCGCGGTCGGTGCGACGCATGCCGCCGCGATCACTGCCGCGCCGGGCGACGCGGAGGCGCTGTCGAAAGGCTTGCGTCGGATGATTTTCGACGCCGCGCTCCGCCGCTACATGGCGGACGCCGCATGGTCGGCCGGGCAGGCGCTGCCTACATGGGAGACGCAGGCACGCGCCTTCGCCGCTGCACTCGACGACTGACGAACCGGGCCCGCGCGCGGCACGCTGTCCGCCGCCTCGTTTGCCAAGTGTGCGCGCCGTCGCGACACTCTCCGCGCCCAACGCATCGAAGGACCACGCGCATGACCATCCTCCTCGGCTGCATCGCCGATGATTTCACCGGGGCGACCGACCTCGCCTCCATGCTCGTCCGCAACGGCATGCGAACGGTGCAGTTGATCGGCGTGCCGGGTCACGACGACGCGCCGCCCGATGCGGATGCCGTCGTCGTCGCGCTGAAATCGCGCACCGCGCCGCCAGCGACGGCGGTCGCCGACAGCCTCGCGGCGCTGGCGTGGCTGCGCGCGGCCGGATGCCGGCAGTTCTTCTTTAAATACTGCTCGACCTTCGACAGCACCGAGGAGGGCAACATTGGCCCGGTCGCGGACGCCCTGGCGAAGGCACTCGACGTCGGCTTCGCGCTCGCCTGCCCCGCGTTCCCCACCAACGCGCGCACCGTCTATCAGGGCTACCTGTTCGTCGGCGAGCGGCTCCTGAACGAGAGCGGGATGGAGCATCATCCGCTGACACCGATGACGGACGCGAACCTCGTGCGCGTGCTGTCGAAGCAGGTCGGCGGCGCGGTCGGGCTCGTTCCGTTCGCAACCGTTACGCGTGGCGCCGGCGCGATCCGGGACGCGATGACCCGGCTCCGCGAGCAGGGTCGCGCCTATGCCATCGTCGACGCGCTGACCGACGAGCACCTTCACGCGATCGGCAAGGCGGCCGCGTCGCACGCGCTGGTGACTGGCGGGTCCGGCGTCGCGATGGGTCTGCCGGAGAATTTCCGCAGCAGCGGTCTGCTGCCGCACCGCGACGATCCGGGTGCGCTGCCGTCCGCGCATGGTCCGGCCGCGGTGCTCGCGGGCTCGTGCTCGCGGGCGACGCTGTTGCAGATCGCGACCGCGCGCGACCTCGTGCCGACGCTCGAGCTCGATCCGCTCGCGACGCCCGACGCGGCCACGCTCGCGCGTGCGGCGCTCGACTGGGCCTCGACACGGCTCGACCCGACGCGGCCCGTGGTGATCGCCGCATCCGCGCCGCCCGACCGCGTCGCGCAGCTGCAAGAGCGTCTCGGACGCGCGCAGGCGGGCGCGCTGGTGGAGGAGGCGCTGGCGACGATCGCGGCCGGACTCGTCGAGCGCGGCGTGCGGCGCATGGTGGTCGCCGGCGGCGAAACGTCGGGTGCTGTGGTCGCACGGCTCGGCGTGCGGCGGCTGCGGATCGGTGATGAGATCGACCCCGGCGTGCCGTGGACCGACGCGGAGGGCAGTGGCCCGACGCTGCGGATGGCGCTGAAGTCGGGCAATTTCGGCGGCCCCGATTTCTTCGTCCGCGCCTTCGCCGATGCCTAAAGATCGGGCCGCCTGAAACGAGAGAGGCGGGGCAAGCGACCTGTTGGCCGCCTGCCCCGCCCCGTTAATGACCCGTCTCAGTCGTTTCGGTCGGGGTCTCTCTCAGTCTTAGTTCAGAGTGTCGTTCATCGGCTCCATGACGGAGCCGTCCATCGGCAGCGTCGTCGTCTCGGCGGCCGGCTTACGCGAGCGACGCGTCGTCACGGCCGACTTGCGCGGGGTGCGCTTGGTCTCGGCCGCTTGCTTGCGCGACGTTGCAGCCTTGCGGGTCGTCGGCGCCTTGCGCGTGGCGGCCGGCATACGTGCGCTGGTCGCCTTGCGCACGCCGGTCGCGCGCGTCGCCGCCTTTGCGGGCGACTTGCGCGTGGCGGGCTTCGCCGCGGCGCGACCGGTCGTGGCCTTCGCCGCGCGCGGCGTGCGGGTCGTCGCGACCTTCGCAACGCGGCCCGTCTTGCGGCCGTTGCCCGTACCGCGGGTCGCGGTCGCCTTGGCCGCGCGCGGCATGCGGGTCGTCGCGGTCTTCGCGCCGCGGGTCGCCTTCGGCGCCGCAGCCTTGGTCCCGCGCGGCGCGCGGGTCGTCGCGGTCTTCGTCGCCGCCTTGCGGCCAGCCGTCGCCTTCGCCGCGCCCCGTGTCCCGGTCGCCTTGGCGCCGGTCGACTTGGCGTTGGTCGACTTCGCCGTCCCCCGCGTTGTCTTCGCGGCCGTCATGCGCGTCGTCGTCTTCTTAGGTCCCGGCTTCTTGGCGGCGGCGGCTTTGGTGCCGCGGGCCGTCGTCGCGCGCGCGGCCGGCTTCGCGGCCGCACGGCGTGTCGTTGTCCGCATGGCCATCGGCTGCGCGCGGCCAGCGGTCGGCTTGGTGGGGGTGCTGTCGTCGTTGGTCACGGTTGCAATCTCCTGTTCTTGTCGTCTCGGGGATTTTGTTCAGCGGAGCGCGTGAAACGCGAACGGGCGCGAGGATGGCCGGTTCCGATACAAACACGCCGGGGCCGGGCGGAGTTTCACCACCACGCTCGACGTCCGGTGCTGCGTCCGATCAAGGCTGCGGTCCATCGACCGTCCTCTCCTGCACGCATTCCCGTTTCCCTACGACACTCGAAGCGAATCGGATGAATGCGATGCTGTTTCGCTATTCGGCGTGTCCTCGTCCCGTGTCAACGGAAAGCATTCGTTTTCGTGTCGAATGCACGAAAAAAAATGCACGACCCCCGTTCAACGCTCGTCGAGCGGGACGAACCGCACATTTTCCGGCCCGACATAGTGTGCCGCCGGGCGGATGATTTTGTTGTCGATTCGCTGCTCAATGACATGCGCACTCCAGCCGGCG
>CAYSTX010000064.1:0-15231 GCA_964434035.1 uncultured Acetobacteraceae bacterium
GGCGCGGGTGCAACAGGCGCTCGACGGGCTCTCGACAAGGTTCCCGGAGGGGCTGCACGCCCGGGTTTTCTACGACAGCTCGACCTTCGTCTCCGACACGATCACCGAGGTGATGAAGACGCTACTCGAGGCATTCGTCCTCGTCGTAATCGTCGTCTTCCTGTTCCTCGGCAGTTTCCGCGCGACGATCATTCCGACGGTCGCCGTGCCGGTATCGCTGATCGGCACGTTCGCGGTGCTGCTCACCCTCGGTTATTCAGCGAACACCGTCTCGTTGCTCGCGCTCGTGCTTGCGATCGGCATCGTCGTCGATGACGCGATCGTCGTCGTCGAAAACGTCGAGCGAGTAATGGGCGAGGAGCCGGATCTCAGTCCGGCGGACGCGACCAAGAAGGCGATGCGGCAGATCACGGCGCCGATCATCGCGATTTCGCTCGTGCTGCTGTCGGTGTTCGTGCCGATCGGCGTCGTTCCGGGATTATCTGGCGTTTTGTTCAAGCAATTCGCGGTGACGATCTCGTGCGCGATGGTCATCTCGGCGATCAACGCGCTGACGCTGTCGCCGGCCCTCTGTGCCGTCTTCCTCCGCCCTTCCGAGCGTCGCGGCATTCTTGGCTACGTGATGAATGGGATCGACCGTGTGCGCGACGGCTACGCCGCGATCGTCCGCCGGCTGATCCGTCTCGCCGTCCTCAGCATCGTGCTGGTTGGTGTCTTCGCGTTCGGTATCTTCACGATCTCCAAACAGACACCGACCGGGTTCCTGCCGGAAGAGGATCAGGGCGCGTTCTTCATCGTGGTGCAGCTCCCCGACGGCGCCGCTGTCACTCGCACCCGCGCGGTCGCGGAGCGGATTGAAAAGATGGTTATGCCGCTGCCGCAGGTGCAGGGCGTGCTGTCGATCATCGGCTACTCGTTCCTGGATGGCGGCAACCAGCCGAACAGCGGCTTTATCGTCGTCAAGCTCAAGCCTTTCGCCAATCGGCAAGGGCCGGGTGACGACGTTCACTCCATCATCGGTCGTGTCTATGGCATGGTCTCGCAGATCCGGGAGGCGAACGTCTTCCCGATCAACCTGCCGCCGATCATCGGTCTCTCGACCTCCGGCGGCTTCGAGTATCAGCTCCAGAACCTCGAAGGCGCGGATCCGGCCTCGATGGGCAGCGTCGTGCAGGGCATGATCGCGGCCGCGAACCAGGACAAGCGGCTGACGCGCGTCTTCTCAACCTTCAGCCCGACGAACCCGTCCGTCTATCTCGACATCGATCGTGAGAAGGCGCAGGCGCTAGGTCTGAGTATCGCCGACGTGTTCACCGCGCTGCAGGCGACGCTCGGCGGTATCTATGTCAACGACTTCAACCTCTATGGCCGCACATGGCAGGTGAACATCGAGGGTGAGGCGTTCGACCGGTCAGATATCTCGTCGATCTTCAATATTTACGTTCGCAACAAAAACGGCTCGATGGTGCCGCTCCGCGCCATCGCCGACGCGCGCATTGTCGTCGGGCCGCAGGTGATCAGCCGCTACAACAACTACCGCTCGGTCACAATCAACGGCGGCCCGTCGCCCGGAACCTCGTCCGGCGACGCGCTCATCGCAATGGCGGAGGTGTCGAAGAAAACGCTGCCCTCGAACTACGCATTCGAGTGGACCGGCACTGCGTACCAGGAAATCCAGGCGTCCGGTCAGACCGGCTTCCTGCTCGGGCTCGCGGTGCTGTTCGCCTACCTGTTTCTCGTCGCGCTGTATGAGAGCTGGGTAATCCCGATCCCGGTTCTGCTGTCGGTTACCGTCGGCGTGATGGGCTCGTTTATCGGCCTGTTCCTCTTTGGCCTGTCGCTCGACATCTACGCGCAGATCGGGCTCGTCGTCTTGATCGCGCTTGCGGCCAAGAACGGCATCCTGATCATCGAATTCGCCAAAGAGCGGCGGGAAGAGGGGATGTCGATCCGCGAGGCGGCCGAGAGCGGCGCGCGGACGCGGTTCCGCGCGGTGATGATGACCTCGATCGCCTTCATCCTCGGTCTCGTCCCGCTCGTGTTCGCGACCGGTGCGGCGGAGATGAGCCGGCGGGCCGTCGGAACGGCGGTCTTCGCGGGCATGATCGGCGCGAGCGCCATCGGCATCTTCATGATCCCAATGCTGTATGTGACGTTCCAGACGATGCGCGAATGGGTGAAATCGAAGTTCCGTCGCCGCGCCCGCGTTCCGGCGGAGGTGGCGGATTGACTGGCCGCCCTTGGCGATCGATCGATAGACTAGACATAGCGACCATCCCGACCCCTTCGACCGGAGTATTGCCATGACGAAATTCGGCCTCGCCCAGCCCGTCCGTCGCGTCGAGGACCCGCGCCTGCTGCGCGGCGACGGCCGCTATACGGACGACATCGCGGTCCCCGGTATGCTGCATGGCGTCGTGCTGCGGAGCCCGCATGCGGCGGCGGCGATCCAGTCGATCGACGTGACCGCGGCGCGTGAGATGCCCGGCATCGTCGCGATCTACACCGGCGCCGACCTCGAGGCGGACGGCATCGGCGGGCTGCCTTGCGCGGCGCCGGTCAAGAACCGGGACGGGACGGACCGGGCGAGCCCGCCGCACCCGGTGCTCGCGGTCGGCCGCGTCCGCCATGTCGGCGACCCCGTCGCCTTCATCGTCGCCGAGACTGTGAAGGCCGGCCGTGACGCCGCCGAGGCGATTATCGTCGATTACGACATCCTGCCGTCGATCAGCGACCTTGCTGTCGCACTCGAACCGTCCGCGCCGAAAGTATGGGACGATCTGCCGAGCAACCAGGTGTTCGACTGGTCGATCGGCGATAAGGAGAAGACCGACGCGCTATTCGCGTCCGCCGCTCACGTCAGCCGCCTGACGGTTGTCAACAACCGCATCGTCGTCAACTCGATGGAGGCGCGAGCGGCACTCGCCGAGTACGACGCGGGGAGCGGCCGCTGGACGCTGCAGACCAACACGCAGGGCGGCTGGCTCGTCAAGAACCTAATCAGCGAGGCGGTCTTCAAAGTTGCGCCCGACGCGTTCCGCGTCATCACCCCGGATGTCGGCGGCGGCTTCGGCATGAAGCTGTTCCTCTATGCCGAGCACGTGCTGACCTGCTATGCCGCGCGCAAGCTCGGCCGCCCGGTGAAGTGGGCGAGCGAGCGGAGCGAGGCGTTCCTGTGCGACACGCAGGGCCGCGACAACATCACGCTCGGCGAGATCGCCTTTGACGCCGACAACAAGATGCTGGCGCTTCGCACGCGCAACGTCGCCAACATGGGCGCCTATCTCTCCACCTTCGCCCCGATGATCCCGACCGGCGCCGGCACCGGCGTGCTCGCCAGCGTCTATGGGTTCCAAGCGGTGTATGCGAACGTCATCGGCGCGTTCACCAACACCGTTCCGGTTGACGCCTATCGCGGCGCCGGCCGTCCCGAAAGCAACTATCTCGTCGAGCGGCTGATTGACGCGGCGGCGGCCGACCTTGGCGTCGATCGGGTCGAGCTGCGCCGGCGCAATATGGTGCCGCCATCGGCGATGCCGCACCGTACGCCGGTCGGCAAGCTCTATGACTCGGGCGACTTCTCGGTCGTGCTCGATGCGGCACTGAAGACGACGGGATGGGCGTCGTTCGAGGACCGGCGGGCGGCGGCGGCGCGGCGCGGCAAGCGTCGCGGCATCGGCCTCGCGTATTACCTCGAGGCGACGGGCGGCTCACCGAGCGAGCGGGCGGAAATCCGTTTCGCCGATGACGGCTTCGTCGACGTCTTCGTCGGCACGCAGTCGACCGGGCAGGGGCATGAGACGGCCTATGTGCAGCTCGTCGCGAACCGCCTCGGCATCGACGGCGACAAGGTCCGCATCCGGCAGGGCGACACCGACACGATCCCGGTCGGCGGCGGCACCGGCGGCGCGCGCAGTCTCTATTCGGAGGGCACCGCGATCTATGCGACCGCCGCGACCGTGATCGAGCGCGGCAAGCAGGCCGCGTCCGAGGCGCTTGAGGCAGCGGTCGCTGACATCGCCTTCGCGGAAGGCCGCTTCACCATCGCCGGTACCGACCGCGGCATCGACATCCTGAGCCTCGCCGCGACGCAGCGGGCGCGTCAGGCGAAGGGCGAGGAGGCGACGACGCTGGATGCAGCCGAGGTCGCCGAAATCAAGGCGCACACCTTCCCGAACGGCTGCCACATCGCAGAAGTTGAGATCGACCCGGAGACGGGGACAATCGAGATCGTCCGCTACTCGGTGACGGACGATGTGGGCCGCGCGATCAATCCGCTGGTCGTGCGCGGGCAGGTGCATGGCGGCGTCGCGCAGGGCGTCGGCCAGGCGGTGTTCGAGCGCACGGCGTACGATCCGGAGTCCGGTCAGCTGATGTCCGGCAGCTTGATGGACTATGCGCTGCCGCGCGCGGCCGACCTGCCGGATATCGAGGTCGACCTGATCGAAGTGCCGTGCGGGACGAACCCGCTCGGCGTGAAGGGCGCGGGCGAGGCCGGCGCGGTCGGCAGCCCGCCGGCGGTCGTCAACGCGATCGTCGATGCGCTCCGCGGTGACGGCATCGCCACGATCGACATGCCGGCGACGCCTGAGCGCGTCTGGCAGGCGCTGCACGGCGCGCGCGCCGCGGCGTAAGCGCTGGAACGAACGAAAAAGGCCTCTCCCGTCTGGCGGGAGAGGCTTTTTTTATGCGCGCGGCGCTCGCTCAGCCGGGGAAAAATCCCCTCGTTCGGCCGCCGATGTCCGCGACGCTACCGGCCGTTCGGCCCACGGCAGCATCCGGGCGAGCACGCCGTCCCGCCAAACGTAGTGGTGAAACAGCGCCGCAGCCGCATGCACACAAGCCACAATCAGGATCCAGTTGGCGACCATTCCGTGCCAGCCCACAAGGCCGCTGCCGAGTTTTGGGTTCTGCGGGTCGAGCAGCGGGATGTGAAGCACGTTGAACAGCGGGAACCCCATGCCCCAGGTGACCACAATACCGAGGATCACGACGGCGATCAGCAACGCATAGAGTGCGTAGTGCGCGGCCTTTGCCCCCATTTCGAGCAACGGGCCGTCCGATGGCGGCAGTCGCCGGCCGCGCGTCAATCGCCAGACGATCCGGCCGACCAGCAGCACCCCGAGCACGACGCCGACGACGATGTGCAGCGACCATACATCGGTCCGCAGAGGACCCCGGGGCAAATAGCCGATCAGCTGCCCTTCGACCCACTGCACGACGACCAGCGCCGCGATCGTCCAGTGATAGAAGATCGTGCGTCCGTCATAGTGCGTTTCAGTCGTGTCGGTCGGCTGCATGATCGTCCTTTCGACCCGTCATTCGGCCGCCGAGGGCTGGGACGCTACGGCGCGCGCTGCCCACGGCAGCATCCGCGCCAGCACGCCGTCCCCCCATACATAATGGTGAAAAAGCGCAGCACTTGCGTGTACGCCCGCCTGTATCAGGATCGAGTTGGCGACCAGCCCGTGCCAGCCCTGGATATCGTGGCCATAGCGTGTCTCGGCGGCGTCGATGGGCTCCATGATCGTCCTTTCAAAGGGTACGAAAATCCGGATCGAATTCCGCGCAGAAGCGAGCGGCACCCAACGTGCGGAACGCCTTTAGCGCCGCGCCAAGACGCTCGTGCGGCCAGTCCCACCATGCGATCCGCAGCAGCGACGCCACAATGTTTGGCTCAAATCGCATTCGCAACACGCGCGCCGGCGTGCCAACCACAATCGCGAACGGCGGCACGTCGCGCGTCACGACGGCGCCGGCGCCAACCGCGGCCCCGGTTCCGATGTTGACGCCCGACAGCACGATCGCGCGGTGCCCGATCCAGACATCGTGCCCGAGCGTCACCGGCATCGACCGCCGCCACTCGAAGATCGCCGGATCGTCGTCGCCGAGACCATAGGCGCTGCTGCGATAGGTGAAGTGGCTCAGCGCCACGCGCTCGAGCGGATGCTCACCCGGATTGATCCGGACGGCGGATGCGATCGAGCAGAACTTTCCGACTGTCGTGTAGATGATATCCGTATCGCGATCGACGTAGCTGTAATCACCGAACGTGCATTCGGCGATGCGAGCACGCGCGCCGATCTCGCACCAGGCGCCGAAGCGCGTGTCGCGCACCGACGCGTCCTGTGCAATCGCGGGTGCTTCGCCGAGGGTCTTGGTGGCTGACGCCGGGTCACGATAGTGAGTCAATTGAAGAAGATCTTTCCAGGGTTGAGGATGCCGCGCGGATCGAACGCGGTCTTGACCGCGCGCATCACATCGAGCGCGCCGGCGCCGTGCTCGGCCTCCAGAAACTCACGCTTGCCGAGGCCGACGCCATGCTCTCCGCTGCATGAGCCGCCAAGCGACAACGCGCGTTCAACGATCTTGCGGTCGAGCGCCCAGGCCCGCTCGAACCCGTCCGGCTCGTTCGGCACCAGGATCACGGTGTGGAAGTTGCCGTCGCCAACATGGCCGACGATGGGCGCGACGAGGCCGGACGCTTCAATGTCCTCCTTCGCGCCGAGAATCGCTTCCGTCAGGCGTGAGATCGGCACGATCGCGTCGGTGGCCAAACCCTTGTGCCCCGGCCGCCAGGCGAGGGCCGCCCAATACGAGTCGTGCCGGGCCCGCCAAAGTCGTGCCCGCGCGTCGGGGTCGGTCGCGGAGGCGAAGCGCTCGCCGCCGGTCTCGACCGCGATGTCCTCGGCCATGCGCGCCTGCTCGGCGACGCCGGCCTCCGTGCCGTGGAACTCGAGGAACAGGGTCGGCAAAGGCTCAAGACCGGTCAGGCCGGAATAGGCGGTGCAGGCGGCCATCTGCACGTCGTCCAGCAATTCGATCCGCGCCACTTGCACGCCCGACTGAAGGATCTGGATGACGGCGTCGACCGCATCGCGAAGCCGCGCGAACTGACACGTCGCGGCGGCGATCGCTTCGGGGATGCCGGCGAGGCGCAGCGTGATCTCAGTGATAACGCCGAGCGTACCCTCGCTGCCGACGAACAGCCGGGTAAGGTCATAGCCGGACGATGATTTGCGCACGCGCCCGCCGGTATGAATCACCCGCCCGTCGGCCATGACCACCGTAAGACCGAGCGCGTTGTCCCGCATCGTGCCGTAGCGGACCGCGTTTGTGCCGGAGGCGCGGGTCGCGCACATGCCGCCGATAGTGCAGTGGGGCGTGCCGGGGTCGATCGGGAAAAACAGGCCCTGGTCGCGCAGGTGTTCGTTGAGCTGCGTGCGGGTCACGCCCGCCTCGACCTGGCAATCCATGTCGCCCTGATTAACCGACAGCACGCGATTCATGCGCGACAGATCGAGCGAAAGCCCGCCCCGCACCGGCGTCACGTGACCCTCTAGCGAGGTACCGGCGCCGAACGGCGTGACGGGCACGCCGGCCGCGTTGCAGAGGGCGAGCAGGCGCGACACTTCCTCCGTCGTTTCGACGAAGGCGACAGCGTCCGGCAGATGCCGGGGTCGCGCGTCCTCGCCGTGCGAGTGATGTTCACGCAGACTCGCGTTGACCGACAGCCGCTCGCCGAGCAGGTCACGCGCTGCATCCAAAAGTTGAACCGTCATTCCAGCCCTCCGTAGGGGCGGGTCGTAGCATCAGTCGGTCGCCGTGACACTGCCAACCAAACAGGCGAAGAGGCGCCCGGAAGAATTCATCTAGATGTCAAGAACTTTGCCCGTCCTGTCGATACAAGGGCGCGCCCGGTGGTCGCACCGGTTTGAGCAGGGATTCAAAAGAATGAAGCTAAGCCGTGTGCTGGGCACTGCCCTCGTTGCTACCGCCATGACCGCCGCCGGACAAGCCGCCAGCGCCGCCGACTGCCCGCCGGGCGGGACCGTCCGCTACGGCGTCATTCCCTTCGACAGCTCGGCGGGCTTCGTGCCGCTGTTCAAGCGGATCGGCGTACTAATGAGCGAAAAGCTCGGCTGCCACGTCGACGTCATCATCGGCAACAACTACACCGCGACGATCGAGGCGATGCGCGCCGGCAAGCTCGACGCGGCCGAATTCGGTCCGCTGAGCTACGTTCTGGCCCACGAGGTCGCGAAGGCCGACGTGGTCGCGACCTATTCCAACGCCAAGGGCGAGCCCGACACCTACACTGCGAGCGTCGTCACATGGCCGGGCTCGGGCATCACGACGCTCAAGGAAGTCGCGGGCAAGAGCTTCGCTTATTCCGATCCGGCCTCGACATCGGGGCATCTGTTCCCGGCCTACGCGCTTGCCGGTATCGGCATCGACCCTGACCATGGTGTGAAGGCGATTTATGCCGGCAGCCACACGGCGAGCTTCGAGGCGCTGCGAAACCACAAGGTAGAGGCCGGCGAGCTGAACAGCTCCGAGGTCGCGTCGGCGACCGTTGCCGGCGAATACAAGCCCGACCTGTTCGTTACGCTCTGGACAAGCAAGCCGATCCCGCAGGACCCGATCGCAGTGCGGCGTGGTCTTGAGGAGCCGTTCAAGAGCAAGCTGATCGCGATGCTGCAGCATCTCGACCTGTCGTCGATCGACGCCAAAGATGGGAAGATCATCGGGCTTCACGGCAAAACCTACGTGCCGCAGAACGACGCTGCGTATGATGACATCCGCAACCTGATTAGCGTGCTGCACATCGACCCGAAGAAGCTCGCTGAATGAGTGACGCGCTGATCGAGGCCCAGGGCCTCGTGAAGCAATTCGCGACCGGCCGGCAGGCGGTCGCCGGGGTGGACCTGAGCGTTCGCCCCGGCGAACTCGTCATCGTCCTCGGCGCCAATGGCTGCGGTAAGTCGACGCTGCTCCGCTGCATTGCCGGCATCCTGGCGCCCAGCGAGGGCGCCATTCACGTGGGCGGACAGCCGATCGTCGGCCTCGCCGGCCGGGCGCTCGCGGAGGCGCGGATGGCGATCGGCATGATCTTTCAGCACGCGCATCTCGTGCGCCGGCGGAGCGTCGTCGCCAACGTGCTGACCGGCACGCTTGGCCGCCACCGCACCTTCACGAGCGCGCTGGGCCGCCTGCCGAAGTCGGAGCTGCCGCACGCGCTGGCGTGCCTCGATGAGGTGGGTATGCGCGAATTCGCGCCGCAGCGTGCCGGCACTCTCTCGGGCGGACAGGCGCAGCGCGTCTCGGTCGCGCGCGCTCTCGCGCAACGCCCGCGCGCGCTGCTCGCCGACGAACCGGTCGCGAGCCTCGACCCCGAGGCGGCGGAGGAACTGATGACGCTGCTGCGTCGTGTCTCGCATCAGGACGGGCTCGGCGTTCTCTGCGTCCTGCATCAACCGGAGCTTGCGCGCCGGTATGGCGATCGGTTGGTTGGTATGCAGTCCGGCCGCGTCATTTTCGACGCGCCGCCGAGCCAGATCAGCCCGGCTTCGGTCGCCGAACTCTACGTCCGCGAGCCCCGCGCTGAAATGGCGGCGGCATGAACGACGCTTCCATCAGCCTGCGGGACACGCCGGGTGCCAGCCGCCCGTCAGTGCCCGTCCGCTCCGGCCGGGGGCGGTCGTGGGGGTTCCTCGGGCTGTTCCTGTTTGGCGTGCTGTTCGTGCAGGCGTCGTACGTGGTGCAGGCGCGGCCGCAGGATCTGATCACCGGCGTCTACGGCATGGCCGACATCCTCCGCCGCGCGTGGCCGCCCGATTTCGGTTCCTTTCAGGACAGCCTCTGGCCGGCGCTGGAGACCGTCGACATCGCGCTCTTCGGCACGACTGTCGCGACCATCCTCGCGCTGCCGCTCGCCATCATGGCGGCCCGCAACACGACGCCATCGCGGGCGCTCTATGCGTTCTCGCGTTTCATCATTGCCTTTTCCCGTGTCGTGCCGGATCTCGTCTGGGCGCTGCTGTTCGTCACCGCCGTCGGCCTCGGGCCATTTCCCGGCGCGCTCGCCGTCTCGGTCCACAGCATCGGCATGCTTGGCCGGTTGTTCGCCGAGGTGATCGAGGACATGGACATGGGTCCGGTCGAGGCGCTGACGCTCACCGGCGCCGGTCGTGCCGCCGTGTTCACGCACGCGGTCATTCCGTCCGTCATGCCGTCGCTGCTCGGGATCTCGCTCTATCGGCTCGACGAGAACATCCGATCCTCGCTCGTGCTCGGCTTCGTCGGCGCGGGCGGTATCGGCTTTCAGCTGCTCACGGCGATGAACCTCTTCCAATACAAAACCGTGTTGATGCTGCTGATCGTCACCTTCGTTATCGTCGTCCTCGCCGAGCGTCTCTCCGCGTGGTTGCGCGCCCGGATTTCCTGACCCGCCAAAGACGACGCTTGCACGCGCGAGCGGCCCGTCCGACGCTCAGCGGATGGAAACGAAACCGCCCGTGATCGACGCGGCCTGGCTCTGGGACGCGCACATGACGATGGCCGCGATCGGCCCGAACGAGGGCGGCGGCAGCGACCGGCCGGCGCTGTCTGCGGCGGACGCCGAGGCGCGGGCGCTGCTCCGCGGCTGGACGGCGCCCCTCGGCCTCGTCGAGGAGCGCGATGCGATCGGCAACATGTTCCTCCGGCGCGCCGGGCGCGAGCCGGAGGCCGAGGCCGTCGCCTTCGGCAGCCATCTCGACACCGTGCCGACGGGCGGGCGATTCGATGGCATTTCCGGCGTGCTCACCGGCCTCGCGGTCATGCGGGCGCTGGACGAGGCGGGAATCGTCACGCGCCGGCCGCTCGAACTGGTCAACTGGACGAACGAGGAAGGCAGCCGTTTTCGCACCGCGATGATGGGTAGCCGCGTCCATGCCGGCGCGATGACGCTCGCTGACGCGCTGGCCGTCGCCGACGATGACGGCGTCACGGTGGCCGATGCGTTGGCCGCGACCGGCGAGGGTGGTCCGCTCGCGCCCGCACCGCGCCTCTGGCACGCGTGGCTCGAGCTGCATATCGAGCAGGGACCGGTGCTGGAGGAAGAGGGGCGGGATATCGGCATCGTCACCGGCACGATGCAGGCGCGCTACCTGCAACTGACGATCCGGGGCGCGCCGAGCCATGTCGGGCCGACCGCGATGGACCGGCGGCAGGATAGCCTCGCCGCCGCCGCCGAGATCATCCTCGCCGTCGAGCGCATCGGCCGGGCCGCCGAACCGCACGGCCGCGCCTCCGCCACCTGGATCCAGAACAGCCCGAACGCCCGCGGCGCGGTGCCGGCTATCACGCACCTGCACACCGATGTCCGCCACGAACACGAGGCCGAGGCGGCGCGGATGCAGGCAGCCGTGCGGGCCGAGATCGACGCAATCGCCTCCCGCCGCCGCGTTACCGTCGACGCGGATCCCTATGGGTCGTTCGGCCCGACGGTCTTCGACCCGGCGCTCGGCGATATCCTCCGCGAGGCCGCCAAGGCGCGGCAGTTGACGACGCGCGACATCATCGCCGCCGCCGGGCATGACAGCGTGCTGATCGCGCCGCTCTGCCCGAGTGCGATGCTGTTCGTCCCGAGCCGGGGCGGCATTACGCACAACCCCGCCGAGTACACCGAATCCGAACAACTCGCGCGCGGCGCCGAGGTGCTGCTCGACGCCGTGCTGCACCTCGCCGAATGAGGCCGCGCGCGTAACCGATACCGCGCCGTATCTTGCGAGGACCGCCGCCGCGCCGTAGCGTCCGGGTCCACACTGCCAAACGGGAACGTCCATAATGAGCAATACGATCAAACAGCGCCTTGCTGCTGGCCGCGCCGTGGTCAACGGCTGGCTCGCCATTCCGTCCGGCTTCTCCGCCGAGGTGATGGCGCAGTGCGGCTGGGACAGTGTCACGGTCGATATGCAACACGGCGTGCAGGACTACCTGTCGATGGTGCAGTGCTTCCAGGCGATGCAGGCGCACCCGGTCACGCCGCTCGTCCGCGTGCCGTGGAATGAGCCGGGAATCATCGGAAAGGTGCTGGATGGCGGCGCGATGGGCGTGATCTGCCCGATGGTCAGCACGCCGGATGAGGCGCGCGCGCTGGTTTCGGCCTGCAAGTATCCGCCTGCCGGCAAGCGCAGCAACGGCCCGATCCGCGCTGCGATGTATGGCGAGGCGAGCAGCTATCAGATGACGGCCAACGACCACGTCATGGTCATCCCGATGATCGAGACGCAGGAGGCGATCGACAACATCGACGCGATTCTCGATGTGCCCGGCATCGACATGATCTATATCGGCCCGAGTGACCTCGGCTTCTCCCTCGGCCTGGTTCCCATCCTCGACCGCGAAGAGCCGCAGATCCTCGGGATCTATGACAAGCTGCTGGCCGCGGCCAAGAAGCGCGGCATTTATGCTGGCATCCACAACGGCACCCCCGCCTATGCCGCGCGGATGATCGAAATGGGGTTCCGCTTCGTCACCATCGCCAACGACAGCGGTCTGATGGCGCGGGCAGCCAAAGAAGCCGTGACCGCGACGCGCAAGGCGGCCGGCGCGATCGCGTCCTGACCATGCCAGTTCCGATCATCCGGCTCCATCCGGACGACCCCGTGGTGATCGCGCGGGCCACGCTGCTGCCGGGGGCGGACCTCGGCGGCGGCGCGGTTTCCGCCGAGCGCATCCCGGCAGGCCACAAGGTCGCGACACGCCCGATCGCAGCGGGCGAGCCGATCCGGCGCTATGGTCAGATCATCGGCTTCGCGACCGAGGCGATCGAGCCCGGCCGGCACGTGCACGTCCATAACTGCGCGATGGGTGATTTCTCGCGTGACTACGCGTACGGCGTGGACGCGCGGCCGACCGAGCCCGCAGCCGTGCCCGCGACGTTCGAGGGCATCGTGCGCGAGGACGGGCAGGTTGCGACACGCAACTACATTGGCATCCTGACCAGCGTGAACTGCTCGGCGCATGTCGCGGGCGTCGTCGCGGACCTGTTCAAGCGCAATCCGTTCATGCAGGGCGCCGATCCGCTCGCCGATTTCCCGAACGTGGATGGCGTCGTCGCGCTCACGCATAAGAGCGGCTGCGGCATGACGCAGAAGGAACCGCTGCGGCTGCTGCGCCGCACGCTCGCGGGCTATGCGCGGCATCCGAACTTCAGCCATGTGATCGTGCTCGGCCTCGGCTGCGAGGTGAACCAGATCGGCGGGCTAATCGAGGAGCAGCGCCTGTCCGGCCGCCTCCGCGCCATGGACATTCAGCAGATGGGCGGCACACGCCGCACGGTCGCGGCCGCCGCCGATTTCGTCCGCGAGGTGCTGGCCGAGAGCAATACGGCGCGCCGCACGACGGTGCCGGCGAGCGCGCTCAAGGTCGCGCTCCAATGCGGCGGCTCGGACGGCTATTCCGGCGTCTCGGCCAACCCGGCGCTCGGGGCGGCGAGCGATCGTGTCGTCGCGCAGGGCGGCACGGTGATCCTGAGCGAGACGCCCGAGACCTACGGCGCCGAACACCTGCTGACTCGCCGCGCCGTCTCGAAGGAAGTCGGCGAGAAGCTCGTCGCGCTGATGCGCTGGTGGGAGGAATACACCGAGCGTGAGGGCGCCGAGATGAACGCCAATCCCTCGCCGGGCAACAAGGCTGGCGGGCTGACGACGATCCTCGAGAAGTCGCTCGGCGCGATGGCGAAGGCCGGCAGCACGAACCTCGTCGACGTCGTGGGCTATGCCGAGCCCGTCACCGAGCACGGCTTCGTCTTCATGGATACGCCCGGCTATGACCCGGTCGCCGCGACCGGGCAGGTTGCGGGCGGCGCCAATCTCGTCTGCTTCACGACCGGCCGCGGCAGCGTCTTCGGCTGCAAGCCGTCGCCATCGATCAAGCTCGCCACCAACACGCCTATGTTCTCCCGGATGGAGGACGACATGGACGTCAATTGCGGCACCATCCTCGACGGCGATGAGAGCGTCGATGAATGCGGGGCGCGGATCTTCGACCTGATGCTGCGCGTTGCGTCGGGGGAGCGGACGAAGAGCGAGACGTTCGACTTCGGGTCGGCGGAATTCGCGCCATGGGTTCTCGGGGCAACCATGTGAGCCCACTCGCGCCGGACTGCTCGGGCGCCGATTTCTGGGCGCTCGATCGCGGCCTGCGCGACCTGCTCGGACTCTACCTCGACGCCGACGCGCGCGGTGTGCTGGAGCCGCACATGCGGCGGCTCGGCGCGCTCGCAGGCGGGCGGCTCGACACGCTCGCCCGCGTTGCCGACCGGAACCCGCCGGCGCTGCACGCGCGGGATCGTTTCGGCCGGGACGAAGACTGGATCGAGTACCATCCCGCGTATCGCGAGATGGAGGCGATCGCGTTTGGCGACTTTCAGCTCCATGCGATGAGCCACCGCGCCGGCGTGCTCGGCATGGACCGGCCGCTGCCGCCGGTCGGCAAATACGCGTTCCAGTATCTTTTCGTGCAGGCCGAATTCGGGCTGATGTGCCCGATCTCCGTCAGCGACACGTCCACGCACCTGATCCGCCGCTTCGCCGAACCTTCGCTCCGCGACTTCCTGCTGCCAAGGATGGTGTCCGCCGATATGGCGACGCTCTGGAAGGGCACGCAGTTCATCACGGAGAAGGCGGGCGGCTCGGATGTCGGTGCGATTGAAACCACCGCGCGCCGTGGCGATGACGGCATGTGGCGGCTGACCGGTGAGAAATGGTTCTGCTCGCATACCGATGGCGACGTCGCGCTCATGCTCGCGCGGCCCGAGGGTGCGGCGTCCGGCACGAAGGGGCTCGCGCTGTTCGCGTTGCCGCGCCGCCTGCCGGACGGGACGCGGAACAGCTACCGGATCGCGCGGCTCAAGGACAAACTCGGCACACGCTCGATGGCGTCGGGTGAAATCATCCTCGACGGCGCGCGGGCGTGGCTCGTGGGCGATGAGCACGCAGGCCTGCGGCAGATGATGGAGCAGGTGAACCTCTCCCGCTTGTCGCACGGCGTGCGCGCCGCCGCGATGATGCGCCGCTGCGTCAATGAGGCACGTGCCGCGACAGCCGGCCGCCACGCGTTCGGCCGCCGCGTCGCCGACTTTCCGCTCGCAAGGCGGCAGCTGATGCGGATGATCGTGCCGGCCGAGCAGGCACTGTCGATGGCGATGGCGTCTGCCGACGCGATGGGCCGCGCGCAGGCGGGCGACGCGGCGGCGGAGCGGTGCCTCCGTATCCTGACGCCGCTGCTCAAATTGCGCGCCTGCCGCGACAACGTCGGCGTCGCGACGGCCGCGATGGAGGCGCGCGGCGGCAATGGCTACATCGAGGACTGGGTGGAGGCGCGGCTGGTGCGCGACGCGCAGGTCGGCCTGCTGTGGGAAGGCACGAGCAACGTCAACGCGCTCGACGTGATGCAGCGCGC
>CAYSTX010000065.1:0-5985 GCA_964434035.1 uncultured Acetobacteraceae bacterium
GCGCGGCATCAATCAGATCCAGGTCAAGCCTCAGATCGGGCTCAACTTCGCCTCCCTCCTCCGCTCGATCCTGCGGCAGGATCCGGACGTGATCATGGTCGGCGAGATCCGCGACCTCGAGACCGCGCAGATTGCGGTGCAGGCGGCGCTGACCGGGCACCTCGTGCTGTCGACGCTGCACACGAACTCCGCGGCCGCGACGATCACCCGGCTCCGCGACATGGGGCTCGAGGACTACCTGCTGACCGCCGTGCTGCGCGGAATTTTGGCGCAGCGGCTGGTTCGGCGGCTCTGCCATGCCTGCCGCGCCGAGGGCGAGGCGTCGCCCGCGATCGTCGAACGCTTCGGCCTCGCTGCGCGCACCGGCAGCGATCGCGTCCGACTGTGGCATCCGGTCGGCTGCCCCGCCTGCCGGCAGACGGGGTTTCGCGGCCGTCTCGCGATCGCCGAGTTCCTCGCGCCGGGCGATGAGGTCGAGCGGCTGATCTTCGAGCGCGCCGACCATGGGCAGATCCAGCGAGCCGCCGTCGCCGCGGGGATGCGGACGATGTTTGACGCAGGGATAGACGCCGCGCTTGAGGGGCTGACGACCATTGAGGAAGTCGTCCGCTCCATTCGTGAAGACGGCTAAGGGCGCGAGGGGACGGCACCGATGCCCATGTTTCGCTATGTCGCGCTGACCCCCGGTGGGGAGCGGCAGACCGGCACGATGGAGGCGGCGACCGAGGCCGCGGTCATCGATCGTCTGCAGCGCCAGGGCAATATTCCCGTCAAAGCCGAGCCGGCTGACGGCAAGGCGGAAGGTCTCTTCGCCGGTCTGCTCGCGACAAGCTTCGGCGGCGGCGGAAAGGCGATCGGCGCCCAGGAACTGACGAATGCGACGCGCGAGCTTGCGGTCATGCTCGGCGCCGGACAGGACCTCGACCGCGCGCTCCGTTTCCTCGAGGAAACCGCGCCCAATCCGCGCGTCGCCGGAGTGATGGGCGCGCTCCGCAACGCGGTTCGGGACGGCAGCCCGCTGGCTCGCGCCATGGCTGCGCATCCGCGCAGTTTCTCCCGACTCTATGTCGGGCTCGTTCGCGCGGGCGAGGCGGGCGGCACGCTCGCGCCGACGCTTGAGCGCCTCGCCGAATTGCTGGAACGGCAGCGGGCGCTCGCGGCGACGATCACCTCGGCGATGGTCTATCCCTGCCTGCTGATTCTCGCGTCCATCGGCGCGGTTGCGCTGCTGCTGACGGAGGTGCTGCCGCAATTCGTGCCGCTGTTCCAACAAAGCGGCGCGAGTCTGCCGCCGTCGACGCAGTTCCTGATCGATGCCGGGCACTGGGTCGGCGCGTATGGTCCCGCTGCCGTGGCCGCATTGCTCGCGCTCGGCCTAATCGCGCGGGCGGCGCTGCGACGACCGTCGGTGCGGCTCCCGGCGGACCGGTTACTGCTGCGCGTGCCGATCCTCGGCGGGCTGATGCGGGAAGTGCAGGCGGCGCGGTTCTCCCGCACGCTCGGCACGCTGCTGATCAATGGCGTCTCGTTGATCGCGGCCCTTGGCATCGTGCGGGATGCAACGACAAATCAGGCGGTGGCAGTCGCGATCGACCGCGCGTCGGCGAGTGCGCGGGATGGCGCGGGGCTGTCGCGGCCGCTCGCTGAGAGCGGCGTCTTTCCCGTCCGCACCGGATATCTGCTGCGGCTCGGCGAGGAAAACGCGCAGCTCGGGCCGATGGCGCTCCGCGCGGCCGACATCCACGAGGAAAAGGCACGGCTCGGCGTTCAGCGCGTGGTCGCTCTGCTGGTGCCGACAATTACGATCATCATGGGTGCGGTCGTGGCCGGCATCGTGTCGTCGCTGTTGCTCGCGATGCTCAGCCTGAATGACCTCGCGAACTGAACGTCGCGGCGGTGGCGGCGGCGCGGCCGGGTTCACTCTGCTGGAGGTGCTGGTCGCGTTCGCGATCGCGGCGCTCGCCGTCGGCGTGCTGATGCAGGGCGCGACCGGCGGGCTCCGCGCCGTGCGCGTCGCCGGGCGCGTGGAGGAGGCGACGTCGCGTGCGCGCTCACACATGGCAACGCTCGGCCATAGCGGGCCATTGCTGCCGGGCGTGCAGTCGGGCGACGATGGCGAAGGCTATCGGTGGCGGACGCGCATCGTGCTGCTCAGTAGCCAGCCGCTCGGCGAGGCGGCGCCCGGTGCACCCGCGCCGCCGCGCCTTGGCCTTTTTGCGGTCGCGGTCGCGATCAGCTGGACCGAGGGCGACGACACGCGGCAGGTCGAGTTGGATAGCCGCCGTCTCGACATGGTTCAGGGCGGAGATGTTGCAAAGCCGTGAAATCGCGTGCACGGACCCCCTAGGGGAAGGGGACGGCGGAGGGACAGCATGCTAGGTCGCCGGCGATGAAGCGTTTCGCCCGGGTTTACGGTCTGTCGTGTCGTTGGTTCTGGTCCGGCGAGCACGCTCCCAATGCTTGAGTCCTTCCTGCATTGGTACGTCGCCCAGTGGCGCGCGATGCTGCCGGAGGCCTTGCGCGGCGATGCCGCTGACGGACGGCCGACGCTGATCGTTACGCAGACCGCCGACTCTTGGCGGGCGACGATCCGAACCCGTGGCCGTGCCGCCGCCACCACGGTTGGCGTATTTCCGGCCGATGATTCGGGCGCGGCCGCGCTGCGCCGGGCGCTGCCGGCGGGCGTGCCGGCGGGCGGCGTCGTCTTCGTTCCGGGCGCGGACGCGCTGCTTGAGCGCGAGGTGCCATTGCCGCTGGCCGCCGAACGGGACGCCGAGCGGGTGCTTGCGTATGAAATGGACCGCCTGACGCCGTTCGCTGCCGCCGACGTGTTCTGGACA
Organism: uncultured Acetobacteraceae bacterium; assembly: GCA_964434035.1. Taxonomy (GTDB): domain Bacteria; phylum Pseudomonadota; class Alphaproteobacteria; order Acetobacterales; family Acetobacteraceae; genus CAYSTX01. The sequence continues at coordinate 2,841 of CAYSTX010000065.1, forward strand.
TGGCGCGTGATGCGCCGCGACCGCGCGGCGGGACGATTGGCACTCCGACTATCGCTCGTGCCGCGCGCACCGATCGCCGACGCACTGGCCGCACTCGGCCGTGCGGGGCTCGCGCCGGCACGGATGGAAGCGAACGGACGATCGATCCTGCTGATGCGGTCCGATCCACGAATCGTCCGGCGGCGCCAGCGGCTCCGCACCGGTCTTGCGGTCGCGTGCGGCGTGGTCGCGGTGATGATCGTTGCCGTTCCGTTCCTCCGTCAGGCGCTCGCCCGCGCCGCGCTGGATGCCAAGGTGGAACAACTGCAACCGCACGTGCGCGAGGCCGAACAGATCCGCCGACGTATCCTCGATGCTGAGGGCGGGGCGGACGTGGTGCAGTCGGAGCGGGCGCATGTCGGCGATCCGCTGCGCGTGCTGGCGATTCTCACCGATCTGCTGCCGGACGACACGTGGCTGTCCGATTTCGGGCTGCACCACGGGCAGGTGCAGATCGCGGGGCAATCGGCGGCGGCGGCCAAGCTGATCCCGGCGCTCGCGGCCGAGCCCGGGCTGCGCAACCCGGCATTCACCGCGCCCGTCACGCGCCTCGACGCCGGCGGCGCCGATGCCTTCACCATCCGCGCGGAAATCGCGCCATGACGCTCCCGGACGGGCAACGCGGCCAGGCGCTCGCGGTCGCGCTAACGGTGCTGTTCGCGGCGCTCCTATGGCTCGCCGTCGGCGCGCCGCTGGTCGATCTCTATGCCGACGGCCAGGCGGAACTGGCGCAGCGCCGCACTCTGGTCGCGCACATGGGCGAACTCGCGGCGAGCTTGCCCGAGTTGCGCCAGGCGGCGCAGGCGCGGCCCGGGTCGCAGGCGGGACAGGTGACGACGTTACAGGGCGCGACTGACGCGGTCGCGGGGGCGGCGTTGCAGGAGCGGGTGCAGGCGCTGGCGAGCGGTGCGGGGATCAGTCTTGCGAGCCTCGAAACTTTGCCGGCCGAGCAGCGTGGCCCGTACCGCCGCATCGGTCTCAGGATTTCGGCCGTGAGTGAGTGGCCCGGTCTGGTCGCGCTGTTGCAGGCGATCGAGCAGGCGACTCCGGCGATGGTGCTTGATGATGTCGAGCTGCGCGGGCCAGCGATTGCCAACCGCCCGCCGAATACGCCGCTCCGCGCGACGTTCACGCTTTACGCCTTCCGGGCGGCATCATGAGGATTGGGACGACCATGCTACTCGCCGGCTGCTTGTCCGCATTGTGCGGCGGCCTCGCGGTCGAGTTGGCCGCGACGGGGGCGTCCGACGACCCCAAGGCGGCAACGCGCGCGCGTGCTTCGTCGCGACCGGTCGCCAGCGGCGCGTCGGATGCAACGGCGGCGGCGGCGCGGCGGGTGGCGGACATCGACCGCTGGGTCGCGACCATACTCGCGCGCCCTCCGCTTGATCCGACGCGCCGGCCACCGAACCACGAAGCCGGGCCGGTCGTGGCGCGCGGCGGGCCGGAGGGGCCGCCGCGCCTCACCGGCGTGATGATCAGCCCCGAAGGGCGGGTCGCGTTCTTCGCGCCGGAGGGCGCAAAGCCAGCGGTCGTAAAAGAGGGCGCGCAGATCGGCCGCTGGACGGTGCGCGCAATTGAAGCCGGGCAGGTGACACTCGTCGGCCCTGATGGAACACATAAATTGCACCCTGCGCTGGTTCCCGGCCGCAATCTCGTGGTGCCGGCAGCCGCGCAGGCGACTGCCGGATGAAGCGGTCACTGCTGCTGCTCACGGCCGCCCTGGTCTCTCTCGCCGGATGCGAAAAACCAATTGAGCCGGTGATCCAGGCCTTGCCGGGCCCGTCCGCGGGCGAAGCGACACGGCTCGGCGGCGAGGTCGGCGCGGCCGACGTGCGCGTCAGCGGGCCGGTTGGCAAACCACCATCCGCCCCGCCGGTCGGCGTATCGTTCAGCGCCGCGCCGAGCCTCACCGCGCCGTCGGCGCCGCACGAATCGCCGTCCGGCGACATCATGCTCGACTTCGCCGACACCGACATTCGCGAGGTCGCGGCGCAGATTCTCGGCACGCTGCTGAAGGTCAACTACGCGATCGATCCGGCCGTGCATGGCACCGCGACCCTGCATACGACACGTCCGGTGTCGCGCGCGGCGCTGCTGCCGACGCTTGAGGCGCTGCTCGCCCAGAACGGCGCGGGGCTCGTGCAAAGTGATAGCCTTTATCGCGTCGTCCCGGCGAATGCTGCCGGCGGCGTCGCGACGGGCGGCCCCGGAACGTCGGGGATCGTCGCGGTTCCGCTGCGCTACGCGGCGGCGGAAGAGCTGACGAAGGTGCTGCAGCAATTCGTCGGCACGGGCGCCAAGATCGCCGCCGATCAGACGCGTAATGCCGTGCTCATCAGCGGCGAACCGGGGCCGCGGCAGACGCTGATCGATCTTGTGCACGCGTTCGATATCGACGTGCTTGCGAACCAGTCCTACGCGATCCTGCCCGTCAACTCGGGCGACACGAAGGATTTTGCAACCGCAATGGAAGCGGCGTTGCGCGGGGGCAACAATGGCGGCCTCAGCGGCTACGTGAAGGTCATCCCGATGGCGCGGGCCGACGCCGTCCTCGTTGTCAGTCCGCAGGCCCGCTACATCGAATCCGCGCGCCGCGTGTTCGCGCTCGTCGAGCAGGCGCGCCGTCGGACGGTGCGGAGCTGGCACATCCATTACCTGCAAAACGGTCGCGCGAATGACATCGCGTATGTGCTGCAGCAGGCATTCACGCCGAACAATGTCACCGCGCAGCCGGATCAGAAGCAGTCGCCGACGGGTCCAGCCGGGCTGACGACGCAAGCCGGCGGCGGCGGTAACAGTGGTTTTGGCAGCAGCGGCAGCAGCGGCTTTGGCGGCGGCAGCAGCGGTTTCGGCGGCAGCAGCAGCGGCTTCGGCGGTGGTTTGTCCGGCGGCAGCGCCTTTGGCGGGGGCAGCGGCGGGTACGGCGGCGGTGGCTCGCTTGCGTCGAACGGCGGATTGCCGACGGCGGGCGGGGGCGCGCAGGCCGGAGCGGCGCCGACGCCGAGTGCAAATCCGCTCCTCGGCGGCCTAGGCGGCGGCGGTGGCGGTGGCGGATCGGGCGAGGATACGACCGAGATGCTCCGCATCATCCCGAATCCGCAGA
>CAYSTX010000065.1:6085-8540 GCA_964434035.1 uncultured Acetobacteraceae bacterium
GGCGGATCGGGCGAGGATACGACCGAGATGCTCCGCATCATCCCGAATCCGCAGAACAACGCGGTCCTGATCTACGCGACGGAGGAGGAGGAAGAGCGGATCCGCGCCATGCTGCGCAAGATCGATATCCTGCCGCTCGAGGTGCGGATCGACGCGACCATCGCCGAGGTCACGCTCAACGATAACCTCAAATACGGCACGCAGTTCTTCTTCAAGTCGGGCGGCATCAACGGCATCCTGAGCAACTCGGTTCAGACCGTCACCAACCTCAACAACGCGACACTGAACGCCACCTTTCCCGGCTTCGTGCTCGCCGGCGGAACCGGTCAGGGCGGCGCGCCGATTGCGATCAGCGCGCTGCAGGAAGTCACGGACGTACACGTGCTGTCGTCACCCGAGATTCTCGTTCTCGATAATCAGGCGGCACGCCTGCAGGTCGGCGCCGTCGTTCCGTACCTCAGCCAGTCCTCGCAGAGCACGCTCAGCTCGAACGCGCCGATCGTTAACTCTGTCAACTATCAGCAGACCGGCGTGATCCTGCAGGTAACGCCGCGTGTGAACAGTGGCGGACTTGTCACGCTCGACATCGATCAGGAGGTGAGTGATGTCGCGGCCGGCGTGACGACGGCCGGGATTAACTCTCCGACGTTTAACGAACGCAGCATCACGTCCCGCGTAGTCGTTCAGGACGGGCAGACGGTCGGTCTCGCCGGCCTCATCCGCGACAACGTAACGCGCGACAACGCTGGCATTCCGTGGCTGAAGGACATCCCGATCCTCGGCGCGCTGGCCGGGACGCAGACCAACACGCGGTCACGCAACGAGCTGCTGGTACTGATCACGCCGCATGTCGTGCACGATCAGCGGGACGCGCGCGCGTTGACGGAGGATTTACGCGATCAGCTCGTGCACGCGGCCGCGGTGCCGGACGAGCTGAACTCGCTGCCGCCGAGCGGCTCGCCCGATCCGAACCGGCGCCTGCGGCAGAAAGTTCAGCAGAAGCTCGCGCCGCAATGACGCCGTCTCTGTCCGGCGCCGTCTGCTATGGGTTGCAGATGGCGCCGCTGTCGGTCGGTGTCGGGTCGCTGGCACCGGTGCCGTTCGGGCCGCCTGAACACAGATCGTAATCATGTCCCGCACGCGTCGACGGGTTGCGATATCCGTATGGATGGTTCCACGGATCGACCGGAACCCTGCCGCTCTTGTCGTACGGTCCGTTCCAATCGTTGGCGCTCGACGGTTTCTCGACCAGCGCGCGCAGGCCGTCGGACGTGCTCGGATAGCTGCCGACGTCAAGCTTGTAGAGGTCGAGGTTGCCGCCGATCAGCGCGATGTTCTGCTTGGCGACATTCAGTCGCGCGCCGCCGAGCTGACGCAGCGCCGCGGGTGCGACGAGGCCGATCAGCAGGCCCAGGATCGCGATGACGACGAGGATTTCGAGCAGGGTGAATCCGGCCTCGCTGTTGCGGCGCGGGCTGGTGACGGACGGTATTTGCATCGGGGTGGCGGCCTTTTTTGCGTAGGCGTTGACGCGGGTTGCCTACGCGAGGCGGCGCGCGCGGACAAGCGCGGGGCGATGGCAAGATCGGTTCCGTGATGGCGGTTCCGTTTCTCGCCTGCATGGTGGCGACCGCCGCCTTCTATCATCTTCCGCCGCGCGCGCTTCCGGCGATCCAGGCCGTTGAGGGCGGTACCGTCGGCACCGTTCATCACAATACGGACGGGACGGACGATTACGGACCGATGCAGGTCAATACGCGCTGGGTTGTGCCGATCGCGCGTGTCACCGGGCTGTCGGCGCTGACGGTTCGCGCGCATCTCATTAGCGATGCTTGTTTCAATGTCGCGGCGGCCGGTGCGATCCTTCGCCTCGAACTCGACGAAGCGCGTGGCGATATCCTCGCGGCGGTCGGCGCGTATCACAGCCACACACCATCCATCGCTGATTCATATCGGCTCCGCGTCGTGTTGGCGGCCCGGAAACTATTCGCCGGCGACACTCCCCGTTGAGAGAATGTCGCCGGCGACATCGCGTGACGGCATGCGTCACAATGCACGCTGGACGCGAGAAATTGAGTACACTGCGAACCCGGCACGGTGAGTCGAGTCGCGTGCACTTCGCCGCGACGGCGTTGTCGGAACGAAAGGAAACGAGCGATGCCGATTCTGTCTCGCGGTCGCCTGATTTCGTTGCGTCGGCCGCAAACACTGTCCGGATTCTGCGCCGCCTCAGTGGCCGCGCTGGCCGTGCTCAGTGTCGCATCGGTCGCCGCGCTGGCCGTCACGCTGCCGGACAACCGGCCGGCGCCGGTGCCAATCAGCGCGGCTGATGCACCCTCGCCGCGAGTCGTTGCCGTGTCAGCACCGGTGGACGCGGCCGCGCCGCCGATGCCGCTGCCGGTGTCCGCGAAACTGACGCTGGATGAAACGCGGACGGCCGGCACCGACGAGTCGG
>CAYSTX010000065.1:8550-15177 GCA_964434035.1 uncultured Acetobacteraceae bacterium
GAGCGCGCAGCCCGCGTCTCGGCCGGCGCATCCTCACGCGGCGCATCATCATGCGCGGGCAGCGGCGCTGGCCGGGCGGCCGGGCCGGCATCCGGCGCATACGGCCGGTCATCTCGTACCTGTGAGTAGGGTGGCGCCGCCAGAGGCGGTCGCGCCCGTGCGGGTGCACGCCGTCTATGCGGCGGCGCCGCCTTCATGACGACGCGCGCGGCGCCCGAATGTCTCGATCGGGCCGCGCGCGTTCGTCGTTGTGGTCACGCTGAGGCGCGCAGCCCGGCCCTGCGCGGCGGCGCGCCCGTCTCCTCGTTTGCGGCATTACGGAGATAGGTGCGGATGTCGCGGAACAGGGCCTGACCGGCCGCCGTGCGCTGAATGAGGACGCTGCGCCGGTCGAGCGGATCGGGCATGCGGCGAACAAAGTCGAACTCCACTAGCCGGTCGAGTGCCCGCGTGATCGCCGGCTTGCTGACGCGCAACAGCGCCGCGAGGCCGCGCACCGTTTGCGGGTCGGACACCGTGTAGCAGGTGAGAAAAACGCCCAGCTGTCGTGCCGAGAGGTCGGCCCCGTCACGACGTACCATTTGCACGGTTGTGTCCCGCATGATCCGAAGTAGGACCTCGGCTTGATCGGCTTTAGACATAGAGCGTCAACCCCTGGTTTAGTGTTTCAGGGTGCGATATCGCACCATTAACGCCCCGGTTTGCAATGGGCAGGGCGAGGGATATCGTGGTTTTTTACAATATTTCCGTTACCGTCGCGCTTGCGTGACGGTTTCGCGTCGCGCGCGCATTAATCTAGATGTGTAAGGCGCATCCTAAGCTCACGCGGAATAAATGCCGCCCGTCGCGTGGCGTTATCCATAAGAACGATCACGGATTCCGCCGTCGCGGTGCAGGTTCCGTCCTGAAAAATTGCCTGCCGCACGGTGAGCGAGCTTCGGCCGATGCCGGCAATGGTGCTGCCAATCTCGACCGCGCCGCCCCAATGCATCTCCCGCCGGAAGTCGATCGCAAGCCGAACGATCACGAAACTATGGCCGGGCGGGGCGAGCGGGTCGCTTCGGTTCATCAAGAACGCGACGCGGCCCGACTCGAAATACGTCGAAAAAACCGCGTTGTTGAGGTGGCCTTGCCGGTCGGTGTCGCTGTAGCGCGCGATATCCTTCGTCCATACGCGATACTGTTCGCGCGCGGTCGGGTCGATGCCGGCTTGGTCGCCTATGCTTTCAGGCCCGGTGGTTTCAGGCATTCTGCAGTGCCGATTGGAAATGACCGGCATAGCCGAACAATCCGACCGCGCCGCCGGTATGCAGGAAGACAACGGTTTCGTTCGGCGGCAGCGCGCGCTTGCGGATGAGGTCAATCAGCCCGGCCATGCCCTTGCCCGAATAGACCGGATCGAGCAGCACACCTTCGAGCCGCGCAAGCAGCGTCACGGCTTCCGTCATGCCTGGCGTCGGCCGGCCGTAGCCTTCTCCGACATAATCGCAATTCGCCTCCACCGCCTCGTTCGGGATCGGGGTGCGGAGGCCGAGCTTCTCGGCCGTCGCGACGGCGAGCTTATGGACGTTCGCCTCCTGCACCGGCTTCGGCGCGCGCACGCCGATGCCGAGCACGCGAATGTTGCTGCCGCTGCCGTGCAGGCCGACGACAAGGCCCGCCTGCGTCCCGGCACTGCCGGTCGCATGCACGACGCGGTCGATCGCGACACCCATCTCGTCGGCCTGCGCCAGCAGCTCATGCGCGCAGGACACGTAGCCGAGCGCGCCCACCGTGTTCGAGCCGCCGCCCGGGATGGCGTAGGGCCGCCCGCCGCTGGCGCGCAGAACGGCCGCCTTTTCCTCAAGCGCCGCGTTCATGTCGGTGCCGCCCGGCCGATACTCGATCGCGACGTCGAACAGTCGGTCGAGCAGCACGTTGCCGCTTTCGAGATAGTCGCGGTCGTTGGTCTCGATCCGGTGTTCGAGCAGCGCCGTGCAGCGCATGCCGAGCCGGGCCGCAACGGCCGCCGTCTGCCGCACGTGGTTGGACTGGACCGCGCCCTGGGTAACCAAATGATCGGCGCCCTCGGCCAGCGCCGCGCCGGCCAGGAATTCAAGCTTCCGAACCTTGTTGCCGCCGGTCGCGACCGCGGTGCAGTCGTCGCGTTTGATCCAAAGCGGCGGGCACTTGCCGACGGTCTCGGTCAGGTACGCCTCCAATCGCGACAGCCGCTCAAGCGGGGTCGGCGCGTTGAAAAGCCGGGTGCGGGGGTAACGGGCGAGCTGCATGGGGCGAAATCCTTGGCATGGCCGCAGCGGGCTTGATTTGTCCGCCGGCCCTTTCAATGTCGACCAGGTTGGTCGGCTCGACAATGTGGGATCGGGACATCATGTCCGGATCGGGAATGAGGAGACGGTCATGCGTGTTGTGCGGCGGCAAGGCTGGGAGATCCCCGAGGCGCGGGTGACGCCCGAGGCAGCGGTGCTTGGCCGGCGTGCGGCGCTCGCGACCGGGGCTGCGGCGATGGCGCTCACGATCGGCGGCGCCCGGATGGCGCGCGCGGCCGCGGACCCCGCCGCCGGCCCGGCGCCGGACGCGCCAGGCGGCAGCGGGCCGATGAACGCCGCGTTCACACCCGGCCGCGCACTGACGCCCCAGCGCGATGTGCTGACGTACAACAACTACTACGAGTTCAGCGACGGCAAGAACCTGTGGGAGCGCGCCCAGCGCTTCCCGCTGCGGCCGTTCAGCGTGACGATTGACGGCATGGTCGCGCAGAAGCGCACGATGTCGGTCGACGACCTGATCCGCGCGATGTCACTTGAGGAGCGGATCTACCGGCACCGCTGCGTCGAGCGGTGGTCGATAACCGTGCCATGGACCGGCTTTCCGCTCGCCGCCCTGGTGAAGATGGCGCAGCCGCTCGGCTCGGCGAAATACATCCGGTTCGAGACGATCCAGGATGAAAAGCACATGCCTGGCCTCGCGGACACGCTCTATCCGTGGCCGTATGTCGAGGCGGTGACGATGGAAGAGGCGATGAACCCGCTCGCCTTCATGAGCACGGGCCTGTTCGGCCGACCGCTGACACCGCAGAACGGCGGCCCGATTCGGCTCACGCTGCCGTGGAAATACGGATTCAAGTCGGGCAAGGCGGTAACGAAGATCAGCTTCGTCGAAAAACGCCCCAACACCTTCTGGGCCGAGATCAACCCTGACGAATACGGCTTCTGGGCTAACGTCAACCCGGCCGTGCCGCACCCGCGCTGGAGCCAGGCGCAGGAGCGGTTGATCGGTACGGATGACATCGTGCCGACGCAGATCTATAACGGCTACAGCGCTCAGGTCGCGAGCCTGTACGCCAACATGCCCAACGAAAACCTGTTTCGGTGAACGCGTCGTGCCGCTGATCGTCCGGATTTTCATGGTCATCACGGCGGTCATGCTCGTTGCGGCGGTTGCGGTCGGGACGCTCTCGCCGGTCGATCTCCCGCTTGGTCAGGGGCTGGACCTCATCGATCAGGGTTTGCCCGAGCACGTGCGCAGCCTCCTGACGCGGAGCGCGCCGTGGATGTGGTCGTGGCTGGTGCAGCCGTTCCTGCTGCGGCCCGTGTGGCTGATCCCCGCCTCCGTCGGGATCCTGTCGGGTGGGATTGCGGTGACGCTCGGCATGCGCGCCCGCCCCGGCGCCGGACGGTCGCGGCCGCGCGGCCGGCTGTAACGCGCGCCCCACAGGTTACAAGGCGTCGCCCAGTAGCCGCCGCGACGCGGCGATGACGCGATGCGCCTCGCTCCACAGCTCGTAGCGATCGAGATCGTCGAGCTTCGCCCAAACCACCGCATCGACGTCCGACCCCGCGACCGCGTTTCCGCCCGGGTCGCGCAGTGCGAAGTCCAGGATCGTGTAGTGGAAGGCGACGCGTCCCTCGGCGTCGCGCGTGATGCTGTCGACGTTCGCCGCGAGTAGCAGCTTGCCTGCGACGAGCCCGGTTTCCTCCAGCAGCTCCCGCCGCGCGGCGTCCTCCGCTGTCTCGCCCAGCTCTTGCGCGCCGCCCGGCAGCGCCCACGCGCCCAAATGCGGCGGCCGTGCGCGGCGGACCAGCAGGACCGCATCCGGCCGGAGTACACAGAGACCGATGCCGACCATCGGCCGGGCGGGATAGACGCGGGGATCGTCGGTCATCGCTCGATGGAAGCTTTCGGTGGGGGTGGTCAGCTCGACGTGAGCACCCCGTTCGCATAGTCCGGCAGCAGCTTGTTCACCAGTTCAGCCGACGTCGCGAACCCGGCAAGCACGCTCGCTCGGCTCATGCCATTCGCGAGCGCCCCGGTCCAGGCAGCGACCCCGGCCGCTTCGCCGGGCCGGCCGAGCGTGTTCTTGTAAAGCAGGTTCACGTAGTCCGCGTCGGACAACGTGCCGTAGGTGCTTTGGAACTCGGTCGAGCCATAAAAACCGGCTGCCATTGTGGTCTGCGACAGACCAGCGTGCAGCGCCCCGATCCACGACGCGAGTCCGGCCGTGTCCGGTAGCCGGCCGAGGGCCGCCTCATAGAAGCCGAGCGTCTCGATCGCTGCCGGGTCCGGCGCCCAGAGGCCGGCATCGATGGGTGCCGCCGTATTGCTGATGAACTCGGACGACTCCGAGAAGCCCACGACCATTTGCGCCCGCGTCATGCCGCCGGCCAGCGCGCCGGTCCATGCATTGAAACCCGCTTGATCGGGGGCACGGCCGAGCACGTTCTGATAGGTCAGCGCGACGAAATCGGAGTTGGACAACGCGCCGTAGCGGCCCTGAAACTCCGACGACCCGACGAAGGATTGCGCGGCCGAGACGAGCGGCAACCCGTTCGTGAGCGCGTACGCCCAGTTGCCGAGACCGGCTGCGTCCGGCGCGCGGCCAAGCGTCGCCTGATACAGCCGGAAGGCTTGCGCGCCGGCCGTGTTGACCTCGTCGAAAATCGTGCCGTCTTGGAATGCGACGGCGGAGACGCTGCTGAGTGTCGCGTTGACGAGCCGGCCGTCTAGCGTCGTGCCGCTGAGGTGCGCCGTGCCGGCCGGGTCGCCGGTCAGGGTCGCCGCCGCCCGCATCGCCGGCGCGACAACCGTCGTCTGTCCGGTCGCTGCGCCCTCGATGAAGGTTGGGGCTTGCCCGAATGGACTGCCGGGGAGCGTCGCGAAATTAGTGCCGCCGACGAAGCGTATCGTGTCGCCCGACGTGTCCGGTCCGGCGATAAACGTCGCCCCGGCGCCGATCAGCAGCGCGCTCGCCGCCGCCTGTGTCGGTGCGGCGCCGAGCCCGAGCAGCGCGCCGACCGGGTCCGACAGCCCGGTGATAGAGACGCCGAGACCGACGCCGGAGGTCGATAGCGACAGGCTGGTAACGACGCTCGCCGGATCGAGGGCGCCGCCCGGCGTGAGCGTGGCGCCCCCGAGGACGACAAGCGGGGTACCGCTGCCGATCTGGGCGAGGCTGCCCGCCGGCAGTTGCACCGTGACGCCGCCATCCGTGGCGACGAGGTTCGTCGCGTCCACCAGGTCGAAGGTGATCGTCGCGTTGACGTCGATCCCGGATCTCTGCAACTGGATGACGGTCACGATCGATCTGCCTCCGAGCCGTTACTTTAGCGATTCGGAAGCTTTCCCACAACCGAATTGACCGGTTCGGTTGAAATAGGTGGTTAGGGTTCGCCCGGAGCGTTCCGCCACGCGCCGATCAGCACCGCGCGGCCGCCGCCCACCCTTTCGTCGCGGGCCAGCGCGTCGGTGACGCGGATCAGCAAGGTCGGCTTGCCCGCGAACGTGACCGTGGCGCGATAGCCGAAGATTGGGCCGGGCAGGGGCGTCTCGTGGACTTGCTGGATTGCGAAGCCAATGCGGAGCAGACCGGCGGCGACCGTCGAGAGCGTCGGCGCGCCGGCGGGCTGATCGACGTTTACGACCAGCCGGTCCGGGTGCTCCTCGGGGAACTTGCCGATCGAGGCCGGGGCGATCACCCAGAAGCTTGTGCGGTTTTCCTTGTTGTCCTGGATCTTTTCGGCGAGCAGCGTGAGTCCGAAGAGCTTCGCCGCTGCCGGTCCCGCGACGGCGGCGCTGGTGCCGTCGCCGTGCGCGACCTGCTCGGCTGCCGCCGCCGTGCTCGTCGCCTGCACCAGCTTCGCCGACGGCAGATGCGCGTGCAGCCACGAAGCCGCCTCACCGAGCGCGTTCGGGTGGGAGATGACCGTCGTGATCGTCGCGAGCGTCGCGCCTTGCTTGGCCATCAGGTCGTTGTCGATCGGGATGCTGACCTCACCGATCACCCGAAAGCCGGGGTCGAGCGCCGCGCCTTCGGCCTTGGCGCTCTCGGCGGGAAACGCCGAGGTGGTCGCGGCGACCGGCACGATGCCGCACGGAACCACGCCCGTCCGCACCGCGTCGAAGACGGCGGTTATCGTCGGCATCGGCACGGTCCGGTCAAAGACCGGCGTGCGGGTCCGGTAGAGTTCGGTCGCCTGTTCCGAATACGTGCCTCGCGGGCCGAGAAAGGCGAGGTCGGCGGCGTGTGACGGCGCGTTGGCGAGCAGCAGCAACGCGACGGCAGTCGCGAGAAGCGACGAATGCATGGTCGACTAATCCTCCCGATGGGCGCGCCGGCGCATGGCCAGC
>CAYSTX010000066.1:0-15084 GCA_964434035.1 uncultured Acetobacteraceae bacterium
ATCGCGGCATCGGCGCAGCCATAGGCGCGCGCGGTGCCGGCTGACCGGACGACAGTTTCATGCGGCAACAAATGTCCGCCGAATAGCCCGCGCTCGTCTTCCCACGTCGCATGAACGTGCACGAACGGGCCGCCGTCGCGCGCACCGAACGTCGCGCAGCCGGCAACGATCCGCGCCGATCCGGCCGCGTCGCGGGCGGGCGAGAAATAGGCGACGTGGTCCGCGTCCGGCGACGGATGCGGGATGACGAACGAAGCGGGCTCCAGCACGCCGCCATCCAGCACAATCGCGCCCGCTGTGAACCCGGCTGCCCGCATCTTCCCGCACAGCGCGTCGTTCAACGTCTGCCCCGGCGTCAGCGTGAACTCGAGCCGACGTACATGCGCGGCGACGCTGACCGCACGCGCCGCGGCAACCGTCCCTGGTTGTCGCAGCGCGCGCATGCGCGTCAGCGTCCGACCGCGTAGCCCTGCATGCCGCGCGGGTTGGCGCCGGCGAAGCGCTGCCCGTCCGGCTCGATCCGCGCGCCCGAGAGCCGCCCCTCCGACCAGTCGGGGCCGAGTTCGGCGAGATGCCCGCGCTCGCGCAGCGCCGCCAGCACGTCCGGGCCGAACTGACCCTCCAGCACCATCTTCCCCGGGCGCGCGACACGCGGCCAGAAGCTGCTCGGCCAATGCTCGATGTGGAAATTCGGCAGGTCGATCGCCTGCTGAATGTTCAGTCCGAAATGCACCATGCGGACGAAGAACGTCAGCGACCACTGATCCTGCTGCTCTCCGCCCGGCGTGCCGAATGCCATCCACGGCCGCCCGTCGCGGAGCGCCATGCTCGGCGAGAGTGTCGTGCGCGGGCGCTTGTTCGGCGCAAGCCCGTTCGGCACGTCCGGCCGGACCCAGAACATCTGCCCGCGCGTGCCGAGCGGGCAGCCGAGGCCGGGGATGACGGGGGACGATTGCAGCCAGCCGCCGGACGGCGTCGCGCTCACCATGTTGCCCCAGCGGTCGATCACGTCGACATGGCACGTGTCGCCGCCGACGGCACCGAGCCGCGCGATCGTCGGCTCTCCGCTGCCGATCGACGTGCCGCCATCGAGCATCGCCGCGCGTGCTGGCGCGTCGTAATCGACCCACGGCGTCTGTCCATTGACCGCGCCCGGACGCAACTCCAAGGACGCGCGGTCGCCGATCAGCGTGCGCCGCGCCCCGTTGTATTCCTCGGACAGCAGCGTGCGGAGCGGCACGTCGACGAAGTTCGGATCGCCATAGAACGCCTCACGGTCGGCGAAGGCGAGCTTCGCGGCCTCGGCGACTAGATGCACGAAATCCGGCCCGACCGGATCAAGCGCGCTGAGATCAAACCCGCGCAGCAGGGCGAGCTGCTGCAGGAACGTCGGCCCCTGGCTCCATGGGCCGCATTTCAGAACCGTGGTGCCGTGATAGTCGAGCGTAACCGGCGCCTCGATCGTCGCCGACCAGCGCGCCATGTCGTCGGCGGCCAGCAATCCGCGCTGACGGCGGCCGGTCGTGTCGAAAACCTCGTTGTTGCGGATGAAATCATCGATCGCGGCGGCGACGAAGCCCCGGTACCAGGCGTTGCGCGCGGCGTCGATCCGCTTCTCACGCGTCGGCGCCCCGGCCGACTCCCGCACGACGCGGCTGTAGAGAGCGGCGAGGCCCGGGCGACGCATCAGGCGGCCGGGCTCGGGCGGGGCGCCGTTCGGCATGAATTCGGGCAAGCTCGATTGCCATTCCGTCTCGAACATCGGACGGATGTTCTCGATGGCAGCGGTGATGCGCGGGACGATCGGCACGCCCTGTTCCGCGTAGCCGATGACGAAGGCGAGCACGTCCGCGATTTCCCACGTGCCCCAGTCGCGGAGCATCAGCGCCCACGCGTCGAACGCGCCGGGCACGGTCGCGGGCAGCAGCCCGGTCGCGGGGATGAGGTCCACGCCGATCGCGGCGAATTTGTCGAGTGTCGCGGCCGACGGGGACGTCCCCTGTCCGCAAATGACATGCTGCGTGCCGGCGCGGGCATCGTGGATGATGATCGGCGCATCGCCGAGCGGGCCGTTCAGGTGCGGCTCGGCGACGTGCAGCGTGAAGCCGGCCGCGCAAGCCGCGTCGAAGGCGTTTCCGCCGCGTTCCAGTACCGCCATGCCGACCGCGCTTGCGATCCAATGCGTGCTGGCGACCACGCCGAAGGTGCCGGCGATTTCGGGCCGTGTCGTGAACATGCAGTTTCTCCCGTTGCGTCGGACAGAAACTACCCTCACGGTGCGCGCCGTCAAAACTGCCGGTCGGAATACGGATGCTTGTCTTGGTTGTCGGTCCCTCGGGCGCCGGAAAAGATACGTTGATAGACATGGCCCGCTCGCGCCTCGGGGCCGATCCGCGCTTCCGCTGGGTCCGCCGGGTCGTGACCCGTCCGGCCGAGGCGGGCGGGGAGGACCATGAGCCGGCCGATCCCGAAACGTTTACGGCGCGCCGCGACGCCGGCGGTTTCGCGCTGTGGTGGGAGGCGCATGGCGTCGCCTACGGCATCCCGGCGGACGTGGCCGCAGACGTCGCGGCCCGACGTGTCGTCGTCGCCAACGGCTCGCGCACGGTGATCGCCGACGCGGCGGCGCGATTCCCGACCATGGTGATCGAGGTGACCGCGCCGGCCGAGGTGCTGACGGCGAGGCTCAACGGACGGGGGCGGGAGGATGCGGCCGACATCGCGGGGCGTCTCGCGCGGACCGTAACGATGCCGGACGGGGTCGCGGTCGAGCGCATCGACAACGGCGGTGCGCTCGCTGACGCTGAGGCGGCGATGGTCGCAGCGCTTACCCGCGCAGCGTCAGCCGCTCGGCGATAATGAATGGCGCGCCCGGCTCGCGCTGCGTGAACAGGCAGAGCGTGTCGACGCGGCGCGGAACGGACAGGCTCGCCGCAAAATGCGCCTTTGCCGCCGGCAAGAGCACCGCGCGCTCATCCGCATCGAGCCGGCGCGTCAGGGTCATGTGGAAAAACCACGTCTCAAACACGTACGGATAGCCCCAGCGGACCAGCATCGCGTCCTGCTCGGGCGACAACTTGCTGCGCCGGCGACGCGCGAGTTCCGCATCGCTGAGTGGCACGCGGAACGGGTCGAGGCGTTTGACCGCGTTATCGGCGAGTGCCTGCAGCGGCGGGCATGGCTCTGACTTGCGCAACGCGAGGAACCCGCGCAGATCAGCGACGAAGAGGCGCGGCAGTTCGAACGTCGCTGTATCGGCGGCGAGACGTTCGGCCGCGCCCAGCACATCGTTCCACCGGACACCGTCGCGGAGCCGGAACGGCGGCTTCAGCGTCGCGTGGAACCCGTAGAGGCGCGGTTCCGCCGTCACCTCGTCGATGCCTGGCACCGGCGGCTGCGCGACCGAGGCGCCGGTCTCCGCATCGCGCCCGAGCCAGCGCGCGGCGGCATCGGCGAGCGGGTCGTCCGTCGCCGGCGCGTAGTAAATGGCGACGCGGGCCAAGCCGGTCATCGTGCGCGGCCGTCGATCAGGCGACGCGCTCGCCGCCGCGCCAGACCTGCCGCACGACCGGCATCTGCCCGGCCATCCGCACGCGCGCGATGTCCGCTCGCTGTCCGGGGAGCAGCCGGCCGCGATCCGTCATGCCGACCATGTCGGCCGGCTGTGCGCTGATGGTCGCAACGGCAGCCGGCAGGTCGAGCAGCCCTTCTTCGGCCAGGAGGAACGCCGCCTCGACCAGGCTCGCCGGCACGTAGTCGGAGGCGAGCGCGTCCATCACGCCGGCGCGGATGAGGTCGGTGGCGGCGATGTTGCCGGAATGCGAGCCACCACGGACGACGTTCGGTGCGCCCGCGATGACCTTCATGTCGCGCGCGTGCGCCGCCTCGGCCGCCTCGAGCGTCACCGGGAACTCGCTGATCGTGACGCCGTCGGCAAAATTTTCCTCGACCTCTTCGACCGTCCGGTCGTCATGGCTGGCGACGGCGACTCGCCGCCCCCTGGCCGCGAGGGCGGCGAGGCGGGCGAATAGAGCGGCGCGGTTTGGCGTCCGCCTTTGCACGCGCTGCTCCTGCATCTCAGCAATGCGCCGCTCGATCGTCGCGTCGTCAACGCCCTCCTTGCGGCGGATGATGCGGTAACGGGGAATGTCGTTGTACTGGCCATAGCCCGGCGTGTGATCCATTAGGCTCACCATCCAGACGCGTGGCCAGACGCGTGGATTCTCGGCGACCTGATCAAACATGCCGAAGATGGTATCGGATGGCGTCTCGCAACGTAGATGTAGCACGTGGTCGGACTTCAGCAATCCCGTGTCGCCGAGTGCCTCGAGATCGGCGACGCCCTGGAGGAACGTCAGGTCCCGATCCTTCTCGAACCCGTAATGGCCGAGGCAAAGTGCGTCGAACACCGTCGTCACGCCGCACGCGGCGCATTGCTGATCATGCGCGATAAACGCCGAGCGGGACGGCCAGCGCGCGTTGGCGCGGGGCTGCACCTGCCGCTCAAGATTGTCCGTATGCAGATCGACGAGGCCGGGGATGAGCGTGTCGCCCTCGCAGTCGATCGCGCCGGGGAGGGAGCTGCGCCCCTCATCCACCGACAGGATGACGCCGCCGCCTGCGACGAGTGTCCCGTGCATCACCCGATCGGGCAGCACGAGGCGCGCATTCGTCAGGATCACGGTATCGGTCGGGCTCATGCGGCGGCAGCCTCCTGGTGGGCAACGAGTGGTAGCGTCGCCGTGCAGACTTGGTCCCGCACGGCGCGGTCGTGGAAGATCCCAACAGCGGCGACGCCGCGCGCGCAGGCCTCCCGTATCATGGCGACGACGACCGCGGCCCGCTCGGCGTCGAGCGAGGCAGTCGGCTCGTCTAGCAGCAATACCGGATGGTCGGCGATGAAGCCACGCGCGAGGTTGATACGCTGCTGCTCGCCGCCAGAGAAGGTGGCGGGCGGCAGCGCGTGCAGGCGGGCCGGAATGTCGAGCCGGTCGAGCAGGGCGGCCGCCCGGGCGCGCGCGACGCTTTGATCGACGCCGCGCATGATCAGCGGCTCCGCCACTACGTCAAGCGCCGGCACGCGCGGCACGACGCGGAGGAACTGGCTGACATAGCCGATGGTGCGCGCACGCACCGCGACGATCTGCCGCGGCGTCGCGCGCACGAGGTCGATCATCGCGCCGTCATGGCGCACCAGCACGCGGCCGGCATCCGGCGCGTAATTGCCGAACAGGCAGCGGAGCAGCGTCGACTTGCCCGCGCCCGACGGCCCGATAAGGCCGAGGCATTCGCCCGCCCGCGCCGTGAACGAAACGTCACGCAACACCGGCAGCAGCAGGCCGCCGCGCAGATGCAGCGTGAACGTCTTCTCCAGCCCCTCGGCCCGCAGCATGATTGTCGCGTCGCTCATGCCTGCAGCACCGAGCTGACGAGCAATTGTGTGTAGGGGTGGCGAGGATCGTCGAGCACGCGGTCCGTCAGCCCTTCCTCAACCACGCGGCCGCGCTGCATCAGCACGATGCCCTGCGCCAGCAGCCGAGCGACTGCGATATCGTGGGTCACCAGCACGACGGCGATCCCGAGCCGCCCGACCAGCGAGCGGATGAGGTCGAGCAGCCGCGCCTGCACCGAGACATCGAGGCCGCCGGTCGGCTCGTCCATCAGCACGAGGCGCGGATGCGTGACCAGGGTGCGTGCGATCTGTAGCCGCTGGCGCATCCCGCCCGAGAAGGTGCGCGGCAGATCGTCGATGCGCGCGGGGTCGATCTCGACCTGTGCCAGCCAGTCGGCGGCGATCGCGCGGATCGTGCCGTAGTGCCGCCCGCCCGCCGCCATCAGCCGCTCACCGACGTTGCCGCCGGCCGACACGCCCATGCGCAGCGCCTGTGTCGGGTCCTGATGCACGAATCCCCAATCCGACCGATGCAGGCGGCGCAGCGCCGGCGGGCTCATCGCCAGCAGATCCTGCGCGGCGCCGTCGGGGTCGCGGATCGCGATGGCGCCGGTATCCGGGCGGAGGCGGCCGGACAGAACGTTGAGCAGTGTCGTCTTGCCCGATCCGCTTTCGCCGACGATCGCCAGCACCTCGCCGGGCCAGAGCGTGACCGCCACATCATCGAGCGCCACGACCGGCCCGTAGGCGAGACGAAGGCCGTCTGCGGCGAGCAGCGGTGGGTCGTCTTCGGTCGCGACGAGTGACATTGGCCTCATGGCGCGTCCGTCCCGGCGGCCTCTCGCCGTCCCTCGCAGTAATCGGTGTCGGAGCAGACGAAGAGTCGCGTGCCCTGATCGTCGACGACGACCTCATCCAGATAGGAGTCGGTCGCACCACACAGTCCGCACGCATGCGGCGCACGCGACGGCTGGAACGGATGGTCCTCGAAATCGAGCGAGCGCACGTGCGTGTAAGGCGGCACCGCGTAAATGCGCTTCTCACGTCCCGCGCCAAACAGCTGCAGCGCCGGCATCCGGTCCATCTTCTCGTTGTCGAACGCCGGGATCGGCGAGGGCGACATCAGGATGCGGTCGTTCACCATGACCGGGTAGTCATAGCTGATCGCAATCTCCCCAAGCCGCGCGACATCCTCATAGAGCCGCACATGCATCAGCCCGTAATCGGCCATCGCGTGCAGTCGTTTCGTTTCCGTCCGGTTCGGCTCGAGCCGCCAGAGCGGTTCGGGCTGTGGCACCTGGTAGACGATGATCTGCTGTTCCGTCAGCTTGACTTCCGGGATGCGGTGACGGGTCTGGATCACAGTCGCTTCTTCCGTGCGCGTCGTCGTCCGTACACCGGCGGTGCGGGCGAAGAAGCGACGGATGGAGACGGCGTTTGTGGTGTCGTCCGCGCCCTGGTCGATCACCTTCAGCACGTCATCGGCGCCGAGCACGGAGGCTGTCACCTGAATGCCGCCAGTTCCCCAGCCGTACGGCAGCGGCATCTCCCGCGATCCGAACGGCACCTGATGGCCCGGAATCGCGACCGCTTTCAGGATCGCGCGCCGGACCATGCGCTTGGTTTGCTCGTCGAGGTAGGCGAACGCGTATCCCTTCATTGCGCCGCCTCCTGTATCACCGACGACGATGTTTCGTCCGATGCATCAGCCACGCCCGCACGAATGCGGCGGATCTGTTCCAGCTCGCTCTGGAAATCGACGTAGTGCGGTAGTTTCAGATGCTCCAGAAACCCCGTCGCCTCGATGTTGTCGCAATGGGACAGCACGAATTCCGGGTTCTGCGCCGGCGCGCCGGTTTCCTCGCCAAACTCCTCGGCGCGCATCGCCCGGTCAACCAGCGCCATGCTGATCGCCCGCCGCTCGGCGTGGCCGAAGCAGAGGCCGTAGCCGCGCGTGAATTGCGCCGGTTCGGTCGTGCTGCCGTGATATTGGTTGACCAGCTGCGCCTCGGTCAGCGTCAGGTCGCCGATCTCGATCGCGAAGCCAAGCTCGGGCGGAACGATCTCGACCGTCACCTCGCCAACCCGCAACTCACCGACGAACGGGTGCGTGACCCCCCAGCCGCGCTGGGTCGAGTAGCCCATCGCCAGCATAAAACCCTCATCGCCACGCGCGAGCGCCTGTAGCCGTGCGTCGCGGCCGGCGGGGAAGCCGACCGGCTCGCGCGTCAGATCGAACGGCGCGGGCGCACCGCCCTCTGTCGCGCGGTCCGGCTCGATCAGCCCTTCCTGACCCAGCAGATCGTGCACGCGGGGCGCGGCTACGTCGTCCGGCGTCGCGGTCGCCGCCGGTGGCGGGTTCGGCGCGTCGGAGGCGGCGAGCGCGAAGTCGAGCAGCCGATGCGTGTAGTCGTACGTCGGGCCGAGCATCTGGCCGCCTGGCAGATCCTTGAAGATCGCGGAGACGCGGCGTGTCAGACGCATCGAAGACGTCTCGACCGGCGCGCTGTTCCCAAATCGAGGCAGGGTCGCGCGGAAGGCGCGGAGCAGAAACGCCGCCTCGATCAGATCGCCCTGCGCCTGCTTGATGGCGAGTGCCGCGAGGTCGCGGTCATAAAGCGACCCTTCGCCTATCACCCGATCGCACGCACGGCCGAGCTGCTGCGCGATCTGCGCCGTGTCGATTGCTGGCAGTGACGTATCGCCCCGCCGCGCCTCGGCGAGCCAGGCATGCGCGGCGTCGATTGCCCGTTCGCCACCTTTAACCGCGACGTATGGCATCAGACGGCCTCCACTTTCGTCGTGCGCGGGAGTGCGGCGACGCGATCGCCCGCGCACATGATCAGGTCGACGCCGCGCGGAAACCGCGCCCGGTTTGCGGCCCAGATCGCGGGGAATGCGGGCGGCAGCCCGGTGACCGCCAGGATCGAATCCGCCTCGATACCCGGCCCGGTCAGACGGTAGGCAACTCCCGTGCCGAGCGCGTCCACCTGTATGATCAACGTCGCGCCATCCTGCGGCTGCTCGTCGTCGCCGGCTGGCAGTGTGTCGAGCGGCGGCATGGCGCGGGCGACGGCCAGCGCGGCGGCGGCGGGCTCGGCGACGGGGGCCGTGCCGCAGTGAAACGCGATCCAGCCGGCGGCTGGCGCCGCCCATGGGTCGAGCCACA
Source organism: uncultured Acetobacteraceae bacterium (assembly GCA_964434035.1). GTDB lineage: Bacteria > Pseudomonadota > Alphaproteobacteria > Acetobacterales > Acetobacteraceae > CAYSTX01. The sequence goes on from CAYSTX010000066.1 coordinate 8,562, forward strand.
CCGGCGCGTCCTCATCGGCGAGCGTCAGCAACAGGGCGGAAGCGGCGGCACAAAGCGGGGCCGGAATGCCGGACGGCGTCGCCGTCTGCCGGATGACACCCGGCCGGGCCATCGCGTCGAGGACGGCACGAAACGTCCGTTGCGCGTCGGGGCCGGGGGCGGCGAAGCCCGGCAGTAACGTGGGCGCTGTTGTCACCGCTACCGCGCTCCCGAGCGCATCGTCGCGAGTGTGAAGAAATCGACCCGCGTCGCCGCCGCGCGCGCGGCGATGGCGGCGCGGCGGTCGGCCTCCTCGACGTCAAGCGGATCGAGTACGGCGGCTTGCAACGCGGGCGCGAGTGTCGGGTCCTGCATCCCGGCGTCCGCCGCCGCCGCAAGCTCGGCGTGCTCGGCGTTGCGGCCGGCGATCCAGGCATGGCCGACGACGCCGGCTTCGGTGCGGACCGTGCAGCGCGTCACCGTCATCTCGCCCATGTTGAACGGATCGCCGCCGCCACCCATCCGGCCGCGCACCATCACCAAACCGGTCTCCGGCCCGCGCAGCACCGTATAGGCGGGCAAAGGCGGGGCGACGCGCAGCAGCGCGTTCAGTCGTTCAACCGATGCGCGGGCGAGGGTTGCCATCCAGCGGCGGCGATTTGCGGTGAGGGACTGGTCCGACATGCGGATCTCTGACACAGGGTATGCGGACGAATTGACTCGAACATCGGATGTCATATAGATGACTAGACGTTCGAGGCCGTGCGGGTCAACGGCTATCGACACCAAACGGGACCCACACAGGATGACATCTCCATGATTACGCCTGATCAGAACGATCTCGGCGACACTGGCACAGACCGTCTCCGCCGCGCCGAAGGGATCGCGCTTTGGCGGCAGATTGTCGGCGCGCTTCGCGGCGAAATCGAGAGCGGTACCCACGTGCCCGGCGCGCAATTGCCGACTGAGGCGCAGCTGTCCGCCCGATTCGGCGTGAACCGCCACACGGTGAGGCGGGCACTCGAGGAGATGTCGCGCCTCGGTCTCGTTCGCGTCGAGCAGGGGCGCGGCACCTTCGTGACCGAGGACGTGCTGGATTATTCGGTCTCCCAGCGCGTCCGCTTTTCCGAGTGGATCCGGCGGCAGAACAAGGAGCCGTCCGGCCGCGTCCTCCGCACTGCCGAGATCACGGCCGACCAGCAGGTCGCGGGGCAGCTGCGCGTCCGTCCCGGCTCGCGGATTGCAATGATTGAGCGGCTGGGGCTCGCGGATGGCCGTCCGGTGGCGCTGACGATCCACCATTTCAACGCCGCCCGGTTCCCCAACCTGCTGGAGGCGTTGCGCCGCCGCCCGACGATCACCGAGGCGCTGGCCGACGTCGGCGTCCAGGATTATCGCCGGCTGGTCACACGGGTTTCGGCACGGCTGCCGACCGCTGAGGAAGCCGGGCTGCTCCGCGTCGCGCGCGCCCGGCCGCTGCTGGTGACGGAGAACATCAACGTGGACGAGGCCGGCGAGGTGATCGAATTCGGTATCGCCCGCTACCCGACGCCGCGCGTGCAGATAGTTTTCGAACCCTGAACCAGACTGCCCCGTCGGCGTTTGCGTCCGTCCGGACCCTTCGCTAATAGGGGCGGCCGCGCCGGTCCCGGATAGCTCAGTTGGTAGAGCAAGCGACTGTTAATCGCTCGGTCGTAGGTTCGAGTCCTACTCCGGGAGCCACGCGGCGGCCGCGCCGGTCATGCCGGCGGAGGACTGGCCGTCTGGCGGAACGGTAGACGCAAGCGACTCAAAATCGCTCGCCTGAAAGGGCATCTCGGTTCGAGTCCGAGGACGGCCACCAGACCCACGCATTTCCAAATCGCCCGTTGCCATAGTGCATGGCAGGTGTCCTTGGGCTTTCGGCGGCGGAGGAGGGGCCACATTCGGGCTACCAACGACACTTCCGAAAGGCTTCACCATGGATCGCCGGTTCCGGCTTTGGGCCGCGCTCGCGCTGCTCACCATCCTCTCCGCGTGTTCCGGATCGCAACCGAGGGCGCAAATCCCCGTCTCCGGGGTCGACAGCGATGATGGCGGCTCAACCGCAACGATCTACTACGACAGCCAGGGCCGCGCGCATTTCGAGAACTGAGTCCGACCTCAAGGAGCGGAGTGCGCCCGCTCACGAATGCCGCCTGCGCGTATCCTTGGGATTTCGGCGGCGAAGGAGGGGCCACATTCGGGCTTCCAACTCACGTCCGAAAGGCTTGGCCATGCACGTAGATCGCCGGTTCCGGCTCTGGGGCGCGCTCGCGCTGCTCGCCGCGCTCTCCGCGTGTTCCGGTGCGGAACCGAGGGCGCAAGTCCCCGTCTCCGGTGTAAGCGGCGGTGACGGCGGTTCAACCGACACGATCTACTACGACAGCCAGGGCCGCGCGCACTTCGAGAACTGAGTCCGACCGCAAGGAGCGGATGCGCCCGTTCATCGCTACTGGACCGCGCGCCGCCGTGGGCCTCGCGCGTATCCTTTCGTAGGGGGTTTCGGTGGCAAAGGACGGACCACATTCAGGTCCCGACACACCTCCGAAAGGCTTCACCATGGATCGCGAGTTCGGGCGCTGGGCCGCCCTTGCGCTGCTCACCATCCTCTCCGCATGTTCCGGACCGCAGCCGATGGCGGAGATCCCGGTCTCCGGCGTGAGCGGCAATAGCGGCGGCGCGGTCGCGACCATCTACTACGACAGCCAGGGCCACGCGCACTTCCATAACTGAGTCCGACCGCAAGGAGCGGAGGGCGCTCGCTCGGCGCGCGCGCCTACGATACGGCTCGGTATTGCGCGAGGCGGGATATGGCACCGACGGGTCCGATACCGAGGATGGGAGGGCGCGAGTGGGTCCAGTTGTTGATCCTCTCGGCGCTCTTGGGCAGCACGTTCTTCTTCTTCAAGGTGCTGGTCGCCGAATTGCCGCCGGTGACAATCGTGTTGGGTCGCGTTGGTCTCGCCGCCGTCGCGCTGAACCTGTTTCTCGTGCTGCGCGGGAAGCGGATGCCGAGCAGCCCGGGTCTGTGGGGCGCGTTCCTGATTATGGGTGTGCTCAACAACGTCGTGCCATTCACGCTGATCGTGTTCGGTGAGACGCGGATTTCGAGCGGGCTCGCGTCGATCCTCAACGCGACGACGCCGATCTTCACCGTCCTCGCGGCCGATCGCCTCACCACGACCGAGCGGCTGACACCCGCGAAGGGGATCGGCGTCGTGTGCGGGTTTGTCGGGGTCGCGGTCCTGATCGGCCCGGCGGCGCTCCGCAGTGTCGGCGCCGGCGATCTCGTGGGCGAGGCGGCTTGTCTATTGGCGGCGCTGAGCTACGCGCTCGCGGGCATTTTCGGCCGGCGCTTCAGGGACATTCCGCCGTCCAAGGTCGCGACCGGTCAGATCACGGCGGCCACCGCGGTTCTCATTCCGCTGTCGCTGATCGTCGATCGGCCGTGGACGCTCGCGCCGCCGAGCGAAGCCGCGTGGTTGTCCTTGGTGACCATCGCGATTCTCTGCACCGCCGTCGCCTACACGATGTACTTCCGCATCCTGGCGACGGCGGGTGCTACGAACCTGCTTCTGGTCGCGTTCCTCTTGCCGATCAGCGCGCTGCTGCTCGGCGCGGTGTTCCTCAATGAAACCGTGTCGCTGCACGCGCTCGCCGGTATGGCCCTCATCGGGCTCGGCCTCGCCGCGATCGACGGGCGCGTGCTGCACGCGGTGCTGGCCGCCCTTAAAGCCCGAGCTCGGTCAGCCCCTTATGATCCGCCGGCCGCACGCCCTGCGGCCAATGAAACAGTCGCTCGGACGCAGCAATCGGCACGTCGTTAATGCTGGCATGGCGCTGTTCCATCAGGCCGTCGGCGTCGAATTGCCAGTTCTCGTTGCCATGGCTACGCCACCACTGTCCGTCATCGTCGTGCCACTCATAGACGAAACGCACGGCGATCCGGTTGCCGGTGAAGGCCCATAGCTCCTTGATCAGCCGGTATTCGTGCTCGCGCGACCATTTGCGGGTGAGGCATGCCTCGATCGCGGCGCGACCGGTGAAGAACTCGGAGCGATTGCGCCACCGACTGTCTGGTGTGTAGGCGAGCGCGACACGGGACGGATCGCGTCCGTTCCACGCATCCTCCGCCGCGCGCACCTTCTGGCGCGCGGTCTCTTCGCTAAATGGCGGCAGCGGTGGGCGGGTGATCATGGTTGGTCTCCTGTCGTTTGTAACAATGTTGCGGCGCGCAGCGTCTTGATTTCGGTCTCCAGTTCGGCCACGTGCGCCTGTAGTCGCCGCACCAGATCGGCCACATCAGCCGCATCGAATTTCTGCGGGATGTGTTGCGGGCAGTTGATGTCCCACGCATCGACTTTGAACAGGATCGCCTGCTCGGGCCGCGCCGCGTAGTCCTCCGGCATCAGCGCCGCGACCAACGCCGGATCGTCATCGACCACGCGCGCTCGGCCCCAGATCTTCACGCGGCGCCGATGCGCGTAGTCCATCAGAATGAGATACGCGCGGTCGTTCTCCAGCAGGTTCCCAGTCGTGATGTATTGCCGGTTGCCGACATAATCCGCGAAGCCGAGCGTCCTGTTATCGACAACGCGGATGAACCCTTTCGGCCCGCCGCGATGCTGCACGTATGGCTGCCCCTCGGTGTTCGCGGTGCCGAGGAACGCGGTATCGACTTCGGCAATGAAGCCCCGCAGATCGTCCGTAATCTCGGTGCGAAAGCCGCCGTGCTCCTCGATCCGCACGTGCGCCGGGCGGGCCTTGCGGCTTGCCTGCACGGTCTTGACGCTGGGCGTGAAGGCAACGTCGCTTGAAAACATGTGGTTCATGTCGGTCGTTGCCTTTGCAAGCACATCGATCCCAGGACGGCGAGCTGGGCGCCGGCGCGAAACGGGCGTCCAGCGTTGACGGATTGAGCGGTTACGCGGCGGCGCGCACGACCGGGAAATCGATGTCCGTGTCGGCCACGTTGTTGACGAAGTTCGTAAGCGTCGCCAGCGCGACATTGGCGACGATCTCGACCACCTGCGCGTCGGTGAAGCCGGCCTTCTTGACGGCTTCGATGCTGGCATTGCTCACCTTGCCGCGGCTCCGCGCAACCTCGGTGGCAAACCCAACCGCGGCGTCGGCCTTGGCGTCGTTCGAATGGCCGTGCCGGTTGGCGGCGATCTCAGCCTCGTCCAAATGCGTGACGTTGGTGGCGAGATAGGTATGCGCCGAGAGGCAGTAGTCACAGCCATTGACGACGGCGACCGCGATTGAGATCCGCTCGCGCGTCTTGGCGTCGAGCGTCGGTCTCAGTGCGGCCGACAGGGCGCTGTAGCCCTCAAGCACGGCCGTGCTCTGGCCCATGACGCGGAGCGCGTTCGGGACCTTGCCGAGCTGACGGCCGACTGCATCGAGGATCTTCTGCGACTCGGCCGGGGATTCGTCTTGGGTCGGTATGGGCAGTCGGGACATGGCGGGTTCTCCAATCAAGTTGGACCGTAATTCGGCCCGCCCCCCATATGCGTGCGACGTGGTTCGGGTTAATCGAGCGATTTCGCACTTCATTATTGCGTCTCGCGGGATAAAGGGGACCGATGCAGCATGGATCGTCTCGACGCGCTCCGGGCCTTCGTCGCGGTCGCGCAGCGACAAAGCTTCGCGGAGGCGTCTCGCTCGCTGCGCGTCTCGCCAACCGCCGTCAGCCGGGCCATCGCCGAGCTTGAGGCGGATCTCGGCGTTGCCCTGCTGCGCCGCACGACCCGTTCCGTCAGCCTGACGCCGGAGGGTGAGGCCTATCTCGAACGATGCCGCGCGGCGCTGGACGAGCTTGAGGATGCGGCGCGGTCGCTGCGGGGCGAGGGGGCCGAGCCGCGCGGCCGGCTGATCATCACCGCGCCCGTGGTGTTCGGCCGGCGGCATATCCTGCCGATCGTCTCGACCCTGCTCCGCGCGCACCAGCAACTGGACGTGCAGCTGATGCTGACCGATCGCGTGATCCATCTGGTCGAGGAGGGTATCGATGTCGCCGTGCGGATCGCCGACCTGTCCGACAGCGCGCTGCACGCCGTCCGCGTCGCGGAGGTGCGTCGCGTGCTGGTCGCGAGTCCGGCCTATCTCGCCGAACACGGCGCGCCGGCTGAGGTCGCGCATCTGCATCAGCACGCGCTGATCGCGTTTGAGGGTTTCGCGCCGAATCGCGAGTGGCGTTTCACGTCGTCGGGCCGCCCCGCGATCCGGTTTGAGCCGCGGCTGCTGACGAACAGCATCGAGACGGCGATCGACGCGGCGCTCGACGGGCTCGGGATCACGCGGGTGCTTTGCTATCAGGTCGAGCCGTATATCCGCGACGGGCGGCTTCGCTACGTGCTGCCCGCGTTTGAACCGCCGGCGGTTCCAATCAACCTCGTCTTTCAGGCGAGAAGCCGCGGGTCGCCGAATGTGCGGGCGATGATCGACGCCACGCAGGCCTATTTTCGGGCGACAGAAATCAGCTGTCCGGCCGATCAGGCGCCGTCATAGGGCGCCCACGCGT
>CAYSTX010000067.1:0-15027 GCA_964434035.1 uncultured Acetobacteraceae bacterium
ATGACTGCTTTCGGTATCGTCCGCCCGATGGCGGACTGGCCGACGTGGGTCGGTACTTGCCACACTCGGCGCGACAGCGAATGTCCGCTCTGACGTTCCGAGTGCCCAAAGCCGTCATTCCGGAGTCGGCCAACACCTGATTCGGTCGCATCGACGGAACGTCCGAGAAGGGTCGCAAGCAGTCCCAAATTGAGGGCTTCCCCTAAAGATACGCCGCACCCATTTCGGTGGCAAATCTTCCAGGCGGCCCCTCCCAGATAATGCGGGAATGCTCCAGCACATAAACGCGGTCCGCGTGCGGCAGCGCGAATGTCACGTTCTGCTCGCCAAGAAGCACCGTGATGTCGGTCGTCTCGCGGAGCGTGTTCATCGCGTGTGAGAGCTGCTCGAGGATCACCGGCGCGAGGCCGAGCGTCGGCTCGTCGAGGATCAGCAGCGTCGGGCGCATCATCAGCGCGCGCGCGATCGCCAGCATCTGCTGCTCCCCACCGCTTAGCGTCCGCGCCGCCTGCTTGGCGCGGTTGCGCAGGATCGGGAACAGGTCGAGCAGCCAGTCGAGCTGACGCGCGCACTCGGCGCGCGGCAGGTGCTGGCCCGCGAGGTCGAGGTTTTCCCGCACGCTCATGTAGCCGAACAGCTCGCGGCTTTCGGGGCACTGCACCACGCCCTCGCGCGCGATCCGCGCCGCCGTGCGGCCGGCGAGCGTTTCGCCGCGGAACCGGATCGTGCCCGTGTGCGGCACCAGCCCGGAGATCGCGTTGAACAGCGTCGTCTTGCCCGCGCCATTCAGGCCGACGACGGAGACAAACTCGCCCGGTTGCACATGCAACGACACGCCGTCGAGCGCCAGCGCCCTTCCGTACGTGACGCGCGCCGCCTCGACCGATAGCAGCGGCTCGACCTTGGCGCGCGCGGCTTCCTCGGCCGGGGTCGCGTGATGGGTGCCCTCGATCGAGCCGCCGAGATAGACGCGACGCACCGTCTCATCGCGCATCACCGCGTCCGGCGAACCCTCGGCAATCGGCTCGCCGAGATACATGGCGAGCACGCGGTCAACCAGCGCGGCAACGCTTTTCACGTTGTGGTCGACCAGCAGAACCGCCCGCCCTTCTTCGCGGAAGCTTTCGATCAGCCGCGAAAACTCGCGCATCTCGGGGCCGGTCAGGCCGGCGAACGGCTCGTCGACCAGCACGAGACGCGGGTCGCGGGCGATCGTCTTCGCGAGCTCCATCCGCCGGAGGTCCGCGAAGGGCAGCGTCGCCGGCCGGCGGTCGAGCACGCGGCCAAGCCCGACGCGATCGGCGATCGCGCGGGCCTGCGCGTCATGTGCGGGGTCGCCAATCAGCCGGATCAGCGAGTCGGGCAGGAGCGCGAGCTTGATGTTCTCCAGCACCGTCTGCCGGTGGAGCGGCCGCGAATGCTGAAACACGATGCCGACCCCGGCGCGCGCGACGCGGTGCGTCGGCAGGCCGGTGATGTCCTCGCCGTCCAGCAAAACCTGGCCTTCGTTCGGCCGCTCGATCCCCATGATGAGCTTCATCACGGTCGACTTGCCGGACCCGTTGGGCCCGATCAGGCCAAGGATCTCGCCCGGCTCTATCGACATGCTGATGCCGTTGACAGCAACCAGCCCGCCGAACCGCTTGACCAGCCCTGTTGCAGCCAACCGGGGCGGCGGGTGCATGCCGGTCACGGCCGCATCCGGCGACGGAGGGCGGCGCCAAGAAACCCGTCCGGCACAAACAGCAGCACGAGCAGCGCCACAGCCGCGACGACGAGCGTGTTGATCTGCCCGATCGGGCGCAGCACCTCGGCCGCGACGATCAGGAACACCGCGCCGAGCGCCGCGCCGAGGATGGTGCGCCTGCCGCCGAGCACGGCCGCGATGATGATCTGGACGCCGACGGTGACATCGACCAGCGTGCCGACCGACGCGGCGCCGAGGTAGAAGACGAGCATTGCGCCGGCGAGGCCGGAGAACAGAGCGCTGATGCAGAACGCGGCGAGTTTATGCTTGGCGACGTTAAAGCCGAGCGCCGCCGCCTCGATCGCGTCCTGCCCCGACGCTTGCAGGATCAGCCCGACCGAGGAGCGCGACAGGCCGAATAGGATAGCGCCCGAGACCGCCATGAACGCGAGCGCGTATTCGTAGTTGGTGACGCTGTCGATCGACAGCACGTCCGGCACCGTCAGCCCGATCTCTCCGCCCGTGAAACCGGCAAAGACGACGATCAACTGCTGAAGCAGCAGCACCGCGACCAAGGTCGTCAGCCCGAAATACGGCCCGCTCAGCCGCAGCGCCGGCAGCGCCAGCAGGACGCCGGCGACGACCGAGAGCGCGGCGCCCGCGATGACGCAGACGGGAATGGGCAGGCCCGCGTACGCGTTCAGCATCCCGGCCGAATAAGCGCCGACGCCGATCAGGAAGGTCGGGCCGAAATTGACCTCGCCCGCAAACCCGAACAGCAGGTCCCAGGCCATGGCGAAAACGCCAAAGTAATAAGCGAGCGTGAGCACGCCGAGGATGTAGGGCGACGCACCGAGCGGCAGAATTGCGGCGATGACGACGACGACGGCCGCGACGATCCAGATTCGCATCAGCGCCGCCCCAAAATGCCCTGCGGGCGCAGGTAAACAACGAGCACAAGCAGGATCAACACCGGCATCGAGCGGATGGTCGGTGAGATCAGATACGCCGTCAGCGTCTCGATATAGCCGACGACATAAGCGGCCAGCAGCGATCCGGCTACGGAGCCGAGGCCGCCGAGGACGACGATCGAGAACGCGCTCGCCGTCAGCTGCCCGATATTGTCCGAACTCGCGCCAAGGAAGGTCGCGAGTAGCACGCCCGCGATCCCCGCCAGCACGCCATAGATCGCCCAGACGCGCAGGTAGATCGACGACAGCTCGAACCCGACCAGCGTCAGCCCGCGCGGGTTGATCGACGCGGCGAGCAGGCTCTTCCCCGAGCGCGTGCGGTTGACCAGCAGCCACAGCGCGGCGATCGCGACCCAGCAGATGGCGGCGATCATCAGCTCGTTGATCGGCGTCCGCACACCCGCGATGTCGATGACACCGGGGATGAGCGGCAGGACGGTGATCGGGTTGCTGGTGAACGTCACCGCGACGCCCTGCTGCATCATGATGCCCCAGAGCAGCGTGCCAGTGAGAACGAAGATCTCCTTCTCCTCCGAAGGGATCGCGCGTGACCGCTGGATCGGCCGCACGACGAGCAGATAGGTCGCGAACGCCGCGACGACGCCGGCCGCGACGCCCGCGAGCGAGCCGAGATAAGGGCCCAGACCGAGCGTGCCCGCCGCATACCAGGCGATCACTGCGGCGAAGACCATGATGCCGCCATGCGCGAGGTTGAGGACGCCGGAGACGCCGAACATCAGCGTGAAGCCGACGGCTCCGAGCCCATAGAGAGTGCTGATCGCGAACCCATCGATCAGGATTTGAAGCGCCTTCATGCGCGTACGCGTCCGTTCACCGTCGGATGCCGAGCGGAAAGGTCAGAAACAACAGTGAGGGGGCGCGGCGTGAGGGGGCGCGTTACTTGCTGGCCTGCTTGATCTTGACGAACGCCGGGAAGCGGATCGTGCCCTTGGCGAGCTTCTTCGGCCATACAACGACCTGCTTGCCGTCCTGCCACTGGATCGTGATGCCAGTGACGTAGTCGGCGCCGTATTTCATCGCGTGCGTGAACTGGTCGTTCTTGCCGTAGAACTGGATCCGCCCGAGCGTGCCCTCGTAATCCGTCTGCTCAAGTGCCGTGACCATCTTGTCCGGATCGGTGCTGCCGGCCTTTTCGACCGCGAGCGCGATGACGTTCACCGCATCCGCCGTCGCATAGCCGCTATAGGCCGGCGAGATGCCAAATTTCTTCGTGTATGCCTCGGTGAAAGGGTCCGTCTTGGACGTATTGCCCGAACCGGGTGCCGCCCCCGTCGAGGTAATCACGCCCTCGGTCGCGCCGTTCGTGTCGCGCCAGAACGTCGACGAGGTCGCCTGTGCGTTGTCGCCGGCCATCGCGATCGGCACCTGCTGGCTGTGCCATTGCACCGTCGGTTGCACGCCAACGTGGCTGATCCCAAGGATCATAACGTCCGGCGCCTTGCTCTCAACGCGCGAGTAGATCGGCGTGAAATCAGTGGTGTCGGGCGAGAAGACGATATGGTCGAGCACCTGCAGGCCCGCCTTCGGCAGGCAGTCGAGGTAGCCGGCGTCGAGCGGCTTGGTCCAGGCCGCATCCTCGCTCATCACCACCGCGGTCTTCATGTGGAAGCTATCGACCAGCGTGTCCTTGCTGCTGTCGCAGACGGACTGAGCGATGAAGGCCGAGGTCAGCCACTCGTGGAACGTGTATTTGTAATGGTCGTAGTCCTCGTGGACCTTCTTCGAGATCTCGTTGCTGGCGGCGCCCGGGGTGATGAACGGCATTTTCAGCCGGGCCGACCAGGGCTCGATCGCGAGCACGACCTCACTGATGTAGCTGCCGATGACCGCGTTGACGTGATCCTCGTTCACTGCGCGCTGAAAGGCGCGGACCGCATCGGAGGCGGAGGAGTGGTCATCATAGGCGATGATCTCGATCTTGCGTCCGCCGATCCCGCCCTTCTCGTTGATCTCGTCGGCGGCGAGCTTCGCGCTATTGATAATGGCGGCGCCCGAGATCGCGGATTGCTCGGCAATGACACCGATCTTGATCGGGTCGCCGGCGATCGCAGGGGAAACCGTCAGGTAACCGGCCAGCGCGAAGGCCGAGGTCGCAAGCGCAGTCGACGCGCGGAAGCCGGCACAGCGGCGGATCATGGAACGTTCTCTCCTCATTGGGCGGCCGTCTTGCGCGGCCGATCTCAATCGAACGCTAACGCCCGTGAGGCTTGCGTCAAGCTCCGCTTTGTTACCCGCCCGCCGGTCCATCCGGCCGCCGGCGCATCAGCGCCGTACGAACGCAGGTCGCCACGACCTCGCCGCGCTGGTTCGTTGCCTCATGCAGAAACTCAACCAAACCGGCATCCGGCCGCGACCTGCTCGCCCGGACCGACCGTACGGTGCTGCGGGCGCGCAATGTGTCGCCATGAAAAACCGGCTTCGGAAAGGCGACGCTCGTCATGCCAAGGTTGCCGATCGTGGTGCCGAGCGTCGTTTCGCCGACGGTCATGCCGATCAGCAGCCCGAGCGTGAACAGGCTGTTGACCAGCGGCCGCCCAAACTCAGTCGTACGGGCGAACTCGGCGTCGAGATGCAGCGGCTGTGGGTTCATCGTCAGGCTGCTGAACAGGACGTTGTCCATCTCGGTCACCGTCCGGCTCAGCGCGTGATCGAACACCTGCCCGTCGGTGAAGTCCTCGAACCAGAGGCCGGCCATCACGCGTGCCTTTCAGTATGATTTCGGCTGACCGAGCACCCGCTCGGCGATGTAGCTGAGGATGAGCTGCGGGCTGACGGGCGCGAGGCGGGGGATCAGGCTTTCGCGGAAGTAGCGTTCGACATGGTATTCCTGCGCGTAACCCATCCCGCCATGCGTCATCACCGCGCGTTCGCAGGCGTGATAGCCGGCCTCGGCCCCCAGGTACTTCGCGGCGTTTGCTTCGGCGCCGCACGGGGCGCCTCGGTCATAGAGGCTCGCCGCCTTCATGGTCATCAGGTCGGCCGCCTCCAGCTCCGCCCAGCTTTGCGCGAGCGGGTGCTGGATCGACTGGTTCTGTCCGATCGCGCGGCCGAACACGTGGCGCTCGCGGGCATAGGCGCTGGCCCGGCGGAGTGCGGCATGGCCGAGCCCGACCGCCTCGGCGGCGATCAGGATGCGTTCGGGGTTGAGACCGTGCAGGATCGCGCGAAACCCTTCGCCTTCCTCACCGATCCGGTCGTCCTCCGGGATCTCCATGTCCTCGAAGAACACCATGTTACTGTCGACCGCGTGCCTTCCCATCTTGTGGATCAGCCGCACGTCGGCGTGCGTCCGGTCGAGCGCCGTATAAAACAGCGTCAGCCCCTCGGTCTTGCGCGCCGGGTCGAAGGGGGCGGTGCGGGCGAGGAGGAGGATGCGGTTTGCGACCTGGGCGGTCGAAGTCCAGATCTTCTGGCCGCGCACCACGTAGCAGTCGCCCCGGCGCTCGGCGCGGGTGCGGATTTCGGTCGTGTTGAGGCCCGCGTCCGGCTCGGTGACGCCAAAACAGGCGCGGTCCTGTCCCGCAATCAGCGGCGGCAGCATCCGGCGCTTCTGCGCCTCCGTGCCGAAGACGACGACGGGATTGAGACCGAAGATGTTGATATGGATTGCGGACGCGCCCGACATGCCGGCGCCGCTCTCGGCAACCGCGCGCATCATGATGGCCGCCTCCGTGACGCCGAGCCCGGCGCCGCCGTATTCCTCCGGCATCGCGATGCCGAGCCAGCCGGCCGCGGCCATCGCGTCATAGAAGGCTGTCGGGAACACCTCGGCACGGTCCTGCGTCAGCCACCAACCATCGTCGAACCGGGAGCAGAGGCGGGAGACCTCGTCGCGGATCACCGCTTGCTGGTCCGAAAGAGCGAATTCCATCCCTGCCCGCCGTCATTCTTATGCGCTGCCATCACTCTGCATCGGCACTGCCGGAAGGGCTAGGCCGCGCGCCGCTCTACGAAACGCCGCTGAAATTCACTTGACAGCCGGACCGAAGGTTTCAGCGTGTCGGTCGCAATGACGGCCACCCCGCCGCTCGACGGTCAGGGGGGAGAAGCCGCGAACGGAAGGAGAGGAGACAGATGGTCAGTTTGGGACGGCGGACCCTGCTCGGAGGGACCGCGGGGCTTGCTGCGGCGTCTACATTGGCGCGGCCGAACATCGCGCGGGCACAGGACAAGACGCTAACCGTGTGGTGGAACCAGGGGTTCTACGCGGCCGAGGACCAGGCCTTCCGCACCATCGTCGCCGACTGGGAGAAGACGAGCGGCTACAAGGTCGACGTGTCGATGATTACCGGCGACGCGCTCGACCAAAAGGTCGTTTCGGCGCTGACCACCGGCGCTGTCCCCGACCTGATCTATTCCGACCACGGCCCGACGCAGACGCTGCCGCAGGCGGCCTGGAAAGGGCAGCTCATCGACGTGTCCGACGTCGTCGACACGCAAAAACAGAACTACAGCGAAACCGCCCTGAAGGCCGCGCAGTACTTCGACAATGTTGCCAAGAAGCGGTCGTTCTTCGGCGTTCCGCTGAAGGCGCAGGCGCTCAACATCCCGACCTGGCGCATCCTCGTCGAGCAGGCCGGCTATCAGCTCTCCGATATTCCGCAAACCTGGGACAAGTTCTTCGACTTCTTCGAGCCGGTGCAGACAAAGTTGCGCGCGAAAGGCATGCGGCACGTCTACGGCCTCGGCTACACCCTCTCGACCACCGGCGCCGACCCGAACAATCTTCTCAACCAAGTGCTGGTCGCGTACGGCGGCGGCAACATCGTGTCGCCGGACGGCAAGTTCAACGCCGACGATTCCCAGGTGCTGAAGGCGGTTGCGACGTCGCTCGAGCGGTTGACCACCCCATACAAGCAGGGCTTCGTGCCGCCTGCCGCCATCAACTGGGGCGATCCGGACAACAACAACGCCTTCCACGCCAAGGAAGTCGTGATGACGCCGAACGACACCATCTCGATCGCGACGGCGAAAATCGACAACAAGCAGTGGTATTATCACGACATGGTGACGTTGGCGTTGCCGCTCGGCAACGACGGTAAGCCGGTGCCGGTGCTGCTCGACGTGCCGCAAGCCTACATTCCGAAGGGTGCCAAAAACATCGACGGCGCCAAAAGCTTCATCCGCAACTTGATCGAGCCGGCGAACCTCAACAGCTACCTGAAGCAGGCGCTCGCGCGCTGGTTGCCGGTGATGAAGACGATCGTGGACAACGACAAGTTCTGGCTCGACGCGAACGACGAGCACCGCGTCACCGCGGTCAAGCAGGGCGTGCTCGGCCCGACGATCCCGTGGCCCCAGGTCTACAATCCTGGCTTCGCGCAGGTGAGCGCCGAGCATTTGTGGGGTGTTGCGGAGGCCGATGTCATCGGCGGCATGAAGCCCGAGGACGCGACCGCCAAGGTCTTTGACCGGATGACTGCTATCTTCTCCAAATTCCCGATCGCCTGACAATCGAGGCGCCTGACAGGAGAGGCAGGCATGGCCAGTTCTTCAGCCATCGCCAGAACGGCCGTGCCGGCGATCAGGGGCCGCCCGCGCTTCTGGCGCGGTGGTGGGCTTCAGGGCTCCGACGTCACCTGGGCGATGGCCTTTCTGGTGCCCTATGCGGCGGTGTTCCTGCTGTTCGTGATCTATCCGGTCGCCTACGGGCTTTGGCTCGGCCATCGGCCTGCGGTCTATGCGGAGCTGTTTTCCGACCCGATCTATCTCCGCACGCTGGTGAACACGGTGCTCTACCTCGCGATCGGCGTGAACCTGCACCTGTTCCTGGCGCTACTGCTGTCCGGCTATTTCCTGCAGAAAAGCCGATGGGTGAAGGCGCTGCTGCTCGTCTTCATCCTGCCCTGGGCCGCGCCGGCAATCCCCACCTTCATCTCCATCCATTGGATGCTGAATGGTCAGTGGGGGATGTTGAACAACCTGCTCTACCACCTGTTCGGTATCGAAAACGGCCCCTCCTGGCTCACCGAGCGGTGGCTGACGTTTTCAACCGTTATCGCCGCGTATATCTGGAAATGGACGCCGTTCTGGACCGTGATCCTGATGGCCGGGCGAACCGCCATCCCGCACGAGGTCGTCGAGGCGGCGGCGGTGGACGGCGCGACGGGACTTCGCCGTTTCATCTACGTCACGTTCCCGCTGCTCGCCAACCTCTACCTGGTCTGCACGCTGCTCTCGACGATCTGGACGCTCGGCGATTTCAATACCGTCTTTTTCGTGAGCGGTGGCGGACCGGCGCTATCGACGAACGTGCTGGCGACTTTGGGCATCCGCAACGCTTTCCAGGTCAATGATCCGTATCTCGGCATGGCAACCGTGATGTCGGCACTGCCGCTGCTGATACCGCTCGTCATCCTGCTGATGCGGCGGCTATCGCGGTCGCAGGTGCAGCTGTGAGCGCGGCGGTGGGCAGCGCGGGCGCGACCGCCCGGCCACGGCGTCGACGCGGCGTGCTGCAGCGTCGACTTTTCATCGCCGGACAGGTGCTGATCGGCGTCGTGATCCTAATCTGGACGCTGCTGCCGCTCTACAACATGCTCGAGGTTGCGCTGCGGCCGAATGATGCTGTCTTCAGCGACGACCTCTTTCCCACGCATCCGACGCTCGCCGGTTTCTGGACGGTGCTGTCGCAGAACTACTGGTATGTCGAGCACTTCTGGCACCAGATGGCCAACAGCCTCTACATCGGCATCGCGACGGCGGTGCTCACGCTCTTGATCGGCACGTTGACCAGCTTCGTCATCGGTCGGCTGCGCATCAAGGGTGCGTGGTTCGTCAGTACGGCCGCCTTGCTGACCTACGTGATCCCCATGTCGTTCCTGGCGATCCCGATGTATCGCGTCATGCAAAGCTACGGCTTGGGCGACACGCTTTGGTCGGTGATCATGGTCGAAGTCACCTTCGCGACCCCGTATGCCATCTTCATCTTCACCGAATACGGCGCCAGCATCCCACTTACGCTCGACGAAGCGGCGCGCATCGACGGCGCCGGCCCGTTCGGCATTTACTGGCGGGTTTATCTTCCGCTGATGGCGCCGGCGATGGTGGCGGTCGGAACCTATGCCTTATTGCTTGCCTGGAACGAATACCTGTACCTGTATCTCCTGCTGTCGAGCCCGGGCAACATGACGGTGCCGGTCGCCCTCGGGCAGTTCATGAACAGCGACGAAGCGCCGTGGAATCTGTTGATGGCCACCTCCATCCTGTATGCACTGCCCCCGATCATTATCTACTATGGGTTCCGCCGCCATATGACGACCGGACTGACGATGGGCGGGGTGAAGGGTTAGATCGGCAACAGCGCACGCCAAGCGGTCTAAAGCGTCCTCCCGCGACGCGGCTCCGGTATGCCAGACATCGGGAGCAGAACCGAGGACCGGACCCCGATGACGCTCGCCCAATGGATGCTGCTGCTCGCCGCGCTCCTGCCGCTGTTCGTCGCCTGGATCGGTAAGCAGGGAGCGCGGGATTTCGACAACGCGGCGCCGCGCGCCTGGGCGGAGCGGCAAGGCGCGGGCAATCGCGGCGCAGCAGAACCAGTTCGAGGCGTTTCCGCCGTTCGCGGCCGCCGTGCTCGCCGCCGAGTTCGCCCACGCTCCGCAGGCGCGGATCGACGCGCTTGCGTCGTGTTCCTGGCCGCGCGGCTCGCCTATACCGCGGCGTATCTCAGCGACCGGGCAAATACGCGCTCGGCCGTGTGGGCCGTGGGGTTCGCCTGCGTCGTCTGGCTCTTCGTGCTGCCGGTCTGACGCGCGGCGGAACCCCGATGCTTCGTCAGAACCGGCCCGACGTACGCTCGGCAGCGATAATCGCGCGGTCGAAGGCGCCGATGACCTCGGCGTGCGTCCAGCGGTCATTCATCTGCTCGACCGAGCCGAACCCGGCCTCCAGCGCCACGCCGCGCAGCACCGCGTGCGCCCGCTTGCCGGCCCGGCGCGACGCCACGTCACGGGTGACCGTGCGCAGCGCGCCGATCGCGCAGTGCCGACCGTCGAGCGTCGAGTAACGGCCCTGCGCCCAACGCTGCTCGTCGGCGATCACGGCGCGTGCCGCCCGCAACAGGTCGGCGGCGGTCGGCTCCTGCAGGGGCCGTGGCGCGGCGGGCGCCCACGCTGTAATGACGCGGCGTCGCAGCGTGGTGGCCACGTCCCGCAGCCAGCGGCGGCGGTCGGGCGCGGCGGTTACCTGGATTGGGGCGAAGTCACTACCATCGAACGGCATGTCGTCATCCTCCTGATGCGGAAGGTAAGGAACGGAACCGGACGCGATTCGTGGGCAACGCTGGCTGATCGGCAGTCGTTCCCTCGGATGCCGCGCCGATCAGACGGCGCCGAGGACGGATCGTGATCAAGTCGCTCGCTCGTCGGCCGGCTATCCGTCGCGCCGCCGCCGCAGCTCTGACAGCCTATCTCCGCGCGGCTCTCCGCACCACACGTTGGTCGGTTATCGGCGCAGACAATATTGCGCGCGCCGAAACGGACGGCGCAGCAATTTTTGCATGTTGGCATGAACGTCTCGCGCTGATGCCGCAACTTGGCCGCCGCCTCGCCCGCAGGCCCGGCGGGATAGACGTTTTGATCAGCCGCTCGAACGACGGACAGTTGATCGCGGATGTCGTACAGCGGCTCGGCATCGGCGTCCTTTTCGGCTCCTCCTCGCGGGGCGGCGCGGTTGGCGCGCGCTCGCTGCTTGTCCGGCTCTCGGCGGGCGGCCTGGTTGGCTTGACGCCCGACGGACCGCGCGGGCCGCGCCGGGTCGCCCAGGCGGGCGTCGCGCAGATCGCGGCGCTGTCCGGCGCGCCAATCTTCCCTTGCGCCGCACAAACGACTCGCCGCCTGACGCTGAAGAGTTGGGACCGAATGGTACTGCCCCTACCGTTTGGCCGCGGTGTGATCGTTTGCGCCGCGCCTATTCGTGTCGGGCGTCAGGATTGGCGCGACGCGACGGTGCAGATCGGCGCGGCGTTAACCGAGGCCGTCAGTGTCGCGGATCACGCCGTCGCCACGCAACGGTAACTTTCCCGTCATCGCACCGTCACGGATCGTCCCTACAGCCTCGGCGGCAGACAGCTTAAACGGGGACGCGAGTGCCGGCGGCAGCCGAAGCAGAAGCGGCGGGACTGAACGCGGCCGAACCTCCCCGATCGGCGGTTGCCCTGCAGACGCGCCGCGCGCGCCCTTGGCGCACGGCATTCGTGCTGCTGTCGCCATCGCTGCTGTTTCTGGCGGCCTTCACGTACTGGCCGGTGGTCACGGTCATCGGCCGGTCGCTGTTCGAGCAGCGGCTCGACGCGGCGGGACGGATCGGCCTCGACAACTATCGCCGCCTGTTCGCCGACCCGCGTTTCGTCACGGCAGCCCGCAACACGCTATTCTACACGCTCGGGACGGTCGGCCCGAGCCTGTGCCTCGCCCTCGCGTTCGCCGTGGCGCTACGCGAAGACCGGCGCATCGCGCGCCTGCTCCGCACCGTGATCGTCATGCCACAGCTGATCCCGCTGGTCGCCGCGGCGGCGCTGTTCAGCTTTGTGCTCCTGCCGGAGCGAGGCTTGCTCGACCACCACCTCGCCCACCTCGGCATCGACGCGACCAACTGGCTCGGCAATCCCGATCTGGCGCTCGGCTCCATCATCGCGATCACAGTCTGGAAGAATACGGGCTATTACATGCTGTTTTTCCTCGCCGGCCTCGCGGGGATCCCGGAGGAGCTGCACGAGGCGGCGCGGATCGACGGCGCGGGTGCGGCGACGCGCTTCCGGCGGATCACGCTGCCGCTGCTCGGCCCGACGATCGGGTTCGTCCTGGTCATCGGCCTGCTCAACGCGCTGACGCAGATCGACCACGTGATCGTCATGACACAGGGCGGCCCGTCGGACGCGACGACGATGCTGCTCTATTACATCTATCAGCAGGCGGAACAGAACTATGACCCCGGCCTGGCCGCGGCCGCGACGGTGGTCAGCGTGGGCGTGCTTTTCGCGATCGCGGTCGGATCGTTCCGCACGTTGGAGCGCGGCGTCCATTACGCGTCATGACCAGTCGCCCCCCTCTTCGCGCACATCTTCGCATCGCGCTGCTGCTGACGGCGCTGGCCGCCATGCCATGGGCCGCGCCGTTCGTCTGGATGGCGATCGCCGCGTTTCGCCCGGGTCTGAGCGGCGCCGACGATCCGGGCTCGCTCTTCCCATCCGGACCGTTCGACCTGTCGAACCTCACCGACGCGTGGCAGTCCGGGCATTTTCCGCTCTGGTACCTAAACACGATCCTGCTCTGCGCCGGCATTCTGGCGGTGCAGGTCGTGACCGTGAGCCTCGCCGGCTACGCGTTCGCACGGCTGCGCTTTCGCGGGCGGGAGACGGTGTTTGCCGTGTTCTTGCTGCAGTTGCTGCTGCCGCCGCCGGTACTGATCGTGCCGAACCTGGTCATGATCACGCGGCTCGGCCTCTACGACAGCCTGCCCGGCATCGCCGCGCCCTACTGCGCGTCTGCCTTCGGCGTGTTCCTGATGCGCCAGACCTTCCGCTCGATCCCGCGCGACTACGAGGACGCCGCGATGGTGGATGGCGCGGGCCGGCTGCAGGTCATCTGGCACGTTTTGCTGCCGCTGGCGCGGCCGGGGCTCGCGGCGTTCGCGGTCGTCTCGGTCACCGCGCATTGGAACGAGTTCCTCTGGCCGCTGATCGCGACCTCCTCGCCTGCGCATCAGGTGCTGACGGTCGGGCTGTCGAGCTTCACGTCGGCCGCCGAAGCCGGCTCCGACTGGGGCGTGATCGCCGCCGGCACGCTGCTGGTGGCTGCACCGCTGCTGATCGGCTTTGCGCTGTTTCAGCGTCAATTCGTCTCAAGCCTGGTTTCAACCGGGCTCAAGTAACGCCTGCAGCGACACAGAAGGACACGACGCGATGCGATATGTTCGACTTCTCACACGGGCGCTGGCTGGCGCCGCCCTACTGGCTGCATTCAGCGGCACGCCGGCGCGCGCGGCGACCGACATTGACCTGTTCTTCCCGGTGCCGGTGCAAGGCAAGCTCGCCAACGAGATGCAGCGGGTGATCGAGGGCTTTAACGCGTCGCACCCCGACATCAATGTGACGGCCGCCTATACCGGCAGCTACGACGACACGAACCTCAAGACGCGCGCGGCGATCAAGGCCGGGCACCCGCCCGCCGTGGTCATCATGAGCGCCAACTTCATCCGCGAATACGTCATCAACAACGACGCGATCGCGCTCGACGACCTGATCAAATCGAGCGGCACGACCAACGCCGATTTCATGGCACGCTTCTGGCCGGCGCTGCGGATCAACGCGATGGAAGGTGGCCACGTGATCGGCGTGCCGTTCCATAACTCGACACCGATACTGTACTACAACACCGACGCTTTCAAAGAAGCCGGCCTCGACCCCGATCATCCGCCAACGACATGGTCGGAATGGGCCGATGACGCACGCAAGCTGACGAAGCGCGACGGTGACAAAGTGACGCAATACGGCGTCGAGATCCTGTCGATGACCGACATGCTTGGCTGGCTGGTCAGCGGTTTCACCATGTCGAACGGCGGCATGTACTACAACCGCGATTGGGGCGGCGAGGTGTACTACAACACGCCGAGCACGATCGGCGCCGTCACCTTCATGGATGATCTCGTCCACAAATGGCACGTGATGCCGGAAGGCGTGATCGACGGGAACACGGGCGCGTCCGCGTTCTTCTCCGGCCGCACCGCGATGATGGTCAGCAGCACGGGCTCGCTTGGTTTCATCCGTGACAACATGAAGCATCCGTTCAAGGTCGCATTCATTCCGCGCGCGCTGCACTACGCCGCGCCAATTGGCGGCGCGAGCCTCATCATTCCGCGCGGCAACAGCCCTGAGCGGCAGCAGGCGGCGTGGACCCTGATTACCTACCTCACCAGCCCCGAGGTTTCCGGCGCCTGGAGCCGGTTCACCGGATATTTCTCGCCGCGGATCGCCGCCTACGACCTGCCGGAGATGAAGGCGTATCTCGACAAAGACCCGAACGCGAAGGTCGCGCTCGATCAGCTCCGCTACGCGCAGCCCTGGTTCGCGACGTATGACACGGTCGCTGTGCGCAAGGCGCTCGAGGATCAGGTGCAGGCCGTGCTATCCGGCCGCGCAAAACCGGCGGAGGCGATGGCGCGCGCGCAGATGGCCGCCGACGCGCTGCTCAAGCCCTACGTCGATCAGACCGCGCTCAATCTTCCGCGATAACGACGATCACGATCGGGACGTCCCATGCTTCTTGTCCAACTCACCGACCTACACGTGCGTCCGCGTGGCCTTGCCGCCTACCGCGTGGCGGAGACCAACATGCTGACCGAGCGGGC
>CAYSTX010000068.1:0-8837 GCA_964434035.1 uncultured Acetobacteraceae bacterium
CGGGGCCGGCGGACCGTTCTCACCGTTCCGCGGCTTGCGTCTCCGCAGAAGAACCGATCGCCGCCATCGGACTCGAGCCCCGAAACGGCCACGCCCTGAGGCATGTCGAGCCTCTCCAGGACCTCTCCCGTCCGGGCATCGACTCGCCTCACATCGCTCGCGTCACCCTCCCACGTGCCATGCCAGAGTTCGCCATCGACCCAGGTAACCCCGGTGACGAAGCGGTTGGACGCGATCGTGCGGAGGATCGCCCCTGTCTGGGGGTCGACCTGATGGATCTTGCGCTCCCGATACTGGCCGACCCACAGCGTCCCTTCGGCCCAAGCGAGCCCCGAGGAGCCGTCGCCGCCGGGCGCCGAAATGGTGGCGAGCACCTCACCGGTCCTCGGATCGATCTTCTGGATGCGATCCCCGGCGATCTGGAACAAGTGCTGACCGTCGAAGGCCGTTCCGGCATCGGCGACGACGTCGATCGAGCGCACCGTCTTTCCGCTCTCCGGATCGATGGCGTTCAGCCGGTCTCCGGCGGCGAACCAGACGTGCTGACCGTCGAAGGTGACGCCGTGCACCTGGTCGATATTCGGGAAGGGTCCGTACTCACGAAGGATTTCCGCTTGGGATCGACGCATGCCGTCATCCTAGGCGCCCGGCAGAGGTGCCGAGAGTAACAAGGTCGTCGTGAATCCCGGCACAGGCGGGACCATCCAACGGCGCGCCCGCCCGCGACCGAACGACTGCGCCTTGCCGGCCACCGCGAGGGCGTCGAGCGCGCGCTGCACGCTCCGCTGGCTGGCGCCAAGCGCGAGCGCCAGGGCCGAGCTCGACCACGACTCACCGTCTCCGAGTAAGGCGAGCACCGCGGCGTGGCGCTCTTCGACGGGCCGTGCCAGCACGACGACCTCGGGCGCACGGCGTGGCGCCAGGGCGTATCCCCGCTTGGTTGCAGTCACGCCGGCCAGCGAGCGCAGCAACGTGCGAAGCCGCCCGGCCTCGACCCGCAACCGCGCGCGATGGGACTCGTCGGCTTGCTTGCCGCCGAACGCCAGCGCAACCAGCCGGTCCCTCGGCACGTCTGCGGGCCAGGCTTCGCCAAGGGCGCGTGCGAGCGCGAACAGCACAGGGCGCCTGGCGAGCGACACCGCCGCGTGCGCATCACGTACCACGTGGCGGCACGCATCCACGACGAGCGATTTCGACGCCAGCAGCGCTTCGACCTCGTCGAGCAGGAGCGGTCGCTCGGCGCCTCTCGCGATCAGCCGCGCCGTGGGCGTGTTCAGCATCAAGGACGCGCTCTCAACCTCCGCCGCCAGCGCGGGGATGCCGGCGTGGCGCGCCGCGTCCTCGGCCCGAGCCAGCGCGGTTCGCGCCGCCCTGGCCCGGAGGCGCCGCGTCGCGATCCCCGCAACCACCAGCTCGTGGGCGGTCCTCAATGCGGCGGGCAAGGGCGACGGGTCGAGCTCCGCGAGCCTGATCTCCGCCTCGTCGAGGCGGCCAATCAGGAGGAGGCGCCGAACCTCGAGGTTTTGCGCATGCGCGGCGTTCACCCGGTCGCCGTGCGCTTCGAGAGTCGTCCGCGCCGCGTCGAGCGCCCTTGCAGGCCAGCCGAGATCGCGCGAGGCCAGCGCGATCTCGGCCTCGGCGACGACGCACCTCGCGCGGGCCAGCGCCGCCTTGGGGCCGAAGGCGCGCGCCGCGCGCCGCAAGAGAGCCTTCGCGCGAACGAGGTCTCCGAGCTGCGCCATCGCGATGCCGCGGAGTGCCAACGCGGGCGCGTCGTCGCGGAGCGCGACCCGCTTCAGCGCGCCGATTGGGTCCCCCGCTGCGAGCGCACGCCCCGCAGCCGTGATCAGCGAGTCCATCGGAATCCCGCCACACTTGTCACTCCCACCCTCCGATATCCCGGCGCCAGATTCGCTCCCGACCAACGACGAGCGTTCGGCAGCGATCCAGTCGCGCTTCAGTCCGAAGGCCCGGCGCTCGTCCAATTCGGAGGTTGCAACGACCATGAGTAAATCACCTGAGAACGGCCGGGAAGGCGGACAGTCCGCCATGCGCACGCCACCGATCGTTTCGCCGCAGGCGTGGGAGGCGGCGCGCCAACAGCTGCTCGTGAAGGAGAAGGCCCACACGCGGGCCCGTGACGCGCTGGCCGCCGAACGGCGGCGAATGCCGTGGATGGAAGTGGAGCGGACGTACGCGTTCGAGGGGCCAACGGGAACGGTGAGCCTGCTCGACCTGTTCGAAGGCCGGCGTCAACTGATCGTCTATCGAGCCTTCTTTGAGCCCGGGGTGTTCGGCTGGCCCGACCATGCCTGCCGCGGCTGCTCCCTTGGCGCCGATCAGGTCGGCCACCTCGCCCATCTGAACGTCCGCGATACCACCCTCGTTTACGCGTCACGCGCACCGCAGGCGGACATCGCGCGCCTGAAGGAGCGGATGGGCTGGAAAATGCCCTGGTACACCATCACCGACAGCTTCGACGCCGACTTCGGCGTGGATGAGTGGCACGGACATAATGTGTTCTTTCGCGACGGCGAGCGCGTGTTTCGCACCTACTTCATCAACAACCGCGGCGACGAGGCGATGGGGACCGTCTGGAGCTACCTCGACGCGACGCCGCTCGGCCGCCAGGAGACGTGGGAAGACTCACCGGAAGGCTATCCCCAGAGCCCGCCCTACAAGTGGTGGAACTGGCACGACAATTACGCCGCCGAGACCTCGCCGAACCCGAAATGGGTCGAGGTGTCGGACGCGGGAGAGGCGGCCTTCCGCAACGCGGACGGAGGCGCGAAGGCATGATCGAGCGCTTTCGCGCCAGCTCGACGGACGGCTGTGATGAGGCGGGCGACGCGGCGGCGCACGGCATAGGCGAATGGCTATGCCTCGCGGCCACGCCGACCTTCGCCGTCATGGCCCTGCTGACGGGTGTACTCGACGGGGGGCCGATGGATATTCTCTGCTCGGCCGGGCATGGGTCTTCGCTGAACGGAATGGTCCTCATGTACCTGCTCATGAGTGCGTTCCATTCATCGCCTTGGCTGAAGCTGATTTCCGGGCGACGCCGCGCTTCCGCGGGTCATCACCGGTCGGCTTCGGGCCGCGCCCGATGCGAGTTCGTCGGGTCAGACCCACCAGCCCAACGTCCGCTTAGCGCCGTCGGCGGTGCCTGATTGTTTTTGCCCTACCGCAAGCCGTCGTTCGCGTCTTCGAACACGACGTTACGGTGGATGTGCACCGACATCAGCACGCCGAAACCCGCCATTACCGTCAGCATCGCCGAGCCGCCGTGCGACACTAGCGGCAACGGCACGCCGCCGACCGGGATCGCGCCCATGACCATCGCGATGTTGACGAAGACGTACATGAAGAAGTTCATCGAGATCCCGAGCGCCACCAGCCGCCCGAAACTGTTGCGGCAGCGCAGCCCGATGATCATGCCGGCGACGACGATCAGCAGCAGCAGCCCCATGACCGCGAGGCCGCCGACGAGCCCGAACTCCTCGCCAATCATCGTGAAGATGAAGTCGGTCTGCTTCTCCGGCAGGAAGTCGAGATGAGCCTGCGTGCCCTTCAGGTATCCCTGCCCCCACATCCCGCCCGAGCCGAGCGCGATCTGTGATTGGATGATGTTATAGCCGGCGCCCAGCGGATCGCTCGCCGGGTTGAGGAACGTGTCGATCCGCGCCCGCTGGTAGTCATGCAAGTGCGTGTAGGCGATGCGCGCGGCGAGCGGCACCGGCAGCGCGACCAGCAGGAATTTCCACCACCGCACGCCGGCCGCGAAGAACA
Organism: uncultured Acetobacteraceae bacterium; assembly: GCA_964434035.1. Taxonomy (GTDB): domain Bacteria; phylum Pseudomonadota; class Alphaproteobacteria; order Acetobacterales; family Acetobacteraceae; genus CAYSTX01. The sequence continues at coordinate 3,790 of CAYSTX010000068.1, forward strand.
CGGACGCGCCGACGATCGCGGTGATGACCGCGGTGCCGAGATTCGGCTCTTTCAAGATCAGTCCGACCGGCAGCAGCGTCATCAGGATCGGCGGGATCAGGAACAGCGGATTGCCCATCCGCTCCCAGGTCGCGCGGTGAAACCACGCGGCGAGCGCCAGAACGAGAGCGATTTTGGCCATCTCGCTTGGCTGCCATTGTACCCCGCCGAGCTCGATCCACCGCTGTGCGCCCTTCCCGACATGGCCGAAACGCGCGACCAGGATCAGCAAGCCGATCGACCCCGCATAGGCCACATAGGCGAGACGCGCGATGAAACGGATGTCGATCAGCGCGATGCCGAGCATCATCACGAGCCCAAAGCCGAACCGGATCGCATGGCGAAACGCGTATGGCTCGGTTGAGCCGCCGGCAACGCTGTAGAGCGCCCCGTAGCCGACGCCGGCGAGCGCACAGAGCAGCAGCACCAGCAGCCACGGCACCTCCAGCAGCTTGCCGGTCAGGCCGAACGACGTGTCGCGGATCAAGCGGCGGCTGTCGCTCATGCGTCAGACGCGACCGGCGAGGCGGCCGGCCATGCCGGCGGGCGCGCCGCTGGCGACCGGCGTCGCGGCGTCCGGCTTTCCCGCCGGATCGCGCGTCAGCGCCGCCGCCATGATGTCGCGCGCGATCGGTCCCGCCTCCACCGCGCCGGCATTGCCGTGCTCGACGACGACCGACACGGCATAGCGCGGCGCATCAAACGGCGCGAAGGCGACGAACAGCGCGTGCGGCCGGTATTCCCAGGGCAGATTGGCGCTGTCGAAATGGCCGCTCTCGCGCTGCGCCCGGCTGACGCGCCGCACCTGCGAGGACCCCGTCTTGCCGGCAAGCAATCCGAGCCCCGGCGGCAGCTTTGCCAGCGGCGCGGTGCCGCCGCCTTCGTTGACGACGGCGAACATCCCTCCGCGCACGGCGTTCAGCTCCGCGTCTGTCAAGCCGATCGCAGGCCACGCGGACGGGTCCGATCCGGGTTGCAGCACGCCGTTCAGCCGGCGCGTCAGGTGCGGGGTGACGATCCGCCCGGTCGCGATGCGGGACGCATAGACGCAGAGCGAGAGCGGCGTGACTTGGATGTAGCCCTGCCCGATACCGGTGACGATTGTGTCGCCGATGTTCCAGTAATGTCCGCGGCTGATCCGCCACTCGCGGGTCGGGATCAGTCCGGGGCGCGCGCCGGGGAGATCGAGGTTGAGATCGGTGCCGAGCCCGAGCCGGTGCGCCATTGCCGCGATCCGGTCGATGCCGGTGCGGCGCGCGACCTCGTAGAAAAAGACGTCGCAGCTGTTCTTCAGCCCGCCATGCAGGTCGAGCGTGCCGTGCCCGCCCTTACGCCAACAATGGAACCGCGTGTCGCCGAGATCGAGATAGCCCGGGCAGTTGATGTGGTCGCCGGGCGAAAGCGTCCGCGCCTCGAGCGCCGCGAGCGCCACCGCCATCTTAAACGTCGAACCCGGCGCATAGAGGCCAGCGGCCGCCTTGTTGATCAGTGGCGCACGGCGGTTGCTGGTCCACTGCTCCCATTGCGACTGACTGACGCCCGAATTGAACAGGCTGGGGTCGAATGACGGGTTGGTCGCCATCGCGACGACCTCGCCGTTGCGGCAGTCCATCACCACCGCGCTCGCGCTTTCGTCGCCGAGCCGCTCGATCGTGCTGCGCTGCAGCTCAGCGTCGATCGTCAGCATCAGATCCTCGCCCGGCGCACCCTCGGTGCGGTCGAGCTCGCGGATCACGCGGCCAACGGCGTTGACCTCGAGCTGCACCGCGCCGGCCCGGCCGCGCAGCGCCTCATCGTCCGCCTGCTCCATGCCGGCGCGGCCGACGCGCATGCCGGGCAGTGCCAGCATCGGGTCGTCAGACACGTCGTCCTCGTTCGGCGGCGCCACGTAGCCGACGACGTGGGCGAGCTGCTCGCCGAACGGATAGAGCCGAGTCGTGCCGACATCGACGACGATGCCCGGCAGGTCCGGGGCGGCGACCTCGATCCGCGCCATCTCGTCCCAGCTCAGGAATTCGCGCACCAGGACCGGGATGAAACGCCGATGACGATGCATCTCCCGCTCGATCCGTGCCCGCGCATCATCCGGCAGTACGACGACACGGGAGAACGCATCGAGGGTCGCCGCCGTGTCGTTCGTCTGCTCGGCGATAAGCAGCGCGCGCCAGTTCAGCTTGTTGCCGGCCAGGACCACGCCGTTGCGATCAAGGATGCGGCCGCGCGGCGGCGCCAGGAGGCGGGCGCTGATGCGGTTTTCCTCGGCAAGCGTCGCATATTTGCTGCCGTCCAGCACCTGCACCTGATAAAGCCGCGCGCCGAGCAGGCCGAGCGCGGCGGTCTGCCCGCCAAGCATCAGCAGCGCCCGGCGGGTAAAGACACGCGCGGTCTTGTCGTCGCGACGGCCGATCATGCCCCAATCACGCACGGTTCGGGTCGGCGACGGTCTGATTCGCGCGGATGAACGCCATTCCGAGCGCCGGATAGAGCGCGATCGATAGCGCCGCCTGCAACGCGGCGGGCCCCGACGGGAGAAGTGCGACGCGGAGCGCGGAGGCGAGCAGCCATGGCAGCGCCGCGCCGAAGATCGCAACCGGCGCGAAGGCGAGCCAGTTTACGGCAAACCCCTGCTTCGTCAGGCCGCGCCGGACCCGGAATGCGGCCGCATGCGCGATCATCAATGTCAGCACGCCGACGCCGACCGGCATGTAGCCCAGCAGATCGGCCAGCACGCCGAGCAGAAAGACAACCGGCGGCGGCATCGCAGCCGGCCGATAGAGCGACCAGAACCAGACGCCGCAGAGCGCGAACGCCGGCAGCAGCGCCGCCTGATCGACGATCCCGAACGGCAGGCCGCTCAACAACAGCAGCACGGCCGTGCACCCGGCCGGAAAGCAGGCGCGGGCGATCAGGTCGAGCCGCCGGCCGATGCTGGGGCGCGGGCGGATGCCGGGCTTGCGGTCTATGCCATCCATGGTTGCAGCCTAGCACGCCTTCAGTGCGGACCGGCGGCAATGCCCGTCGCGCCTGTCACCGGCCGGTCGCCCCGGGCGGCCGCCGTCGCGTCCTCGGCGCCCGGACCGTGCAGGCCGTAGTCGAACAGGCGCACAAGTTCCAACTCGTCGAGCCGCGCGGTCGGCTCGATCTCGGGCACGCCGGTCCTCGAATAGCGCACGGTGCCGACCGGCAAGTTCGACGGGAACGCGTCCGCCTCGGTGCTGGTCACGACCCGATCGCCCTCGACCGGCTTCTGATCCTCCGGCCAGTAGAGCAGGCGCGGGCGGGTGCCGTTGGTGCCGACCATGATCGCGTGCGCGTGGCTGTCGCCGACGATGACGGGGATTCGGCTGTTGAGGTCCGTGATCAGCAGCACGCGCGCCGTCCGCGCGCCCACCTCCGTCACGCGTCCGACCAGCCCGCGCGAATCGAGCGCGATCTGTCCCTTCTGAATCGAATGGTGCGGACCGAGCGCCAGCAGGACCGCGCGCGCGTAAACGCCGCCCGCGTCGGCCACCACCGGCGCGGTGACGAAGGACGGCGCCGGCTCCGGCATCCAGTGCAGGTTCGCCTTCAGCGTCTGGTTTTCCGCGTCGAGCGCCAGTGCGATCGTCTGCCACCGCCGCAGCCGCTCGTTCTCCTCCCGCAGGCGCGCATTGTCGTCCCTGAGTGCCACCAGATCTTGCGCGTCCGACATCGCCGAGCGGACATTATGGATGGGACCGGCGACCGCCATGTAGATCGGCGCGAGCGCGTCGGCGAGGTCCATGCGGACGCGTTCGGCCAACAGCGCGTCGGCCTTGCCAAGCAGCATCAGCCCGAACGCGGCGGCGATGAGGGTCGGCGTCATCAGCCGCGCCAAGGCCTGACGCAGCGGGATCGACAGCCGGATCATGCCCGGCACTCCTTCGTTCGTACGGCGTGTGCGCCGATCAGTACATCGTCGTCAGCACGTTTCGCAGCCGCTTCATTTCCTCAAGTGCCCGGCCTGTTCCGAGTGCCACGCATTGGAGCGCGTCCTCGGCCACCACGACCGGCAGACCCGTCGAATCACGCAGAACCTGATCGAGCCGGTAGAGCAGCGCACCGCCGCCGGTCAGCACGATGCCCTTGTCGACGATGTCGGCCGCGAGTTCGGGCGGCGTATTCTCGAGCGCGACCTTCACCGCCTCGACGATCGCGGTGACCGGTTCCATCAGGCTTTCGGCGATCTGACGCTGGCTCACCACCACTTCGCGCGGCACGCCGTTCATCAGGTCGCGGCCCTTCAGTTCGCGGCATGGACCCTCGTCATGGTCGTCGGGCGGGCAGGCGGCGCCGATGTCGATCTTGATGCGCTCGGCCGAGCTTTCGCCAATCAGCAGGTTATGGTTGCGGCGGATGTAGCTGATGATCGCCTCATCCATCTTATCGCCGCCGGTCCTAACACTTCGTGCATAGACGATGCCGCCGAGCGAGATCACGGCGACTTCGGTCGTGCCGCCGCCGACATCGACGACCATGCTGCCGGACGGCTCGGTCACCGGCAGGCCGGCGCCGATCGCGGCCGCCATCGGCTCCTCGATCAGCAGCACGCGGCGGGCGCCGGCGCTCTCGGCGCTTTCCTGGATCGCGCGGCGCTCGACCGCGGTTGAGCCGGACGGAACGCAGACGATGATCACCGGGCTCGCGAAGCCGCGCCGGTTGTGCACTTTGCGGATGAAATGCTTGATCATTTCCTCCGCGACCTCGAAGTCGGCGATCACGCCATCGCGAAGCGGCCGGATGGCGGAGATGTTGCCAGGGGTACGGCCAAGCATCTGCTTGGCCTCCTCACCCACGGCAAGCACCTGTTTCTTGCCCCGCACCTCGGCGATCGCAACCACGCTCGGCTCGTCGAGCACGATGCCACGACCCTTGACGTAGACCAGCGTGTTCGCCGTTCCGAGATCGATGGCCATGTCGGCCGACATGAAGCCGAGCATGCGTGAAAACATCGGCAGGACCCCTGCATCAGTCGGGATTTCAGCAAGCCG
>CAYSTX010000068.1:8937-14944 GCA_964434035.1 uncultured Acetobacteraceae bacterium
CGCGCCGGCTGAGCAGCATTCCCAGCAAATCAAACCGCCCGGCGTCGCACGGTCGAAAGATCTTGATTGGACGTGGCGCGCGAACGCCGTGTTTTTGCCACAACTACTTGTTGTGTGCGCCACATATCTTTCAGCCCAGCGGAGATCCTCCATGCGCCGTGCGTTGTCCATCGCGTTTGTGCTCAGCTCCCTCACCCTCGGCCTCGCCGCCTGCGGGCGCTCTCCGGGAACGCGAGCCGTCACGGGCGGTCTGCTCGGCGCCGGCGCGGGTGCCGGCGTCAGCGCGCTGACCGGCGGCAACGTCGGCCTTGGCGCCCTGATCGGCGGCGGCGTGGGCGCGGTCGGCGGCGCCGTGACGGCGCACCATTGAGCGGAACCGGGGGATACCTCCGATGCGACGTATCCGAGCCGTAATCGCAGTCGGGACGCTTGGGGTGGCGCTGGCCGGATGCGGCTATAACCGCACCGACCGCGCCGCCTCCGGCGGCCTGCTGGGGGCGGGCGGCGGCGCGCTCCTGGGCGCGGCGGCCGGCTTCAATCCGCTGACCGGCGCGCTCATCGGTGGCGGCGCCGGCGCGCTGACCGGTGCGCTCACGAGCGGGCACGACCTGAACCTCGGCCGGCCGATATGGCGATGACCCGAACCGGCCGGCGATCGATGGCGGTATCCGTACGGCGCGCCGTACGGATCTTGCCGCTCGCGGCCGCGCTCGGCGGGTGCGCCGGCGGGCCGGCCACCTATGGCATCACCGGCCCGGGCACCAGCCCGGCCTCAGTCGTAGCCCCCGCCGGCGGGCTCGGCTGCGGCGCGCCGAGCCCTTACGCCGACAGCGGGACCATCTCGGGCACGGGCCCCTCGTCGTTTAGCGCACCGACGGACCCATGCGCCGCCCCCGGCACGGAAGGCGGCGGCGCCCGGTTCTTCGACTACAACTGACCTAGGCGGCTTCCGTCGGCGGCCGGGGCACGGCGATCCGGCCGGCTTCGAGGTCGCCCGCTTCGAGCTCGACGGGCTTGGTGCGGGCGCGCTTGACCAGCAGCTTATTCAGCGCGTGCACATAGGCGCGAGCCGAGGCGACGATCGTGTCGACATCCGCCCCCTGCCCGTCCACCGTCTTGCCGTCCTCTTCCAGCCGCACGGTCACGCGCGCCTGCGCGTCCGTCCCCTCCGTCACCGCGCCGACCGAGAACAGCGTGAGCTCCGCCTCATGCGCAAAGATCTCGCGGATCGCCTTGAAGGTCGCGTCCACCGGCCCGTCGCCCGACGAGATCGCGACCCTACGCTCCCCGTCCACGTCGAGCTCGAGTTCCGCCCGGGGCGGCTGCTTGCTGCCGGCGTGCAGGTCGAGTGAGACGAAGCGGATGCGATCATGCCCGCGCATCACCTCGTCATCGACGAGCGCCACGATGTCATCGTCGTAGACGACCTTCTTGCGGTCCGCGAGGTCCTTGAACCGGCGGAACGCGTCATTTAGCGCGTTGTCGCCAAACTCGCCGTAGCCGAGTGCCCGGAGCTTGTCGCGGAAGGCGGCGCGGCCGGAGTGCTTGCCCATCACCAGGCTCGACTTGCTCCAGCCGACGCTTTCCGGCGTCATGATCTCGTAGGTCTCGGCGTTCTTCAGCACGCCGTCCTGATGAATGCCGCTCTCATGCGCGAACGCGTTGCGGCCGACGATCGCCTTGTTCGGCTGCACGTCGAAACCGGTGATGCCGGCGAGCAGCTTACTGACGCGCAGGATGTTCGGCGTATTGATGCCGTTCGAGTAGGTGATCGCGTCCTGGCGGGTGCGGATCGCCATGACAATCTCCTCCAGCGCCGCGTTGCCCGCCCGCTCGCCAATGCCGTTGATCGTGCACTCGATCTGCCGCACGCCCGCACGCAGCGCCGCGATCGTGTTGGCAACCGCGAGGCCGAGGTCGTTGTGGTTGTGCGTCGACAGCACGACCTGATCCGCGCGCGGCACGCGCTCGCGGAGCATGGTGAAGATCCGCTCCATATCCTCGGGCAGCGCGTAGCCGACCGTGTCCGGGATGTTGATTGTGGTCGCACCCGCGCGGATTGCGGCTTCTACGCAGCGGCAGAGGAAGTCAGGTTCGGTGCGGCTGCCGTCCTCGGCCGACCACTCGACGTCATCGGCGTGCTGGCGGGCCAGCTCGACCGAGCGGGTCGCGAGCTCGAGCACCGCCTCCGGCTCCATCCGCAGCTTGTATTTCATGTGCAGCGGGCTGGTGGAGAGGAAGATGTGGATGCGCTTGCGCTCGGCCGGGGCCACCGCCTCTGCCGCGCGCAGGATGTCGTCACGGCCGGTGCGGGCAAGACCGGCGATCACCGGGCCGCCGCGCCGAGCGTCGCGGGCGAACAGGGAGGCGATGGCACGGACGCTCTCGAAATCGCCGGGCGAGGCGATCGGGAACCCCGCCTCGATCACGTCGACGCCAAGCTCCGCCAGCGCCTCGGCCATGCGGAGCTTCTCCTCGAGGTTCATCGAGAAGCCAGGCGACTGCTCGCCGTCGCGGAGCGTGGTGTCGAAGATGATGACGCGGTTCGGATCGAGCGTGCCGAAGCTCGGATGGGTAACGGGCATAATCGTGTATCCTCGGGCTGTGCGTGATGGCGGCTTAGATGCGTCCCCCGTGCGGGCGCCGAAGCCAAAAGGCCGCGGCAGCTACGCCCGAGGGCGGCTAAGTCGCGTAATCAGCGCGCCAAGCAGCAGCGCCGGGCCAAGAATCGCCAAAAGCCCGCGCTTCGCAGCGCGGATCAGCGAGCAGGCCATGAGGGCGCCACAGAACATGCGGTAAGCGATAAAGGATACGGCGCGGAGGGGCAAGGCGCGGGCCGCACGGCTATTGCGGGGCCGCCCCATTCAGGCCGAGTTCGCCCGGCGGCCAGGGATCAAGCGGGCCGAAGCGGGCGGGTCTCTTGGGCTGGTGGCGGTCCATCCGGTGCAGCACGTCGGCGAGTTCGACGGCGCAGACACGCTACCTCGCGATCGCGCTTGCCCGACGGATTTCCGTCGGCGGTCGCCGATAGGATTTGACGAACAGGGCATTGAGTCGTCGATATCTTTGAAAAGACCGCGGTCTCGAACCACCGTGAGGGCATTGCCCATGTCAAATGCTTCCTCGTTCGCGCCGGCTCTTGAGCGAGCACTTCATCACGCCCTGCGTCATGTTGAGAGCTTGCAGGCCGGCCCGGTGGGCACATCAGCCACGCTTGCGGCGCTTCGCGAACGCTTCGATCGCGGGCTGCCCGACGAAGGCTTAGATGCTGCGACGGTAATCGATGAACTTGTGCGCGATGCGGCCGGTGGAATCGTCGGAAGCGCCAGCGGTCGCTTCTTCGGTTGGGTGATTGGAGGATCGCTGCCGGCGGCCCTCGGAGCGGATTGGTTGACGTCGGCCTGGGATCAAAACGCTGCCATACACGCCTGTGGCCCCGCTGAGGCCGTGATCGAGGAAGTCGCTGGTAATTGGCTCAAGGACTTGTTCGGCTTGCCAACGTCCGCGAGCTTTGCATTCGTCACCGGCACGCAGATGGCGCACATGACGTGCCTCGCTGCTGCACGCCATCGGTTACTGAAGCAGGCCGGATGGGATGTTGAAGAGCAGGGCATGGCCGGCGCACCGCCCATCCGGATTATCACCAGCAGTGAACGTCACGGCTCAATAGAACGAGCCGTTCGCATCCTGGGCTTTGGAAAGCGTGCGGTCACCACCTTGGCGTGCGACGACGAAGGCCGACTGGACCCAGTGTCGCTGGCCCACGCACTCGAGTCGTGTGCCGGCCAACCGACAATCGTCATCCTTCAAGCCGGCGACCTCAACATTGGAGCGTTTGATCCGTTCGAGGCACTGATCCCAATCGCTCATAAGCACGGTGCATGGGTGCACGTGGACGGTGCCTTCGGTCTATGGGCGGCAGCCAGTCCAAAGCATCGGCATTTCTTGCGGGGTGTTGGCTTGGCCGACTCCTGGACGAACGACGGCCACAAGTGGTTGAACACGCCCTTCGATTGCGGCTACGCGTTTGTCGCTGATCCCGACGCGCACAGATCGGCATTCTCGCATCGCACCAGCTACACCATTCATGTGGGAGATGCGCGCGATCAGATCGAGTGGAACCCAGAATGGTCGCGCCGCGGGCGCGGTGTTGCGACCTATGCCGCTCTGCGCCAACTCGGTCGATCAGGAATCGCGGAACTAGTGGAGCGCACATGCGCGCACGCCCACGCCCTTGTCACGCGGATCGGTGGCCTGCCGGGCGCCGAAGTGATCTGGGAACCGACCATCAATCAAGGGCTGGTACGATTCCTCGACCCAAAGACTGGCGCATCGGAGCTCGACCATGACCGCCGGACGGATGAGGTCATCGGCCGCATTGTCGCTGGCGGCGAGGCTTTCTTTGGCGGGACGACGTGGCGTGGCAAGCGCTGCATGCGGGTTTCAGTCTGTAATTGGCAAACCAGCGACAACGACGTGGATCGCGCCGTGGCAGCTGCTCGTTTAGCCCTCGGCAACCTCGCTCCTTGATCGAGGATGCGGATCACGGGGTCGCGGTGCTCGCGTCCGCCACGCTGCACACCATCGCTATCCGCGCCCGCGCCGGCGTCCCCGTGCCAAACTGAGGGAGATTGCGCGCAAGGGGGCGAGTGTGATCTGTGGATGACGGGCCGACACGGGCTGACCGACCTTTCACCCTGTAAGTTGCTTCTCTCACCGATTGAGTACCTGCGGACCGCTGACGAACCAATTGCCCCGAACGTAGAATCGCAGCCGACAGTCCGCTGCGCGCGTGATGCCGATCCGTTTGCTCTGCCCGATTTCGCCAGACGCCTGACCATCAGATCCGAGCCACAGCGGACCGGCCCAACAAAGGTCGATCCCGTCCAGCCGGCGGTCGATCATCAAAGCGGCGCTCAACCGTCCCGGCCCCCGCGCCAAGTCGCGCACCCGCTCGGTGCCGCGATTTCGCTTCATGAGCGCGATGCCACAGGTTGGCTCGATCGCCCTGATCAAGACACCCGCGCCCACGCCGGACGTCTCGCTCGAGACGTTCAGCATGAACGAGCTGCCATAGGCGAGATAGACGTATGCGTGCCCGCGCTCGAGGAAAAGCGCCCGATTGCGCGCGGTCATGCCGCGATAGGCGTGACCCGCTGGGTCGCCGATGCCATACGCCTCGGTCTCGACGATGCGGCCGCCCGCCACGCCTTCGGCCAGCATGCGCACGAGCATTTTGCCGATGAGAAAATGAGCGAGCTGGGGGGTATCGACGGGCAACTCTGCCCGGTCCAGCACGCGTGGGCGCGCTACTGTCGCGCCGAGTTCACCCCATCCGCTCAACCCAATGCGCGCGCGAGGGTCCCGGCTCGAACGGATCGGCAAAGTACTGGGTCTCCCGGGCCACCTTGCCATCCAGGAACTCCATGACGCTCACCGAGTACGAGGGCCGGCCGTCATAGGCGAGGGTGAATTCCGTGACCCAGAGGTCGCCCGTGCCGACGATTCGGCGCACCTTGAAGCGCTTGCTGTTCGGCTGCGCGAGGCGAGACGCGCGGATATTGTGCCGGCCCCTGATGCGCTCGCCCGATTGCGGGTACTCGAGCAGTGCGTCCTCTCGGTATATCTCGTGCTCAACGTCGAAGTCATTTGCATCCGAGGCGGCCCAGTGGCGATTGAGTGCCTCCCGGATCTCATTCTCATCCATCGTGCTACTCCCCTTCCCGGTCATCGAGGCCCGGCCCCGGCCGTACTCCCCAGCCGTTTGACAGCGGTTTTTTCGGTCGGAACTCCGCCAACGCTCCCGCGGCGGTACGATGACCTTGAGAACGCATCATTGATTGGAGCCGCGCGACAAATTGCCGGTGCGGCGAGCCATCCGGTGGCGACCAACCGCTCCTAATCCTGTTCACCAATAGCTTGGGCGTAGGTTTTGCCGTACGGATAGAAGAGGTCCTTGCGGCCTTGCTGCCACGCCGCCTTGAGTTCGGGCGTCGTGATGTCCCAG
>CAYSTX010000069.1:0-13438 GCA_964434035.1 uncultured Acetobacteraceae bacterium
CGCCCGCTCCGGCAGCCGGCCGATTGCGCCAAGCACCCGGCGAGTCACGACGCCACTCATGCCGCGAGCGCCAGGGCGGTCTGATCCCGCTCCGCGCCGCTGGCGATCAACGGGTCGTAAAAGCCGTCGATTGTTCGATAAACCGCGCCCGGCTCATCGAGCCGCATGATCGTTGCCCGGAACTCGGCCGAGCCCGGCAGGCCGCGCGAGTACCAGGCGACGTGCTTCCGCGCGAGGCGAAGTCCCGCGTCGGTACCGAAATGGGTCAGAATTGCAGCGTAATGCTCGAGCAGGATCGATTTCTGCCGCACAAGCGACGGATCGGGCAGGCGCGCGCCGTCGCTGCCGTTGTGCCGCCACGCGTAGGCGACCTGAGCCGGAACCCACGGCCGCCCATAGCAGCCGCGCCCGATCATCACGCCCGAAGCACCTGACCGTGCGAGCGCCGTCAGCGCGTCGTCCTCCGTCAGGATATCGCCGTTGACGATAACGGGAATGCGGACGGCGTTCCGCACCTCGGCGACGAACGCCCAATCGGCGACGCCGGTGTAGAATTGCTGACGTGTCCGCCCATGCACCGTCACCATGCGGATGCCGCTCTCCTCGGCAATGCGCGCGAGACGCGGGGCGTTGAGGTTGGCGTGGTCCCAGCCCATCCGCATCTTCAGCGTGACCGGCACCGGCACGGCGGCGACGGTCGCCGACAAGATGCGCGCGGCGGCGGCCTCGTCGCGCATCAGCGCGGAGCCTGCCATCTGCCCGACCGCGACCTTCTTCACCGGACAACCGAAATTGATGTCGATCAGCGTCGCGCCACGATCCACCGCGATCCGCGCGGCTTCGGCCATCGCCTCCGGGTCGCAGCCGGCAAGCTGCACGGAGGCGACGCCGCCGCACCCGTCAACCTCGGCCATGCGGAGCGTGTTGCGGTTCTCCCGCACCATCGCCCAGGATGCGATCATCTCGGAGACGACCATGCCAGCGCCTAGCGCGGATGCGAGCCGGCGGAACGGCAGATCCGTGACGCCCGACATCGGCGCCAGAATCACGGGCGTCTCGATCCGCACGCCGCCACCGAGATCGATCGGGCAGAACGGCGGGACCGGCCCGTTGTCGGGCACGCTGGACGACGGGTTGCTCATGATTTGGGCAAACTAACGATGCACCGCACAACGCGCAATCCACAGGCGCGTCCTGGGGCAGTTGACTGAGCGGGCGGCGTTGGCAAGGGTCCGCGCATGACGGTCGCCGCCATCCTGGTCGCCGGCGGGAGCGGCAGCCGGTTCGGCGCCGCGACGCCGAAGCAATTCGTGCTGTTCCGCGGCGAGCCCATCATCCGCCACGCCGCTCGCGCTCTCCATCGCCATGTCGCGGTCGTGCAGCCGGTCGGCGACCCGGCGCTGGTCGACGCGGCGCTCGCCGGTCTCGGCAGCCTTCCGGCCGTTCCCGGCGGTGCCGCACGGCAGGATAGCGTGCGCGCGGGGCTGGAGGCGCTGGACCGCGACGGTATCCGGCCGGATTTCATCCTGGTGCATGACGCGGCGCGACCGTTCATCCCGGACGGGACGATTCAGGACCTTCTGGCCGCCCTTGGCCGCGCACAGGGTGCGATCCCGGGCGCGCCGGTCGCGGACACGCTGAAGCGAGTCGAGGACGGCCTGATTACGGCGACCGTGCCGCGCGCCGGGCTGTTCCGGGCACAGACGCCGCAGGCGTTTCACTTTGTCACGCTGCTCGACGCGCATCGCCGCGCTGCGGGCGCGCATCCCGATGCGGCGGCGACCGATGACGCGGCGCTGCTGGAGGCCGCGGGGCTGACGGTTGCCGTCGTCCCCGGCTCCGACGACAACATCAAGATCACCTACCCCGCCGACCTCGCGCGGATGGAGCGGATTATGTCTCGCCTTTGTTTCCCTCGCGTGGGCACCGGCTTTGACGTCCACCGGCTTGTGCCGACCAGAAAGCTGATCCTCTGCGGGGTCGAAATTCCGTTCGAGCTCGGGCTCGACGGCCATTCCGACGCCGATGTGGGGCTGCACGCGCTCTGCGACGCGATCTATGGCGCGCTCGCCGAGGGTGATATCGGCCGCCACTTCCCGCCGTCGGAAGCCGCATGGAAGGACGCCGACAGCGCCCGCTTCGCCATTCACGCGGCCGGGCTCGTGGCGGCGCGCGGCGGCATCATCGCCAACGTGGACGTCACCCTAATTTGTGAGCGGCCCAAGATCACGCCGCACGCGCCCGCCATGATCGCCCGCGTCGCCTCCCTGCTCGGCATTGACCCCGGCCGCGTCTCGATCAAGGCGACCACCACCGAACGGCTCGGCTTCCCCGGCCGTGGCGAGGGGATTGCCGCTCAGGCGGTCGCGACGGTGCTGCTGCCCTGGCCGGACGAGGCGGAGGAAGCGGGCTCCGCGTCATGAGCGCCGCGATCACGGCGGACGACGCGCGGACCGGCACGGGGCGGCCGGTCTATTTTCTCTGCGTCGTTCTGTTCTGCCTGACCTGGAGCTCCGCCTTCCCGGCCGCGAAGTTCGCGATGGCCGTCTCCCCGCCCCTGCTGTTCCTCGGCCTCCGGTTCGCGATCGCGGGCGGGATTCTACTCGTGTTCGCCGCGTTTGCCGGGCAATTGTCGGGGGTTCGGACGGTGCCGTGGATCCCGCTTGGGGTGCTCGGCCTCGTCAATCTGGCCGGATATCAGGGTCTGTTCTGGATCGGGATGCAGTCGGATTCGGCCGGCATGGCGACCGTGATCGGCAGCCTAAACCCGATCCTGGTCGCGGCCGCTGCGGTGCCGCTACTGCATGAGCGGCTGACGGCGAAGCGAATGCTCGGCCTGCTGCTCGGCCTCGCCGGTGCCGTGTTCGTGGTGCGGAACCGGGTGGCGCTTGGCGAAAGCATGACCGGCGTCGCGTTTTTCATTGTCGGCATGGTGGCAATGGTCGCCGGCACGCTCGGGTTCAAGCGGCTCGCGCCGGGCATCTCGCTTGCAGTCGCAGTTGGGGCACAGCAGGTGGCGGCCGGAACCGCGCTGCTGCTCATCGGCGCGTCGACCGAGCGTGTCTCCGCGATCCAACTCGGGCCGCAATTCGTCCTGTCGATGGCCTGGTTCGTGGTCGTCGTGTCGATCGGCGCCTTTTTGCTGTGGTTCTGGCTCCTGCGGCAGGGAAGCGCCGCCGCGGCCAGTTCGCTCCACTTCCTGATCCCGCCAATCGGTCTTTTGATGTCCTGGGCGGCGCTTGGGGAGCGGCTGAACGCGCAGGACCTACTCGGCGTTATACCAGTCGCGGCCGGCATCTGGCTGGTGACCCGGCCCGATCCAACGCGTCCTGTCACTGCAACAAAAAGGGAACAATGACGATGCGCCCGCCCGCCATCCCGCTAATTCTTGCGGCGATGCTGACCCTCACCGTCACTGCGTGCGCCACCGCCCACGCACCGCCGCCGGTGCCCCCGCTCGTCCTCGAGACGCCGCCGAAGCCGCCGGTCTCGGGTCAGGCGCTGGTTTGGCGGCCCGGGTATTACGACTGGAACGGGTCGGGCTATGTCTGGATACCCGGCGCCTGGGTTCCCCAACAAGGTGCCGGTCGAGTCTGGGTCGCCGGCGCCTGGGTTCTCGGCCCGGGTGGCTCCTATATCTGGCAGCCGGCGCATTGGGCCGCATAACCGTCCCGGGCGCGTCAATCTTTGAGGATATGTAACGCTTCGACACGTCGCCGCGCGTCGTGCCGCGTTAGGGGTCGGCGCGCTTCAACCAAGGACGGAGAAGATGACGATGCGTCTGCGGGCCGCATTTGCGGCTGTTTTGCTGATTTCCAGCAGCGCTCTGGCAATGGCGCAGCCGGTCGCCTATCCGCCAAACCCGTATCCCCCGCCGCCCCCGCCACTGGTCGAGTCGGTGCCGGGTGCGCGTTACGGCTATGTGTGGCAGCCCGGCCATTACCGGTGGACCGGCGCGGCCTATGTCTGGGTTCCGGGCCGCTGGGTTGTTCACCGCCGCGGCCACTGGGTCAATGGGCATTGGGCGTTTCGCTACGGTGCGTGGCACTGGGTTCCGGGCCACTGGGGCTGATCGGCCCCTGTTGGACGGCTCGAGGACGGCGGCGTAGCCGCCCCTTGCGACACCCGTAACGCTGTGGTGTTACTGCCCGCCTCCCTGCGGCGCCGCCACTGGCTGCCCTTCACGCGCGCGTCCATCCGCACGCCGTGCCACGATGAATGAGGCCTGATTGATGACAACCGCTACCTTTGAAACCGTCGCCGGGATCATCGCGGAGACCTGCGACATTCCACGCGAGAAGATCACGCCGGAGAGCCATGTCATCAACGACCTGGGGATCGACAGCCTCGATTTCCTCGACGTCGCGTTCGCCATCGACAAGGCGTTCGGGATTAAGATGCCGCTCGAGCAGTGGACGGCCGAGGTGAACGAAGGGCGTGTGTCGTCAGACCGCTATTTCGTCTTGCAGGATCTATGCTCGAACATCGACGCCCTGGTGGCCGCAAAAGCCGCCTGAGCGACCGACGCCATGTTTCTCGAGCGGTTTCACATGGTCGACCGGCTGACCAGCCTCGACACGGCTGCCCGCCGCGTCGAAGCCGAGTCCCGCATCCCGGACACGAGCCAGGTGTTCGAGGGGCATTTCCCCGGCCACCCGATTCTGCCCGGCGTCCTGATGATCGAAACGATGGCGCAGACGGGCGGCTGGCTTGTCATGGCAACGCTCGGATTCGCGCGGATGGCGTTTTTGGCACAGGTGAAGGAAGCCAAGATGCGCCGCTTTCTCGGTCCTGGCGCCGCCATGAATGTCGCGGCAAATCTCGTCCATGACGGCTCGGGCTATGCGGTCGTCGCCGGCTCGATCACCGAGGGAGGCCGCGCGGTCGCGGACGCGGAGATCACCTACCGCGTCCTGCCGTTTCCAAACGACGCGATCTATGCCGGCGTGATCGCGATGGCGCGCCATGTCGGCGTGCCGGACGCGCTGATCGGCGAGCGCGCTTAGTGATGAGCAATCCCCGCGACGCGTTGGTGACCGGGATCGGCCTCGTCTCCTGCCTCGGCGAGGGTGTCGAGGCGACAATCGCCGCGCTCGATACGGCCGATACGCGCAACAACCCGGTCGTCGACAGCACGAGTTTCCCGCCGTGGCATGTCCACCCGATGGTGCCGCTCGACTTCGACAAACAGATCCCAAAGCGCGGCGATCAGCGGCAGATGGAACCGTGGCAGCGCTATGGCGTGTACGCGGCCGGCCTCGCGCTCGATTCGGCCGGGCTAAAGGGCAACACGGATCTGCTGGGGCAGACCGAGCTGATCGTCGCGGCCGGCGGCGGGGAGCGGGACAATGCGGTGGACAGCTCGATCCTCGCCGCACTCCGCACCGCCGAGGATCCGGGTCGGATACTGAATGAACGGCTGATGAGCGATCTGCGGCCGACCTTGTTTCTGGCGCAACTGAGCAACCTGGCGGCCGGCAACGTGTCGATAGTACACGGCGTCGTCGGCTCGTCGCGCACGCTGATGGGCGAGGAAACGTCCGGTGCGGACGTGGTTCGGATCGCGTGCGCGCGGATCTCCGCCGGCCAGGGCGATCTGTTTCTCGTCGGCAGCTCGTACAACGCGGAGCGCGCCGAAGCTTTCCTGCAATACGAGCTTGCCCATCTGCTGCTGCGCGACCGACCGTTTGCGGGCGTCTGGTCGCGGCAGGCAGAAGGCGGCGGCATGGTTCTCGGCTCACTCGGCTGCTTCCTCGTTATCGAGAGCCGCGCCCACGCGGAAGCGCGCGGCGCGCCACCGGTTGCCCGTATCGCGGCGATCAAGACGGGCCGCACCGCTCGCCGTCCGGGTGATGCCACGCGCAACGCGATGATTCAGGTCGATACGATGCGAACACATCTGCCGGACGGAGAAAGCGCCGTGCTCTCGGGCGCGGCCGGGATCGCCGCCGCGACCATGGAGGAGCGCGCGTTCCTCGACAATCTCCGCCTGCCGATCCGCGCCACCGCCAGCGCGATCGGCCACACGATGGAGTCGTCCTTTCCGGCCAACATCGCGCTTGCCGCCGCCGCTGTCGCGCGCGGCCGGCTGTTTCCGCCGCTCGACGCGGGCGAAGCGCCTATGGAGGGGAAGCTCTCGGCGGCGCTTGTCACCGGCTGGGGGCACTGGCGCGGCGAATCGTCGGCTGTCGTGGACCGCGCGGCATGAGCGACGCGCGCGACCTCGATCATCTCGGCCGCCCGGTCGTCGTCGTCACCGGTATGGGCGTGGTGACGTCGCTCGGCTTTGGTCAGGCGGAAAACTGGGCGGCGTTGACCTCCGGTCGCTCCGGCATCAAGCGGATCACGCGGTTCCCGACCGAGGGAATGCGCACGACGTTCGGCGGCACGGTCGATGATCTCGACGTGCCGAACCCCTCCGCGCCCGCGCTTAGTGAGCGAATGGCCGAACTCGTGATCGACGAGGCAATTCGCGAGGCGCGGATCGGCCGGAAGGGCGATTTCCCCGGCCCGTTATTCCTCGCGCTGCCGCCGATCGAGCTCGAATGGACGCAGCGCGTCGCGATGGACGCGTCCCCGGCGGCGGCGGAAGGCGGCTATGCCGGGCTGCTGCGCGCCGCCACCGCCGGCGGGTTTGAGGATCTGTACAAGCGGTTCATGTTCGGCTCGGTGGCCGAGACGCTTGCCGACCGCTACGGCTTCAAGGGCGCCCCGGTCTCGATCTCGACCGCCTGCGCCTCGGGCGGCACCGCTATCCAACTGGGCGTCGAGGCGATCCGCCGGGGCGAGTGCGACGCGGCGCTCTGCGTCGGCACCGATGCGTCGCTGAACCCGGAGGCACTGATCCGCTTCTCCCTGCTATCGGCACTCTCCACCCGCAACGACGATCCGGCCGGCGCCGCACGCCCGTTCGCGAAGGACCGGGACGGGTTCGTGATGGCCGAAGGTGCGGCGTCGCTGGTGATTGAAAGCCGCGCCCATGCACGCGCGCGTGGTGCGCGCATCCTCGGTGTGGTTGAGGGGTTTGGCGAGCGGGCGGATAGTTTCCACCGCACCCGATCCTCGCCCGATGGCCGCCCGATCATCGCGAGCCTGCGCGGCGCGCTTGACGATGCGGGCGTTGCTCCGGAGGCTGTCGATGCGATCAACGCGCACGGCACGGGCACGCCGGAGAACGACAAGATGGAGTGGCTCGGCCTCTCCACCGTGTTCGGCAATCGCATGTCGACGGTGCCGGTTTCCGCCAACAAGTCGATGATCGGCCACACGCTGACGGCGGCCGGCGCGATCGAGGCGGTGTTTTCGTTGCTGACGATCACGCACGGGCTTCTACCGCCGACGATCAACTATCACCTGCCCGACCCGGCAATTCCGGTCGACTGCGTGCCCAACGTGGCGCGCGAGATGGCGGTTGGCCGGATCGTCTCCAACTCGTTTGGTTTCGGCGGACAGAATGTTTGCCTCGTCCTGGCAGCCGAGGGCGCCCCGCGTTGAGCGGCGGTCGCCGCGCGCTCGTCATCGGTGGGCGGCAGGGGATCGGCGCAGCCGTCGTTCGCGCGCTGGCGCCTACCTGCGCCGACATGACGGTGACGACGCGGACGGGCGACATCGAGAAGCTGGAGAACTGGCTCGGTAGTAAATACCCGGCCCTGAAGGTCGCGCATCGTGCGCTCGATCTCGGCGACCGTCCCGCCGTCGATGCCTTCGCCGAGCAGATCGCCGCCGGTACGCCGTTTGACGTCATGGTGCACGTGGCCGGCACGTCGCACGATTCGCTCGCGGCACTGATGGACCAGGATGCGGCCGAGCGCGTGATGCAGGTCAATTACTGGTCGTTCGCCCGGATCGCGCGCGCCGCGGTGCGACCGATGATGCGGGCGCGCACGGGGCGGATAATCGCCATCGGCTCGGTCGTCGGTCTGCGCGCGAGCCAGGGCAGCGCCGCCTATGCTGCCAGCAAATCGGCGCTGCTCGGCTTCGTCCGTACGCTGGCGCTCGAATCCGCGCGGCGCGGTGTCACCGTCAATTTCATCGCCCCCGGCTTCGTCGATACCGCGATGATGGCTCCCTTCGCCGCGCACCGCGCCGGCACCGAGGCGCAAATCCCGGCCGGCCGCTATGCGCAGCCTGAGGAGATCGCGGACGTGGTCGCCTTCCTCGCCGGCCCCGCGGCGGGCTATGTCACGGGCGCGGTTATTCCGGTCGATGGCGGGCTGACCGCGTCTATCGGCATTCACCGCCTGAGCTGAAGGTTCACTCGCCGCCATGCGCGCTCTCCGCCTGCTTGCCGACCGGGAGGTTGGTTTGGTCGACCTGCCGCCACCGCCACCGCCCGCCCCGGATGAGGTGCGGCTGCGCGTGCTGGCCGTTGCACTGAACCACATCGACGTCTGGGGCTGGCGCGGCATGGCGTTCGCCAAGCGGAGCCTACCGCTGACCGTCGGCGCGGAGGCGGTCGCCGTCGTCGAGACGGTCGGCGCGGACGTGACGGGCGTGAATGTGGGGCAGCGCGTCGTGCCTTATGCCGCCATCACCTGCGGTACCTGCCGGTTCTGCCGGCGCGGCGAGGATAATCTCTGCGAAAACCCGAGCGGCGTGCGCGGCTTTCACCTCGACGGTTTCGCGCAAGAGCTTATCAACCACCCCGCGCGGCTGGTCGTGCCCGTCCCCGACGGCGTCGAGGACAATGACGCGGCGTGCGTGAGCGTCGCCTACGCAACCGTCGAGCACATGCTGTTCGACAACGCTCGGCTTGAGCCCGGGGAGACGGTGCTGGTGCATGCCGGCGGATCGGGGATCGGCACCATCGCGATCCGCATCGCCCACGCGCTCGGCTGTACCGTGATTACGACCGCCGGCAGCGACGAGAAGGTCGCAAAGGCGCTCGCACTCGGCGCCGACCACGCAATCAACTACCGCACCGAGCGGTTCGAGGGCGTCGTTCGCAAGCTGACGAAAAAGCGCGGCGTCGATGTGGTGTTCGAGCATGTCGGTGCCGAGACCTGGGCCGGGTCGCTGCTGTCTCTGCGCCGTGGCGGACGACTCGTCACCTGCGGAGCAACTTCCGGCCCGACCGCAAGTATCAACCTGATGCAACTGTTTCAGCAGCAATATCGGATCATCGGCTCCTTCGGCTCCCCGATCAGCGCAACCGGCCGCGCGCTCGCGCGCATCGCGGGCGGCGTTCGGCCGGTGATCGACACCGTTTATCCGCTTGACGCTTTCGCCGAAGGGCTCGCCCGGCTTGAATCGCGGGATGTGTTCGGCAAGCTCGTCGTGACGCTCTGAACGGTGGCGGCGCACCATGGCGTCCCGCTTCATCGCATCGACATTCGGTGACCGGCTCGTTGGCGGTCTGACCGGAATCGCGTTCGCCGGGCTCGGCAGCCTCTCGCCGGACCGGGCGTCCGACATCGGCGGCGCGCTCGCGCGGCGGATCGGGCCTCGTCTGCCGGCGCACCGGATCGGGCAGGCCAATCTGCGGGCGGCGTACCCTGAGCGGGACGAGGCGTGGGTCGAGGAGACGCTGCGCGGTGCGTGGGAGAATCTCGGGCGCGTCGCCGGCGAATATGTCCATCTCGCGCGGCTCTGGGACTATGACGAGGCGCATCCGAACGTTGGGCGGATCGAGGTCGAGAACGCGGATCTCTTCCGGCAGCTCCGCGACGACGGACAACCGGCGCTCTGTTTCGCCTCGCATCTCGGCAATTGGGAGCTACCGGCCGTCGCCGCCGCCGCACATGGGATGGATTCCGCCGCGCTTTACCGGATGCCCAACAGCCGCTCCGTCGCGGCCCGGATCGACACGATCCGGGGGCCGATCATGGGCCGGCTGATCCGCGCGCGGGCGGAGGCAGCGCTCGAGATGTCGTCGGCGCTGGAGCGCGGCACGCATGTCGGGATGCTGGTCGATCAGCATTGGGGCCGCGGCGTGCCGGTGACGTTTTTCGGCCGCACGGTCCGGGCGAACCCGACGCTGGCCCGCCTTGCCCGGCAGCATGATTGCCCGGTCGTCGGCACGCGCGTGACGCGCCTGCCCGGCAACCGGTTTCGCGTCGCCGCCATCGGGCCAATTAAGGTGCCGCGCGACGCGGCCGGCGCAGTCGATGTCGCGGCAACGACGCAGCTCATCATGTCGACTGTCGAGGGCTGGATTCGCGAGACACCGGAGCAATGGCTCTGGTTTCATCGCCGCTGGCGTTAGAACGGCGAACCGAAGCGGGTCTCGCGCGATATAGCTTATGCCGCGCCCGGTGACGGGAGACGGTCGCGAGCCCTCATTTGCTTCGTTTGAGCACACACGGCGCCCTGAGCCGCATCAGCGAGGGCGCCCGGACCTCCCGTAAGGAGTGGAAACCAGGATGATAAACCGTATCGTCTCGACCGCCGGGGTGCTGGTGGCCCTGGCTCTCGGCGCGCCGGCACTCGCTCAGGCTCCGGCGCCGGCGACGCCCACCGGTGCCCGGCCCGGGAACGTCATCGGCACCGGCCAGTCGATGCCGATGTCGAACAGGGCCAGCAACATCAATGAGGCGGACACGCGGTCGGTGATCGCGCCGAACCTGCCGACGCCGGCGGTTGAACCGAATGCCCCTCCCGAAGCCTTTCTGCAGGCCGCCCGCGTCGCGCTCGCGGCCGGGCGCACGGGCGAGGCGCAGCAGTCACTCGAGATGGCGGAGACGCGGATACTCTCCCGGTCGGTGCCGTATGACGCGGCCAACCAACCGATCGTCGATCCCCGCCTCGCGGTCATCGCGCAGGCGCGACACGCGCTCGCCGCCGGGGACCGGACGGGCGCAATCGGGTTCATCGACCAGGCGATGCGGGGTCCGGCTTAAGCTCAGGGATCCGCCACGCGCCGGCATAGGCTGAGAGCGCCGCGCCGCGCGCAAAGCCGATCAGTGTCAGGCCGGCCGCATCCGCCGTCCGTATGGCGAGCGCGGTCGGCGCGCTGATCGCGGCGAGCACCGGCATCCCGGCGATCGACGCCTTCTGCGCCATCTCGAACGAGCAACGGCTGGTCAACACGCAGATACCCTTCGCGAAGTCGACGCCTCCGCGCAGCCCGGCACCGATCAGTTTGTCGAGCGCGTTGTGTCTTCCGACATCTTCGCGCACCAGCCGTACCGTTCCGTCCGGGTCGGCCCACGCAGCGGCGTGCACGGCGTGCGTCTCGCTGTTGATGGTCTGCATCGCCTCCATCGCCAACAGCGCGCGGCCGATCGCCTCGGCGTGGATCGGCGGTCCGTTCGGGACCATCTGCTGTGCCGGCGCAAGCGCGGCTTCCCGGTCAGCCGCGCCGCAAACGCCGCATCCCGCATGTCCGGGTCGCGCCCGCGCCCGCCCAACCGCGAGAAACGCCGCCAACGCGGAAGGCTGCAGCGTAATGTCGAGGACGAGGCCGTCTTCGTCCGATTTGATGTCGATCCGACGAATGTCGCCTAATCCAGCCGGTGCGATTCGCTCCGTCAGGCTGAAACCAACGGCGAAATCCTCAAGGTCGGCCGGCGTCGCCATCATTATCGCGTACGTCGTTCCGCTGTAACGCAGCTCGACCGCGACTTCTTCGGCAACGACATCCGTTCGGCGCACGATTCCATCGACGCCGCGTCGAATAACCGGGACCGCTTGCGACACCGGCGGCCACTGCGAATCGCTGTCGTGCGTCATCGACATGTTGCAGCCAATCGCGGCCCGTGCGTAACGTCGCTTGGTGACTGACGAGACGACAGTGCCGGCCGCCACGCCGGCTTATTCACGAGGACCACCATGAACAAATGCTTCCTTGCGTTCGCCGGTGCCATGCTCCTGCTCGCCGGCTGTAGTAGCCGTCCGGCGACGCTCAACGAAACGGGCGGCATGGCGTATCCCCAGCCGAACCCGGCCGGCAGCTTCAGATCGACGCCATCGTCGACTGAAACGGGCGGCATGGCGTATCCCCAGCCGAGCGGCGGCATCAGCTCGACGCCCTCGTCAGCGGAAACGGGCGGCATGGCGCAGCCGAGACCAAGCGGCGGCATCACCACGCGACCCGCGCAGTAAGCGTCCCTCGTCGCCTCGCTGGGGTTAATAGCACCCGGCCTGACGTGCCCGTTCGCGCAGCAGCGCGAGCACGGTCCGGCAGGTCGGGGTCTCCCGATCCGCGACTTCGCCCAGTTCGACGACGGCGCCCAGCAGCGCGTCGATTTCCATCGGTCGTCCACGCTCCAGATCCTGCAGCATCGACGTCTTGTGCGCGCCAACCTCGGCGCCGCCGGCGATCCGGCGGTCGACGTCGAGCGAGAAACGAGCGCCAAGCGCCTCGGCAACGACTCGCCCCTCCTCCATCATCGCCCGGCAGACCGCGCGCAAACCCGGCTCCGTCGTGATCCGGTCGAGCGTCGCGTTGGTGAGCACCGAGAGTGGGTTGAACGCCATGTTGCCCCAGAGCTTGACCCAGATTTCATCGCGAATGCGCGGCCGGATTGGTGCCTTCAGTCCGGCCGTGATCAGCGCCGTGGACAACGCCTCGATTCGCTTGGTGCGCGAGCCATCCGGCTCGCCGAGCGTGAAACGGTCGCCGTAGCCGTGGTCGATCACGCCCGGCTCGGTCACTTCGGCGGCGGGATAAACCACCGTGTGGATCACACGCGATGGCGGCAGGATGTCCCATAGGCGCCCGCCAGGATCGACGCTCTCGATCCGCCGGTCACGCCATGGGCCTTCGAGGCCGTAGAAATACCAATACGGCACGCCGTTGATGCCGGTCACCAGCGTGCCGGTCTCACCCAGCATTGTCGCGATCGCGGGCGCGGCCGCCGGCAGGCCGTGCGCTTTCAGGGTGACGATGACGTAGTCCTGCGGCCCTGCCTCGGCCGCGTCAGGGACGCAGCGAGGGTGGGCGGTGAACGTCTCGTTTTCGCTGCGTATCGTGACGCCACGCGCCTGCATCGCCGCCAGATGCGGCCCGCGCGCGACGAACGTGACGTCGACGCCCGAGCGCGACAAATACGCGCCAAGCAGGCCGCCGATGGCGCCTGCACCGAAAACGCCGACGCGCATCAGGCGCCGAGCCCGAGTTTTTGCGCGAGCCCTATCCGCTGAAGCTTGCCGGTCGCGCCTTTCGGGATCTCGGGGACAAAGACCACGTGGCGCGGCACCTTGAACGCGGCCAGCCGCTCGGCCGCGAAGTCGCGCAGCGCATGGTCGGTCACGGTCTGCCCATCGCGCAGCACGATCGCAACGCCGACCTCCTCCCCGAGCTTGTCGTGCGGCACCGCGAAAGTCAGGCACTGCGCGACCGCCGGGTGATCCATGATCACGGTGTCGACTTCGAGCGGGCTGATCTTCTCGCCGCCGCGGTTGATCTGCTCCTTGAGCCTTCCGGTGAGCCGGAGGTAGCCGGAATCGTCCAGCACGCCCTGATCGCCGGTGCGGAACCAGCCGTTGACGAAGGCGG
>CAYSTX010000069.1:13538-14918 GCA_964434035.1 uncultured Acetobacteraceae bacterium
TGCGGCGGCAGTGAGGACGAGGACGAACGGATGAAGCGGAGCCGCCCGGCTTTGATGATCGCTGCGTTGCGGGGCGCGAGGCCCAGGATCGCCTGATGCATCGTCGGCACAGCGGTGTACCAGGTCGGGCGCACGGCCTCGAGCCAGCCGAAGAAGCGGAACGCGTTGAAGCCCGGCGTGCACACGACCGATCCACCCGCCGCCAGGCTCGACAGAGTCGCCGCGATCAGGCCGTGGATGTGAAAGAGCGGCATGATGTTGAGGCACGCATCATCCGGCGTCAGCGCAAGGGTGGCGCCGATGTTGTAGGCGGATGCCGTGACGTTGGTGTGCGACAGCGGCACCATTTTTGGCCGCGACGTGGTGCCCGACGTATGTAGCACCAGCGCGATGTCATCCGCCGCCGCCGGTCCCGGCCGGGCGGCTGCCGCGGCGCTGAATGACGCGTCCGGCGCGAGCGTGAAGGCGCCGGCTGGGCCGCTCTCGTCGGCGTCAAGCTCGATGATCGGCACGCCGCGCGCGGCGGCGGCTTCGCGCGCGGGGCTGTCCATCCCGCGCTGGATCAGCAAGGCGCGCGCATCAAGATCGGACAGGTAAAAGTCGAACTCTTCCCGCTTATAGGCCGGATTGAGCGGCGCAGTCGTGGCGCCGGTCGCGACCGCAACGAAGGACGCCGCCATCTCGGGCCCATTCGGCAGGACGATCGCGACCCGGTCGCCCCGCCCGATGCCGAACGCGTTCAGGTCGGCGATTGTCCGGGCGGCGAGCGCCCGCAGGCCGCCATGCGTCATCGCCACCCGCCCCGGCGCCCCGATCGCGGGCGCATCCTCTGCGCCACGGTTGAGCAGGGCGAGGATTGTATCAGCTGGATACTCGATCATGCGCAGATCCTGGTCGTTGACGACCGAACGCTTCAGGCGGTGGGCGACCTCTTGTCAATCCCGAGGCTGCGCGCCGGGTGCGTCAGACCGGCGTCGGCATTGCGGCGGCCATGCGCTGCTGCTGTCGCGCGCGGAGCGGCCGGAGGACGAACAGCGCGAGCGCGACCACGGCGAGGTTGCCGAGCGCCGAGACCACGAAGACGGCGTGCCAGCTCCCCGTCGCGTCACGGATGACGTTGGCGAGCGGCACCAGGAACGCCGACGTGCCCTTCGCCGTGTATAGAAGACTCGTGTTGGTCGTCGCGTAGCGTGTGCCGAAAATGTCGGTGCAGGTGGAAGGAAAGAGGCTGAAGATCTCGCCCCACGTGAAGAAAATCAGCGCTGCGCAGATGATGAAGCCCCACGGCGACGACGCGAAGGTTGCCATCAGCCAATAGCTGACGCCGCCGAGCGTGAAGGCGATCCCCATGGTCCGCTCGCGGCCGATCCGGTCGCTGAT
>CAYSTX010000070.1:0-14768 GCA_964434035.1 uncultured Acetobacteraceae bacterium
TTCGCGCGCCAGCGCGGCGTTCAGCTCGGCGCCGAGTAGCGCGACATAACTCGTCACCCAAAACCACAGCATGATCGCGGCAAGCGTTCCGAACGGCCCATAAACGGCATCGAACTGGATCAGCCTCGTGACAATGTGGGTAAAAGCGGCCGACGCGATCAGCCAGAGCGCGGTCGCCAGAACCGAGCCGGGCGAAAAGAGCCGCCAGTGCGCCGGCCGCCGAGCCGGCCCGAATCGGTAGAGCAGCGCCAGCGACAGCAGGACGAAGCCAACCAGGATCACGAGCGCGCAGTTGCGCAGCAGCCCGCCGATATGGCCGACCAAGCCGACCCGGGCAAAGATCGCCGGCATCGCGACCAGAATCGCCAGCGCCAGCGTCGCGCTGAATAGCGCGCATAACGTGATGCCGAACGCGACAAGTTGAAACCGCAACGCGCTGCGACGCTCCTCCGCGCCATAGGCTTGGTTCAGCGCCATGAGCATCGACTTTGTCCCAAGCGCCGACGTCCAGAGCGTCGCCGCCGTGCTGATCGCGAGGCCGACCCCGAGTGCGCTCGGCCGGTGGGCGACCAGCATGTGAACCCGCCCGGCGATTAGCGCGTAGGCCGACGGCGGCAGGAGCCCGGACAGCACCCGAAACTGCGGCTCCACCGCGCGCGGATCAAAGATGAGGCCGTAGATCGTGATCAGCATGCTGATCGCCGGAAACAGCGCGAGCGTGCCGTAAAACGCGCAGCCCGCTGAGACCAGCGTGACCCGATCCGACCCGATCGCGCGCGCCGTCTCCCGCAGCACGCGCCACCAACCGGCCAATGACGACGGCGCAACTTCACGCCCCGGATCGCCCCCGGCATCGCCGTCCGGACGTGCGTCCGCGCCTAAGTCCATGCCGCTCTCCGACGAGTGAAGCTGGAGCGCATATTTAACTTGCGGCTCGGGTTCATCATCCCTATTTCGGCCCCCACGCAGCAACGCACGTGCCTCTGGCCCTCGTGGTTACGCAACGACGTCAAGCGTTCTGGCAATCGCCTTCCCTGCCCCTATCGATCGGGGAGGCGAGCGTCGCTGGTTCGTTCGACCGTTTCGCAATCACGTCCGTCGCCTTGAAAGGCGGACGTTTAACCAGAGAGAGGCCGGTGCGATGACCCCAAAAGTCGCCCAGTATCTTGCTGATCAGCGCCCGGCAACGCCGTGCCTGGTTCTCGACGTCGATCGCGTCGAGGAGAATTACCGCGCCCTGTCCGCGGCGCTGCCGCTTGCCCGTATCTATTACGCGGTGAAGGCGAACCCGGCCGCGCCGATTCTCGAGCGGCTGGTCCGGCTCGGCAGTCAGTTTGACGCGGCGAGCATCGAGGAAGTCGAGATGTGCCTCGATGCCGGCGCGCGGTCTGACCGGATCAGCTTCGGCAACACGATCAAGAAATCCGCCTCGATCGCACGCGCGTATGCGCACGGCATTCGCCTGTATGCGTTCGACAGCGAAGAGGAACTGGTGAAACTTGCCGCGCACGCGCCGGGCAGCCGCGTCTATTGCCGTCTGCTGGTCGAGAACGGCGGCGCCGACTGGCCGCTCTCGCGCAAGTTCGGCACGAGCATCGAGGAAGCGCGCGACCTGATGGTGCAGGCGCGCGAGCTGGGGCTCGACCCGTACGGGCTGTCGTTCCACGTAGGCAGTCAGCAGACGGAGACCGCAAGCTATGAGGCCGCGATTGGCCGCGTCGCCATGTTGTTTACCGACCTGCGCGAGGCGGGCGTCGATCTGCGGATGGTCAATCTCGGCGGCGGCTTCCCGACGCCCTACCGCGACGAGGTGCCCGGCATCGACCGCTTCGCCGACGCGATCATGGGCGCCATGACCCGGCATTTCGGCAACGCGCTGCCGGAAATGCTGGTCGAGCCTGGCCGCTTCATCGTTGGCGACGCGGGCGTCGTGTCGGCCGAGGTCGTGCTCATCAGCCGCAAGTCGAAGGACGATCCGGTGCGCTGGGTCTATCTCGACATCGGCCGCTACGGCGGTCTGGCGGAGACCGAAGGCGAATCGATCAAGTATCGCATCCGCACGCCGCATGATGCTGAGCCGACCGGACCGGTGGCGATCGCGGGCCCGACCTGCGACGGCACCGACATCCTATACGAGCGGTCAAACTACCGTCTGCCGATGACGCTGCGGTCGGGCGAGCGGATCGAGCTGCTGTCGGCCGGCGCCTACGTCACGACGTATGCCAGTCAGCGGTTCAACGGTTTCGCACCGCTGACCGAACATTACGTCTGAGCGCCGAGCAATCCACGATCGCCTCCGCCCCGTTGCCGCTTATTGGCGTCGGGGCGAAAGCCTTGGCAGAGTAGGCCATGGTCAGAAAGACCTGGGGAACGCCTGCCATGAGCCTTTCGCTGCAAGCGCTTGCCGCGCGCGTGCCTGACGGTGCGCGGATCGCGGTGCCACCGGACAACTCGCTGACCCCGGCCGCGCTCGCCCGCGCGCTGGTCCGTGAAGGACGGCGCGGCCTGCGGCTCATTGGCGTGCCCGTATCGGGCTATGCGTCGGACCTGCTGATCGGCGCCGGCGCAGTCGACGCGATCGAAACCAGCGGCGCGTCGCTCGGTGAATCCGGCACCGCTCCGCGTTTCCTCGCCGCGCTGGCCGCCGGCCGGCTGCGCGTCACGGACGCGACATGCCCCGCGATGCACACGGCGCTACAGGCGGCCGAAAAGGGCGTGCCGTTCATGCCGCTCCGTGGTGTGCTCGGCAGCGACATCCTCGCGCATCGGCCGGACTGGCGCGTGATCGACAATCCATTCGCGGATGGCGGCGACCCGATTGTGCTGATCCCCGCGATCGTCCCCGACCTCGCGATCATCCACGCGATCGCCGCCGACCGCGACGGCAACGTCTATGTCGGCCGCCGCCGCGAACTCGGCACCATGGCGCACGCCGCGCGGCGGACGCTCGTCACCGTCGAACGGATGGTCGAAGGCTCGCTGCTGGACGATGAGACGCTGGCCGCCGGCACGATCACCGGCACGTATATCGAGGCGGTCGCCGTCGCCCCGCGCGGGGCCTGGCCGCTCGGCGTCGCGGGCGAATATGAGGCCGATGCGGCGCACCTCGCCGAATACGCCCGCCTCGCCCGCACCGATGAGGGGTTTGCCGCCTATTGCACCCAGTACGTCGCCGAGGCCGCCCGCGAGGCAGCGTGATGGGCCGCGAAGAGCAGATGATCGTTGCCGTCGCGCGACTGATCCGCGACCCCATGGCGCCGCCAGCGCGCCACATCGCCGTCGGCGCGGCGAGCCCGATCCCGGCCGCGGCGTGCTGGCTCGTGCAGAAAGCCGCGTCGCCGGACGCGCCGGTGCGGCTCTCGCTGCTGCATAAGGTGCGCGGCAATCCATTTACCGAGGGCACGCGGGAGCTGTTCGACCTGGCGGGTCAGGGACGGATCGACCTCTTTTTTCTCGGCGGCGGACAAATCGATGGACAGGCGAACATCAACCTGATCGGAACCGGGGATTGGCCGGGCACGCATGCACGATTTCCCGGCAGCTTCGGCTCGGCCTTCATGTACATGACAGTTCCGAGAACGATCCTGTTTCGAGAAGAACATTCTCGCCGTGTCCTCGTCCCGCGCTGCGACATCGTCTCCGCGCCCGGCGTCTCGCCGCCCGGAGTCTTTCGCCGCGGCACGGCGCAGGCGCTCGTCACCGGCCGCGCCGTCTTCGAATTCGACTCGGTTGCCGCGCGGTTCACGCTGAAGTCCGTGCATGACGGGGAAACGGCCGAGAGCGTCCGCGAGGCGACCGGCTTTGACTATGACGCGCCCGACTCCGTGCCGACGACGGAGCCGCCGACCGAGGCTGAGCGCGCATTGCTCCGAAGCGAGGTGTGCGCCGCGATGCGCGAGACGTACCCTGCGTTCTGCGACCGCGTCTGGGGGCGCGCGCCGGACACGGCGGAGAATACCGTAGGGAGTGCCGCGTGATGGATCAGTCATTCAACGATCGTCCGGAAGGACGCGGCCTCGCCCGCTCGGCCGGCGCGCTCGCGGGCGTCAAGGTGATCGACCTGACGCGCGTGCTCGGCGGCCCATACGCGACGATGATCCTGTCTGACCACGGCGCGGACGTCATCAAGATCGAGCCGCCGCAGGGCGATGAGGTGCGCGACTGGGGTCCGCCGTTCCTCGAGCATGACGACGGCACGCGCGACGCGAGCTACTTCCTCGGCGTCAACCGCAACAAGCGCGCAATCGCACTCGACATCGGCACGGAGGCAGGCCGCGCGGTGCTGCTCCGCCTGCTCGAGGGCGCGGACGTGCTGGTCGAGAACTTCAAGCCCGGATCGATGGAGCGATGGGGCATCGGATACGAGACGCTGTCGGCACGCTTTCCGCGCCTGATCCACTGCCGCGTCTCCGGCTTCGGCGCCGATGGGCCGTTGGGCGGGATGCCGGGGTATGACGCGATCTTACAGGCGATGACCGGGCTGATGAGCGTCAACGGCGATCCATCGACTGGGCCGATGCGGCTCGGCACGCCGATGGTCGATCTTGGCACCGGGCTCTATTCGGTGGTCGCCATCATGATGGCGATGCATGAGCGGACGCGGTCGGGACTGGGCCAGTTTCTCGACATGACACTGCACGATTGCGGCATGGCGCTGCTGCATCCGCAGGCGGCCAACTATTTCCTCAACGGCCGCCGCCCGGTGCAGACCGGTAACCCGCACCCAAACCTCGCCCCATACGAGAAGTATCAAACGAAAACAGGCGAGATCTTCATCGCGATCGGCAACAATGGGCAATTCAAGAAGCTTTGCGCACTGATCGACCGCCCGGCACTCGCCGAGGATCCGCGCTTCACCGACAATGCCGACCGGCTTCAGAACCGACCGGCGCTGATCGACGCGCTGGCCGAGGTGTTCGCCGAGACGGACGGCGTGAGCCTGACCACAGAGCTTCTCGCTGCCGGACTGCCCGCCGGGCCGGTGATGCCGGTCGATACGGCGATGGCGGCGCCGCATACGGTGCACCGCGAAATGGTGACCGAGCTTGGCGAGTACAAGGCGCTCGGCACGCCGATCAAGATGTCCCGCACGCCGGGCGGCACCCGCGCCGCCCCGCCGCGCTTTGCGCAGCATACCGAAGAGGTCCTGACGCAGCACGGCTACGACGCGGAGACGATCGCGGCGCTCACCGCCGACGGCGTCGTGCACACCGCGCGACGGCGCGGTTGATCGTCCTGATGGCGGACACGCCTTCGTTGCTCACAGCCGACGTCCCGCCCGATACCGCGTGGGCGATGTTCGACGCGGAGTGGTACGTCCGCGCTCATTCGGAGGCGCGCGAGATCGACCCGGCCGAGGCG
Source organism: uncultured Acetobacteraceae bacterium (assembly GCA_964434035.1). GTDB lineage: Bacteria > Pseudomonadota > Alphaproteobacteria > Acetobacterales > Acetobacteraceae > CAYSTX01. The sequence goes on from CAYSTX010000070.1 coordinate 5,362, forward strand.
CTGTCATTCTACTTGGAGAAAGGGCGGATGCTCGGGCATTCGCCTAACCCCTATTTCGACGAAGCGTGGTATCTCGCGACCTACCCCGAGGTCGAGCTTGCGCTGCAAACCGGCGAGGCGGCGTCTGGGTTCGAGGATTATTGCCATACCGGCTGGCGCATCCGCTCCCCGCACTGGCTTTACGACGACGCGATCTACGCTGCGCTCTACCCCGACCTGACCGCCGAGACGCTGGCCAACGCCGGGTTTCGTAACCGATACGACCACTTCCTCCGCGCCGGCAGCAAGGAGGGGCGGATCGGGCATCTGTTCTTCGATCCGGCGGTCTATGAGAGAAGGTTGCGTCCCGACGCAGACGCACCGGGTTCGCCGTTCGGCCGTTTCCTGCGCGGACTCGCGTTCGGCGAACCCGAGCGACGCACAACGGTCTACTTCGACCCCGACTGGTATCGCGTCACCTATCCGGACGTCGTCGCCGAAATCGCCGCCGGGGTTTGGACATCGGCGCTGCATCATTACCTTTGCAACCATGAGCCGCGCGCGCGGAACCCGCTGCCGGAGTTCGACGAGGTCGCCTATCTCGATCGCTATGACGACGTGGCGGCCGAGGTTGCGGCCGGGCATTGCAAGCGCGGATACGACCATTTCCTGATCTCCGGCGCGTTCGAGCTGCGCGCGCCGTCCGAGACGGTCGATCTCAAATACTACGCAACCGTACACGCGCAAGTGGGCGCGGATGTCGCCGCCGGCCGCGCCCGTGACGCGTTCGCGCATCTGTTGTCGATCGGCCGTGCCGCCGGGCTTGCCGCAGCGCCACCGCGTGAGGAACTGCCGAGCGAGCCGCACGCGCGCGCGCTATTTCGTGCCCAGGCGCGCATGGGGCTCCGCGCCGCCGGACGGCACCCGCTCGACTTTACGATACCGGACGGCGTCAACCCATTCGTCAGCGTGGTGATGGTCCTGCACGACCAGTTCGCGCTGACGATGCAGGCGCTCGGCAGCCTGCGAAACAATTTCGTGGGCCCGATCGAGCTCATCATCATCGACAGCGGCTCGACTGACGAAACGCGCCATCTTAGCCGCTACGTGCGCGGCGCCCGCATCCTGCGGTTCGACGTCAACATCGGCTTCGTGCGCGGATGCAACGCGGCCCTATTGAGCGCGACGGCGGATGCGGTCCTTTACCTAAATAACGACATCACGCTCTCGCCGGGCGCAATCGAGACCGCGCTGCGCCGACTGGCGGCGGATCCGACCATCGGCGCGGTCGGCGGCAAGGTGGTGCGCAGCCACGGGCTACTGCAGGAGGCGGGCTGCATCGTCTGGCGCAACGGCTTCACAACCGGCTACGCGCGCGACCGCGACCCGATGGCGCCCGAGGCGAATTTCGCGCGCATCGTCGATTTCTGTTCCGGTGTGTTCCTGATGGTCCGGAGCGAGCCGCTGCAAGCCCTGGGCGGCTTCGATGACGCCTTCGCGCCCGCCTATCACGAAGAGACCGATCTCTGCATCCGTCTCGCCCACGAAATGGGCCTGCGGGTGCTGTACGACCCCGACATCGTTGTCACGCATCTTGAGTTCGGCAGCGCAGGTAGCCGCGCGGCTGAGCAGCTGATCGGTCGCAGCCACCGCATCTTTGTCGAAAAACATGCCGAGTGGCTGCGCACCCGTCCGCCGCAGCCGCCGGCGACCCTGCCCGGCTCTGGCGAGCCACCGAATGCGCCATCCGCGCGCCGCGCCCGCGCGCAGGCGGAGGCCGGCGCGCGCGGCACCGCCTATGCCGGCGGCCCCGGCGTTTGCGAGGGGCGGCTGCTCGGCACGCGGGTGTAGTTCATCGAAGATACGATCCCGATCCGCATGCTCGGCTCGGGCTTTGTGCGATCGAATGACATCGTCACCGCGATGGCCCGCGCCGGCGCCGCCGTCACGCTGTTTCCGGCCAATAGCTGCACCGCCGATCTCGCCGCGATCGCCGCCGACATGCCGGACAATGTCGAGGTGCTGCACGACCGCGCGCTGCCGCAGCTCGATCAGCTGCTGATGGAGCGCGCCGGTTTGTTCGACGCGATCTGGATCGCGCGCACGCATAACCTGACCCGCACCCGTGCCTCACTGCTGAAGCACGCAGCCAAGGTGCCGGTCATTCTCGACACGGAGGCGATCGTCGCCGTGCGCGATGCGATGCACGCCGAGGCCCGGGGGGAGACGGATTTCGACATCGCGGCCGCCGTCGCGAAGGAATTCGCCGAAGCGTCAGTGTGCCACACAATCGTCGCCGTCAGCGAACCGGAGGCGGTGCTGTTGCGCGACGCCGGTTTCGCGCGCGTGCCCGTGCTCGGCCACGCGCTAGCGCCGCGGCCGACGCCCCGCCCCTTCGCCCAGCGCGCCGGCATGCTGTTCATCGGCGCGATCCATGACAACGACAGCCCGAACTACGACAGCCTGATCTGGTTCGCGAACGAAGTGCTGCCGCTGGTCGAGGCGTCGCTCGGGTGGGAGACGCGGCTGACGGTGGTCGGCTATCTCGGCCCGAACGCCGATCTTGGCGCACTGGCGGGTCATATGCGGATCACGCTGCGCGGTCCGGTAGCGGACACGGCGCCGCTGTACGATCAGCACCGGCTATTCGTCGCACCAACGCGCTTCGCCGCCGGCATTCCGTACAAGATCCACGAGGCCGCGAGTTTCGGCTTGCCTGTCGTCGCGACCAAACTGCTCGCTGAGCAGGTCGGCTGGGCCGATGGCGACGCGCTGCTGGCCGCCGACGCGACCGACCCCGCCGGTTTCGCGGCAAGGATCGTGCGGCTCTATCGCGATGAGGCGTTGTGGCAACGCCTCCGCGACGGCGCGCTCGGCAAGCTCGCGATCGAGAACAACGACCAGCTTTACGCCGACACGATCACCGGGATCCTGCGCGACGCGCTCGACGGCTGAGGCTCAGATGGCCGCGTCGTCGTGCGGCTCATGCTCCGCTTCTTCTCGCAGCCGCCAATAGCTCCGCCGGCTCATCGGCAGCATCGCGCAATAGATCACGCCCGCCGCCGCCAGGGCCGCCCACGGCTCGGCGACTAGGACAGCCGTAAAGAGTCCGACGCCGAGCAAGATCGGCAGGACGTAATCGTGCGGCACCTTGAAGTTCTTAAAGCTCCAGACCGGCAGGCTGGAGACTAACAGCGCCGCCGTGCCCGCCAGCACGATCGCGCAGACGAGCGGATGACGCACGAAATCGCCGAGCCATATCCAGCCGAGGCGGTCTGCCTGCAAACCGACAAACAACGGAAACAGCGCGAGCCCCGCGCCCGCCGGGGCAGGCACGCCCATGAAGAAATTATACGCGTACGCCGCCGGCTCCGCCTGATCGAGCGCCGCGTTGAAGCGGGCGAGGCGCAGCGCCATACAGACCGCGAAAATCAAACACGGCACGTATCCGATGCCGCCGCCACGCTCGAGCGACCACAGATACATCACCAGCGCAGGTGCCACGCCGAAGCAGAGAAAGTCGGTCAGGCTGTCGAACTCCGCGCCGAACCGCGTCACCGCCTTCAGCAAACGGGCAAGCCGCCCGTCGAGACCGTCGATGCAGCCGGCAACGACGATCGCGACCGCGCTCGCCCCGAACCGCGCCTCCAGCGCGAACCGAATTGCCGTCATGCCGGCGCAGAGGCCGAGCAGCGTCATGATGTTCGGGATCATCCGGTTGAAGGACGGTCCCTTGAAGCGCGGGCGGCGACGGCCGCGCCAGCGGCGGCCACGGTGCGGCGACACGGACGGAGGGATCATCCGCCAAGCTCGGCCAGGCCAAGCTCCGCAATGACGGTCTCGCCCCCGACCATCGTCTGCCCCTCAGCGACCAGCGGCCGCACGCCTGGGGGCAAATAGAGGTCGGTGCGGCTCCCGAAGCGGATGATGCCGAGCCGGGCGCCGGCCCGCACCGCCTCGCCCGCGATCACGTCGCAGCGGATGCGCCGCGCGATCAGCCCCGCGATCTGCACGACCGCGACGCTGCGCCCGTCGTTCATTCGAATCGCGATGGCGTTTCGCTCATTCACCTCGCTCGCCTTGTCGAGGCTCGCGCTCGCAAACGCGCCGTGCCGGTAGGCGATTGCGGTGACGACGCCGTCCACCGGGACACGGTTCACATGCACGTTGAGCACGGAGAGAAACGTCGCGACCCGCCAGCGCGGCTCGTAACCGAGATCAAGCTCGGCCGGCGGCACGGCGGGCGTGATCGAGACGACAACCCCGTCTGCCGGCGCCAGCATTACGCCCGGCCGCCCGGGCGGCACGCGCTCGGGGTCGCGGAAGAAGACGAGGCAGGCGGCCGTGAACAGAAGCCCCAGCCAAATCAGCCAATTGCCGATGAACAGGCCAAGAAACGCCGCCACCAATCCGCCGGCGATGAACGGCACGCCGGCCGGATGCGGCGGCGGCAAAGCAAGGCGCAGCGTTTCGGATGGTGTCATGGCGGGTGCGTATGGCGGCTCCGTCCCCCGCCGGCAAGCATCGCGGAGCTAGCGCCGCGCGCCGGCACCATCCCGAGGGATGGTGAAGCTCTGGCCCGGGTAAATGAGGTTCGGCGTCGCGATCGACGTGCGATTCGCGTTGAAGATAATCGTGTAGCGAATCCCTTGTCCGTACGTGTTGCGAGCGATCCGCCACAGGCTTTCGCCCGGCTGCACGATGACGTGCCCGACGGCGACCGAGTTTTCGTCGCCGGCTGGGTCGCGTATGAACGGCATCGCGACGCGCGCGCCGACTTTGCCATTCGGCCCGACCTTCTCCAGTAATAACCGATGCGGACCGGGCGCGACCGTCACGCCGTCGGGCGAGAGCGACCAGCGGCCCGCCGCATCGGCGGTCGCCGAGCCGACGGTGTGGCCGTCAATCGACAGCCGCGTTTCGCTGCCCGGCGGCGCGCGGCCGGCGAAGCGCATGGCGCCATCCCGGCCGTAGTCGAGCGCGTCGAGGCTGATCCCGCCCGGCGGTAGCTTCCCCGGTGGCTGCAACAGCATGGGCGCCGCGCCCGGTCCGGTTGCGACCGCGACGGGCGGCGATGCGGCCGGGCCGGCAGCTTCGGGGAGGATGACAACAACGGAGCCCGCACCCGCGGTCTCGACGCCGGACGGCGAGCGCGATTGCAGCGTCAGGTTGGCGGCGCCATGACCGGGCGGGAGCGTCGTGGTCATCGCCCAAGCGCCGGAGGCGTCGGCGGTCGTGCGCCCGATCGTCTTGCCGTCGGCGGAAACAGTAACGTCGGCCCCCGGTGCCGCGCGCCCTGCCAGAACCGCGTCACCATTCGGCGCGACGCGCACAATGTCGAAGCTCGGCTCCACAGTCCCCACCGGTGGCTTAGGCGCGACCGATGTCGTACCGGCGGCGGGCGACGTCTGGTGCGGTAAACTTTGGCGAGAAACGACTTGCAACGGCTCGGGCTCCGGCCCGGCCGGGCCGCCCACCATCCAATAGGCACCGGCGGCAGCGGCAGTCAGCAACACCACGGCGCTGCCGACCAGCAGCGGCCCGAACCGGCGCTCTCCTGTTCGTGATGACGCCGTCATAAATAAACAATCCGATCTGACTGCCCGCGCGTCAAGCATCGGTGCACAAGGCGCACGCAACTTGAACGCGCTGCGCCGATCGCATGTCTGACAACGAAACGCTGCCGATTTCTGACGATTTCGATACATGGCGACCCGTGCCGATCTGGGACCTGCCGATCCGCCTGTTCCACTGGAGCGTCGCGGCACTCATCGGAACGAGCTGGGCAACGGTTGAAACTGGCCATCTCGTCTGGCATCGCCTGTCCGGCTACGCGATCCTGACAGCGCTGATTTTCCGCATCTTGTGGGGTCTGTTCGGGAGCGAGACGGCGCGGTTCGCGCGGTTCGTGCGAAGCCCCTTCGCGGCCCTACGGCACCTCGCCGAATTCGGCGGGACGCACGAGCCCGACACCGAAATCGGGCACAACGCGGCCGGCGGCTGGATGGTGCTGGTTCTCCTCGCCCTGTTGATCTTTCAGGTCGGCACGGGTCTGTTCGCCAACAGTTTCGATGCCGAGGACGTGAACGGCCCGCTCGCGCATATCGTCCCGGCCCGGCTGAGCAACCGGCTGACCGGCCTGCACGCGTACGCGTTCAACGTGATCCTTGCCGCCGTCGCCCTCCATCTGTTGGCGATCACGGCCTATGCCGTCGTGAAACGGCATAATCTCACGGGCGCAATGCTGACCGGGCGCAAGCGATTGCCGCGCGCAGTCCGGCCGCCGCGTTTCGCGGGGCCGGTGCGGGCATTGGTGGCGCTTGCGGTTGCCGTCGGAGTGACGCTTACGGTCGCATCCCTCGGCGGCGGTTAGGCGTCAGTCGTATTTTGCGCGATAGGCGCGGTGGCAGGCGCCACAGGTCTTGCCCATCGCCTGAAACGCCGTCGCGAACCCTTCCGCGTCACCGGCGCTTGCCTTCGCCGCGAGCGCCTTTGCCGCTGCCCCGTAATTCGCGGCCGCCTCTTCGAAGCCCGCGCGATCGGACCAAATCTTTGGCAGAGCGTGCGTATCTTCGCCGGTCCCGGTGCCCGGCGGGAACAGGGACGGAATGACCGCCGCGTAATCGGCGAGCGCCTTTGCCGCGTCCGCGTATTTCTTGACGTCGGCCTTGCGATCCACCGCGTCCTTCATGGCGGCCGCGATGCCGCTCTGCATCTCAAACGCGGCCTGTCTCGTCTGGATCACCGTCAACGGCGACACGCTGACGGTGCCCCCGCTCGGCGCGGCAATCAGCGCCTGCGCGCCGAAGCCAAGTGTTGCGATTGTGGCCGTGGCGATCAAAAAACTGCGACGCATATCGATTCCCCGTGATGTCGTGACGCGCGCGCACAATACGGGCGTGGCGCTATGCCGTCGCCTGGGTTTTCGCTATCAGGGGGTAATGTCCTCGATTAAAACCGTCGCCGTGTTCTGCGGCTCTATGCCAGGCGCCGCTCCCTATTTCGCCGCCGCCGCCCATACAATGGGCCAGGGCCTCGCCAAGGCTGGCATCAGGCTGGTGTATGGCGGAGGCCGCATCGGATTGATGGGCGCGGTCGCGGACGGCGCCATTGCGGCGGGCGGTGAGGTTGTCGGCGTCATTCCCGATTTCCTGACGCGGCTCGAAGTCGCGCATGACGGCGTCTCCGCGCTGCATGTCACCGACAGCATGCACAGCCGGAAGTTCCGGATGTTCGACATGGCGGACGTGTTTGTCACGCTGCCGGGCGGGCTTGGCACGCTCGATGAGACGATCGAGATCGTGACGTGGAAGCAGCTTCGCCTGCACAACAAACCGATCCTAATTTGCGACGTCGAGGGATCGTCTTCCGGCTTCGTCGGCGCAGTGGAACAAGCAATCCATCTCGGCTTCGCGCGGCCCTCCGTGCGGTCGTTGTTTGAGGTGACGATGGGCGTGGACGGAACGCTGGAGCGGCTCGCCTCACTCTGATACCGCCCCGGACTATGCCCTCATCGCCCTCGCCCACGCGCGATCACGCCGGTGCCGTAGCGCGCGCGGAGCCGGTCGATGGCGTCCTGCATCGCGACACGCTTCGGCCCGTCGGGGTCGGCGAGGTCGGGCTGGTCCGCGCCCTCGGCGGAAACTAGCGGGCTCGCGCCGATGCCGATCAGGCGAAACGCCGTGCCGTCGATCTCGCGCGCCAGCAATCCGCGGGCGGCGGTGAACAGCACGTCGGGCAACTGCGTCGGACCGGGTAGACGAACGGCGCGCGTGCGGATCGCGAAGCTCGTTGTCTTCAGTTTCAGCACGACACCGCCCGCCGCATGTCCGCCATCCCGCAGCCGCGCGCCAAGCTTTTCCGACAAGCGCCAGAGCGGACGCTCAAGGTCGGCAGCGTCCGACAGGTCGACGTTGAACGTCGTCTCGGCGCTCACCGATTTCGTCTCCCGCGCCGGATCGACCACGCGCGTATCCTCGCCACGCGCGCGAGCCGCGAGTGACGGACCGTCATCGCCGAGCAGACGCTGCGCCTCACGCGCGCTGAGCGCCTGCAACGCGCCGAGCCGTGTGATGCCGCGCGCCGCAAGCCGCCGCTCCTGCGCGGGACCGATGCCGGGCAGCACGCGCACGCTCTGCGGCGCCAGCCACGCACGCGCGTCGGCGCCGAGCACCGCGAACCGCGCGGCTTGTCCCGCCCGGCCGCTAGTTTCGCAAGCAAACGGTTGGGCGCGAGACCGATCGAGACGGTGATGCCCGCGTCGCGTTCGATCTCCGCGGCCAGCTTCGCCAGCATCGCGGCCGGTGGCCGACCGTGCAGCGCGTCCGTGCCCGACAGATCGAGTACCGCCTCGTCGATTGAGAGCGGCTGCATCGCCGGTGTCAGTTGCACCATCAGCGCGCGGATCTGACGTGCGGCCGCGCCGTACTTGGCGAAATCCGGTTTAATGACAACTGCGTCGGGGCAGGCGCGCAGAGCCTTGAACATCGGCATCGCGCTCCGCACGCCGTAAAGCCGTGCGACGTAGCACGCGGCCGTCACCACGCCGCGCTCGCCGCCGCCGACGATCACAGGACGGCCCGCGAGCTCCGGCCGGTCGCGCTTTTCGACGCTGGCGAAGAACGCGTCGCAATCGACATGGCCGATCGCCAGCGTGAACAACTCGGGGTGCGCCACGATCCGCCGCCCGCCGCATTGCGCGCACGCGGTTGGGGAGTGATCGGTGGTCGTGAGACAGTCGCGGCAGAGGGCGGGCATTCCGCGCGCGCCTTATGGCCAGAGCCAGGCGGCGCCCCGCACGCCCGAGCTGTCACCGTGTCGCGCGGGCACGATCGGCGTATCGACCGTGTCGCTGAAGACGTAGCGCCTCAGCAGCGTGGGCAGCGTCTCGTACAGATGCGCCATGTTCGACAGCCCGCCGCCGAGCACGATCACGTCGGGGTCGAGCAGGTTGACGACGGACGCGAGCCCCCGGCCGAGCCGGTCCGCGTGCCGCTCAAGCGCCGCGCGCGCCGCCGCATCGCCCCTCGCCGCCCGCGCGGGCAGTTCGCTCGCATCATGCGCGCCCGGCCCGTCGCAATCGCGCGCGAGTGATGGGCCGGCGACGTAGCGTTCGAGGCAGCCGTGTCGTCCGCACCAGCAGAGCGGCCCCGGCACTTCGTCCGGCCCCTCCGGCCAGGGCAGCGGGTTGTGCCCCCATTCGCCCGTCACATGCTGCCGCCCGGTGAGCACGCGCCCCTGGACGACGATCCCGCCGCCGCAGCCGGTGCCGAGGATGACGCCAAACACGACGGAGGCGCCCGCGCCCGCGCCGTCGCTCGCCTCACTCAGCGCGAAGCAATTGGCATCGTTTTCGACCCGCACGTCGCGCCCGAGCCGCGCGGCCAGGTCGCGGTCGAACGGGACGCCGTTCAGGGTCTGGGTGTTCG
>CAYSTX010000071.1:0-14750 GCA_964434035.1 uncultured Acetobacteraceae bacterium
TGGTCGCGCGGGCAATCCTGGATCTCCACAAGAACCCGGAATACCTCGGATTTCTGCGCATGGTGGCGGCCGATGCGCGCCAGTTTCCCTGGATCGCCGAGGCGTTCGCAACCGTCATGGACCCTCAGAGAGAGCGGTTCGTGCGCTATCTCGCCCATCTCACCGCCATGGGTGTCCTGGAGTGCCGCAACCCGTTGCTGGCGGCTCACCAGTTGTCGGGGGCCCTCAACGAGTTCTCCCTATGGCCTTGGATGATGGGCCGCGAAAGCATTCCCGTTTCAGAAGAGGAGCTGATCGAGGAGACGATCCAGATGTTCCTGCAGCACTACCGCCCCCGACCAAAGAAGCGCGGTCGTGACGGCACGTCATGACCTCGGAGACTTCCTTTCGTCGGCGCCTACGTGCGATTGCCACATGTAATAAGTCCGCCATGCCAGGTGCCCGGCCGCGTGAGTTTGGCCTATCGGGTGTCTGGCTGCGGCAAATCGAAACTAGGTGGCGCGAAGGACTTTTCGCGCAAGAGCAGACACAACGGCGCTCTCCATTGCCGAACAGGACAGTCGAGCCGCCGCAGCAGCGTTGGCCGGGTCAAGCCACTCCTGACATTTCCCCGCTAACGTCTGGAGATCATTCGAGCCCCACCGGAACTTGTGAGCGGAAACGTCAGTGATGGCGGCGTCGATTTTCGCCCCGCATTTTGGACACGTTACTTCCATGGCGTTCGTCCCTGCTGGTCTGGCAACTTACTGAACAGTTAGCTCCGATTCCAACTGCCCAGGATCCAAGATAATCTCGGTCCGCTTCCAATGCGCGCATCTTCCGCGGGCTGCGCATCCGCTGCCCGGTGTCCACCAACTGCCTGCGTCGGCTCGTGCGCCACGGCTTACGCTGCCAGCACCAGAGTAGCGACCGCTAGCACTTTCCGAGCGCGGATCATTAACGAGCGCGTTAAGACGGACGGGACTTAGATGAGACGCAAGCCGGGGAGCAAAGGGCGCGTGAAGTGTGCAATCGATTCCGCTCCATCAGGGAATGGTCTGAAATCCCGCGCTATCTGCACAGCGGGCCGCGTCTGAATTTTGAGTTCAACCCGAATGTCGCGCCTACCGAGTTGGCGCCGATCTTGATCGCGCAGGCAGACGGTCCTGCAAAATGCGTCATCGCCCGGTTCGGCATTAATCTGATGGGCAAGGACGGAAAACCGCGCCCGCCGCTGCTGAACGCCCGGACGGACGGGCTGCGCCGGGGGCAGTTTCGTACGCACGTGAAAACGCGGCGGTGCGTCATCCCCGCCCAGGGGTTTTACGAATGGCGCGAGGAGGGCGGGAAACAGCCCTATTACTTTTCGCGCAAGGACGGTGCGCCGCTCATGCTGGCGGGCGTTTGGGAGGAATCCGAGTACAAGGGGGACAGGCGCGTCGCCTTTGCCATCGTGACGGATGAGCCAAACGAGTTGGTGACGCCCTACCACGACCGGATGCCGCTCGCCCTCGCCGACGACAAGGTCGCGACCTGGATCGACTTGGCCGTGGATGAACCGCTCCGGGGAAACCTCCTGCTCGATTTGGCGGACTTCACCGTCCGGCCAATGGACCGGGCGATGAACAACGCCAGGCAAAAGGATCTGGGGGCAATCGATCCGGCCGCGTGAATCCCGCTGCGAGAAGCGCCCACAGCGCGAGGTGGCGAAGGCGCTGAAAGTCTCCGTCTCGACGCTGCGGGACGCGAGTCCGAGCGTAAAGTGGTGTTTTTGGGCGGCCGCCCTATGATTGTGCCGCGTTCGGGCGACGAGCCTCCTCGCCATCCTACAGAGACGGGTAAGAGTTGGAGGACGCATGACGCCGATCTTTCGTGATCGTAGCGAAGCGGGACGACAGCTCGCCGCCAAGGCCTCTGCCTACGCCAACCGTCCGAATGTCGTTGTGCTGGCCTTGCCCCGCGGCGGCGTACCCGTGGCTTACGAAGTGGCCCGCGCTCTGGGCGCCCCGCTGGACGTCTATGTCGTGCGCAAGCTCGGCGTGCCCGGTTACGAAGAGCTCGCCATGGGCGCGATCGCCACCGGCGGCGTGCGTGTCTTGAACCGCGAGGTCGTGGACTACCTGCACATCCCGCCATACTTCATCGATACGGTGGCGCATCAGGAGGAAGAGGAGCTCAAACGGCGGGAGCGCCTCTATCGTGGAAGCCGCCCGCCCCCTGATGTTCGCGGCCGGACCGTCGTCCTCGTGGATGACGGGCTCGCGACCGGATCGACCATGCAGGCTGCCATCGAGGCGCTCCGGCAACAGCAGCCCGCCCGCATCGTCGTCGCGGTCCCGGTCGCAAGCCGTAACACGTGCGAAATGATAAAGGCGCACGCGGACGAGGTAATCTGCGCCATCACACCGGAGCCCTTTCTCGCTGTCGGGCGCTGGTACGAGGATTTCTCGCAAACCAGTGACGAGGAGGTCCGCGAACTTCTCGCCCGCGCGTGGAAGCCCGCCACGTATAGCCAGGAGACCCAGACCCAAGGCACGGCAAGCCTCGCCCTGGTCGTGCGCAAATCCGCCCATCGATTGAGCGGCGGCGCCGGCGATTACGATCCGTTGATAGAGGCGATCGGTGATGCACGCTTCGTGCTGATCGGGGAAGCCTCCCATGGCACCCAGGAGTTTTACGAGGAGCGAGCGCGGATCACCCGGCGCTTGATCGAGGAGAAGGGCTTCGTCGCGGTGGCCGCTGAAGCCGATTGGCCTGACGCCTACCGGGTCAACCGCTACGTGCGTGGCGCATCCGACGATCTTGATGCCGTCGAAGCACTCGCCGATTTTCGGCGGTTCCCGACCTGGATGTGGCGGAACAGCGTTGTGGTGGAGTTTGTGGAATGGCTGCGGGCGCGGAACGATGCGCTTGCGCCGGACGCGGCCAAAGCCGGATTCTACGGCCTCGATCTTTACGCCATGCACGCCTCGATGAAGACGGTGCTGCAGTATTTGGAGAAGGTGGATCCTGCGGCCGCCACGCAGGCGCGCGGCCGCTACGCCTGCTTCGACCATTTCGGGCCCGATCCTCAGGTCTACGGCTTCATCGCCGGCGCGCATGTTGAGAAGTCCTGTCAAGACGAAGCGATGCGTCAGCTCGTCGACATGATGCAGCGCCGCGCAGCGCAGCCGATGCGGCAAGACGCCGGCGTGGCCGAAGACGAACTCTTCAACGCGCAGCAGAACGCGCGCCTGGTGAAGAATGCGGAAACTTATTATCGCGCGATGTTTTTGGCTCCCGATTCGACGTGGAACCTGCGTGACCGCCACATGGCGGAGACGCTGGAGGCACTCGCGGCCCGTGTTGGGCGGCACCACGGTCCTGCCAAGCTGGTCGTCTGGGCACATAATTCGCATTTGGGCGATGCCCGAGCGACCGATATGACCCGCCGCGGCGAAATAAACTTGGGTCAGCTCGTGCGAGAGAAATACGCGACCGACGCCGTCCTGGTGGGCCTGACCACACATCACGGTACCGTCACCGCCGCGTCCGACTGGGGCGGTTCAGCCGAACGTAAGAACGTTCGGACGTCGCTCGCAGGCAGTTGCGAGTCACTGTTTCATGCGGCCCTTCCCGAACGCTTCTTGCTCGATTTGCGCGGGGAGAGCGAGGCCGCCGCGGGCCTGCGTTCGCCCCTCCTGGAGCGGGCAATCGGCGTGATCTACCGGCCCGAGACCGAGCGTATGAGCCATTACTTTCACGCCCGTCTGGCTGAGCAGTTCGACGCAGTTCTGCATCTCGATGAGACACGGGCCGTCCAGCCGCTGGAGTACACCGCCGAATGGGAGGCGGGCGAACTCCCGGAGACGTTCCCCTCGGGTGTATAAGCGGGCGTTGGCACGGGATCGCGTCTGCAGACCTGCCAACTAGATCGAGGAGGCCGCCGATATGGTGTCGCCCCGAATTCGATGACACAGGAGCGCGTCGTCCGCATTCCGGCGGGTCCGCTCACGCTCGATGGCAATTTGGTTCTTCCCGAAGGCGCACGCGCACTCGTGCTGTTTGCTCATGGCAGTGGCAGCAGCCGACACAGTCCGCGCAACCGCCATGTGGCGCGGCTGCTCAACGAGGCGAAGTTGGCCACCCTGCTTGTCGACCTGCTGACGATGGAGGAGGAGCAGATCGACCGGCGCACGGCTCATCTTCGCTTCGATATCGCCCTGCTGGCCGAGCGGCTTGTCCAGGCGACGGACTGGCTGAGTGAGTATCCGAAAACCCGTGAGCTTCGCGTCGGTTATTTCGGCGCCAGCACGGGCGCCGGTGCCGCTTTAGTCGCGGCGTCCGAGCGACCGGAACAGGTCGGGGCTGTCGTCTCGCGGGGCGGTCGTCCGGATCTGGCGGGTCCGGCTCTGCCCGGTGTCCGAGCGCCGTCCTTGCTGATTGTTGGCGGCAATGACCTCCAGGTCATCGAATTGAATCGCGCGGCATTGGCACAGCTCCGCTGCGAAAAGCAGTTGGTGATTGTTCCCGGGGCGACGCATCTCTTTGAGGAGCCGGGGGCGTTGGACCAGGTCGCGGCTCTGGCACGCCAGTGGTTTGAACGCTCTCTCGTCACAATAGGAGGAGAGGAAAAATTGCGGTGAAACTGAACCGGAAGGCCTTCTCTTACGCGACGGAATTGATCGAGCACGGACATGTTGTCAGGGACGAGCGCGATGCCTGGAGCGAGCACCAGCCTTCGGCACAACCTCGGACTCAATGAAGCAGCTCAGCGCGCCGCGAGTCTCAGGGTGAACATGTGGCCGTTGACAGTGCGCAGCCGAAGCGTTTCGGCATTTTCCAGACCGGCAGGGTGCGGCGCCGCGGCCGGCAGTATCACCGTCGCCTCGGCTCCCATCTGGGCGGAGAGGCCGAACGGACCCGGTGTGAAGCGATTATACGCAAAGTCGTTGACGATGGCGGTTGCCGGCAAATGGCTGAGGGCGGCGCCATTCCACTGCTCCAACACGGTGCCATTCGCGCTGGCAAGACTTGCCTCCAGGATGTTCGCGGGCTCGGCCGGCGTGCCGCCATCCAGATAGACGTGGAAGCGCACGCTGCCGTCCGGCAGCACTGTGCCGGACGACAGAGTCAAATGGTGCCGCGCGGGGCTGACCGGACCGCCGTGAAACGGCGTGACGACCGAACCGCGATAGTAACTGTAGGTCGCGACATTGAACGCAACGACCGCGGCCAGCACGCCAAGCGCCAGCTTGCCGAAGGCCACGTCGGACAGCGGCAGCGGCAGCGAGCCGCCGAGCCACCGGAACCAGGCGCGCTGCGCCAGTCGCGGTGAGCGATGCAACAGAGCATTGTCGACCGAGAAGGCGCCGCTCCCGGCCAGCATCACCGTCGCCCCCATGGCGAGGTTGGCTGCGGCCATCGTCCATTCATCGATGCAGGTCGCGCCCTGCCAGCCGAACATCAGCATCAGCGTGATGGAAAAGCCGACCGAAGCCAGCGCCGCCGCGCGGGTGAATAAGCCGGCCATCAGAAAGACGCCGGCGATCAACTCGCCGGCGCTGAACACGATCAGGGCCGCATAGAGCAAATAGAAATGGTGCAGCAGGAAGGCGATGATGTGGTCCGTGCCAAGCAGGGCGCCGGGCATCGCCGATTGGAACTTGTTGGCCATCCAACTCGCCCGGTGGGGGTCAAGCTTGGATGGCGCATAGATGAAGCGGCGCGAGCCGCCACCCCAATAGATGAAGCCCTGCATTACGCGAACCGACAGCAGCGCCAGGGCGGCGATGCGCCAGTTGTCGGGCTTCGCCTCGCTGCTGGCGGGTATTGCGGCGGACGTGGTACCGCCAAGTGTCACTGTAGCCATCAGACCTGCTCCGGAATGAATGGTTGCGTCGGGCCATCGTCGCCGACGGCAGCGTGGCGCTGCTAACTGGCGGTGTAGGGTTTGAACCCGTAGCGCTCGAAGATGTACAGCGCCGTGGGCGAGTGGATGAAGCTCAGCCAGGCCTGCGCCGCCTGCGGATGCGCGGCGTTGCGAACCTCGGCACCGGCATAGATCGCCGTGGCGTTGTCGGTGGCGGCGATTGCCACGTGGCCGATTGGATGGCCGTCCTGCTCCTGGAACAATGCTTCCGACTGCCAGGTCACCCCGGCATCGGCCAGGCCCTGCATCAGGAACAGCGGCGACTGGCGATGGTGGATGTGCGTCAGGATGGTGGTGCCGTCCTGCACCTTGCGGCCATAGACGGCGTTCACTAGCGCGCCGCCGCCCGCCTTGTTGAGCGCCTGCTTGATCTGCCGCCCGATCCCCTCGAACGCCGGGTTAGGCATGACCAGGCGCAGGCCGGCCTTGCCGAGATCGGCCAGACCGGTGATGTGCGCCGGATTGCCCTTTGGCACCATGATCGCCAGGTCGTTAGTGACGTACGGCACCGCCGGTTCGGTCAGCAGTCCCTGTTTGATCAGGCCGTTCACCTTCGCGAGGCCGGCGAGATAGGCGTCGGGCTTTGCCGTCCAAGTCATGTTGCCGACGGTGATCGTACCACCAGCCTCAATCTGCTGCACCAGCAGTCCGGGCGGGATCGTTTCCCAGTAGATGCGGCCGCGATATTCCGGATGTGCGGTTTCGAACGCGTGCACCAGTGGTGCCATCGCAAAATAGTAGTTGCCGCCGACATACAGCACGAGCTTCGCGTCGGCGGGATCGCCGTGGAAATCCGCAAGGACGTCCACTTCCGGTACCGTGAAGTCGAGGCCGCGGTTGGTCACGTCGTTGTTCGCCCCGTGCTGCCAGGGTGGAAAGACGTCCTCCTGGTACTGCGGTGTGCCGACACGGGAGCCAGCGGCTTGCGCCATCGCAGGCGCCGTCAGCAGAGCACAAAGTGCCGCGCCCAGTAGGGCCTTGCGGATCATCGTTGGCATGGCGAGGCGCCCTTTAGGTGATGTAGTGGAAGCCGGCGCGCTGCAGCTCGGGCAATGTGCCGACGGCGCCAGGAGTGAGGACCACGCCTGGGATCAGGTGGTTGGTCAGTTCGGCGGCGAGTGCCGCATGTGACAACCCATCCGGATTGATGCCGCGTTTGATCAGTGCCGCCGATTGCTCCCAAATCGCGTTGTGGCACGACATGAAGACAACGCCGCGACGCATCAGAGCGGGAATAGAGTTGTCGGCAGGGGAGAATGGACCGGCGGTATTTTCGAAATCGCGCGGATCGACCGATTCGGCCGGGCGCGGCAGCAGCAATGTGTTGGTGTTGAACTTGCCGCCGGTCAGTTGAGCGAGCTGATACTTGTCCCACGTCGCCTGGTCGTACAGCGCGAGTTGCGCCGTGCCGTGGCATTCTGCCACCGCCAGGAAGTCCGGGTGACGAAAGGACCAGATCTGTGTGTTCAGCGCATTGCGCATCAGGTTGAGCCACGGGCCGGCGATGTCGGTCATATCCCACGCCTGCTTGGTCGGCGGCTGGTAGGCCAGTACCTCGGACAGCGCCTCATGATCCCATTGGTCTTCATCGCTCAGGATCATCGGGACGGTCTTGAAGCTGCGGCGTCGCGGGGCAGCCGACAGTCGCATTATCAAGTCGCGCAGACTGCGTGCCCCCGCCTGTATCAGCGACGATGCTTCAGCAGCGCGCGCGGCGGCTGGTCGGGTTGCCAGCGTTGCCACGCCAGCGGTCAGGCCGATGCCCAGGCTTTGCAGGGCACTCCGTCGTCCGGCGACAGATTTCATGGTCGGGCTCCTCACTTGCTGGGGGACAAGTGGCGCCGCCTCCCGGGTCCGACCAATGCGATTCCTGGCTTGCTGCAATCGACTGTTGCGATGAATCGGAGCGGAGGCAACCGACGACCCGACCGCTCGCAGCTGCCCGACTCCGGTCTAGCGCACGCCGCGGGACGTTCCGTCTGGCGAGCGGCGTAGCAGCGCTGTCATCACCAGCATCGCCACAACGGCCAAGGAGACGATCAAGAAGCCGTCTTGGTACGAGATGACGTTTGCCTGACCGCGGATCGCCTGTTGAAGCAGCGACGCCGCGCGCGCGGAGGCGCCAGCTTGTCCCGTGGACCGCGCCAGTACCGCGTCGGTATAGGCCGTGAGCCGTTGCCCCCCAAGCAGACCGCCCGACTGAATGTGGAGGCCGATCAGGTTCGACACCACCTGCTCGCGAACGCGCACATATGTCTGCATGAAGGCGGCACCAGCCTCACCGCCCAGCAGACGGCCGGTCTGCAAGAGAACCCCAAAGGTCAGTGCGTCGGCTGGACGGAGATGCCGGACCGCGAAGAGGATCAGCGCGATCAGCGCCGCAGCCTGCAGGATCTGCGAGGGCAAGAAATCGTCGGTCGCCCAGACCCCCGTCAGCCTGGCTGCCATCGCACACGCGTGAGGCCGAACACCGACGCGGAGACCAGCAATACCCGCCGTGGACCGAACGCGAGGCCCAGCCACGCGGCGATGGGGGCGACACACATCTGTCCGACGGTCGAAGCCGTGGTGATCCAGGCACCTTCGTCAAACCCGGCATGCACCGCGCCGCGTAGATCGGCAAGGCCGAAGGTGGTGATGCGGCCGTAGAGCGTGGATATCACCGCGCCCAGCAGCACCGCAGCAATACCGACGAAGGGGCGCGTGCAGGCAGCGGGCGCCGGCGCGGTGTGGTGCGCCGCCCGCGCGAGCCGGACGGCGGATGCGGTCATTCCGGCTGGCTCCCGGTCACCTGTCCTCGGTGTGAATAGTCGTCTCGACCGACATGCCTGGACGCAACCGGTCACCGAGGCCACCATCGTCGTCGAGCAACAGTTTCACCGGCATACGCTGCACCACCTTCGTGAAGTTACCGGTCGCATTGTCGGGCGGCAGCAGCGCGAATTGAGAGCCAGTGGCGGGCGACCATGCGGCGACGTGGCCGTGCAGGACGACGCCGGGAAACGTGTCGACCCGAATCTCGGCGCGCTGACCCGCACGCAGATGAGTGAGTTGCGTCTCTTTATAGTTGGCAATGATACAAAGGTGCGCCAGCGGCACCAGCGCATTCACCTGCGCGCCAATGCCGACATATTGGCCTGGATAGACCCGTCGCTGCCCCACCATTCCGTCGATGGAGGCGGTAATTCTTGTGTAGCCGAGATTGATCCGGGCCACCTCTCGCGCCGCTTGCGCCACCTTCAGGCTCGCGGCGAGCAGGCCCTCCTGCGTATGCTCCACGTCGAGCTGCCTCCGAGCACCTTCCAGAGCAGCAGCCGATTGCATGACCTGCGCAGCGGCGAGATCAGCGGCGGCGTTGGCCTGTTCCACCGCCTGCTCCGTGCCGTCGCGAACCGCGAAGTGACGTTCTTCAGCGGGAGTGCTGCAATCAGGCGTTTGTAGAACGCGTCGAATTCAGCCATGTCCGCGACCGCTACGCGCAACGTGTAGTCGACCTCAATCCGTGGCGAGGCGATTCACCAGAACGCGGTCGTCCTCCGATCGGCGATGTCGCCGGCCATGGTGATGACATCATCATCGTCCGATGGCGTCATCGTGCGCGCGGTCGCGACGATTCGGTAGTTGCGCTCGCGATACGCCCTGACGAGAGCCGCGCCGATTTCTTGCGACACGCCGGTAGTGACGGCAGCTTTCTTTTCGGCGCCCATGGTAGGGTGTCTTCCTGCTGAGGTGCCGGGAAATGACGGCCGATCGGGCCCCATGGCCTGCGGCAAGACCAATGCTCCGGATTGAGCTCATCGAGACGCCTGCGAGCTGTTCTCAGTGCTTGTTACGCAATGCCTGGAAGGGAGATAATCACAAATGTCATCGAGTCTGACCGAGGTCACCGGAGCCGAAACGCAAACCCACAACGGCAGTCCTCTCGACGCACTGATCGGCTTTTACCAGGCGTTCAACGCAGGAGATCTCGCTGGCCTCGCCGCGAACTGGGCGGGCGATGACAACCCAAGCATGGACAATCCGATCGGTGGCATACGACGCGGCTGGCCGGCGATCCGCGAGGGGTATGCGAAGTTGTTCGATGGTCCGGCCAAGGTTCAAGTCGCCTTCCATGATTTCAGTAATCAGGGCGGCAACGATTGGCATCTCTTCGTTGGGCGTGAGAAGGGCGTTTGCAGCACACCCACGGCGCGCCTCGATCTTCGCTTCCGCACGACGCGCTTGTTCATCATGAAGAATGGCGTCTGGCGCCAGCTTCATCACCATGGATCGGCCGATGAGCCGGCGCTTCTTGCCGACTATCAGCGTGCGATTCTCGGAGCGCCGCTCTAGCGCCGCGCATTTCGGCTGTACTACCGTGCGGTCCTGAGCCTCGCGTCGAGCCGCGACGCGATCATCGCGTCGAGCTCGGGCAGTAGCACGACGCTTTCCTGCTCGTTTGGATCCGTGCGCGCGATCACCGCGATGCACGGAGTGGTCTCGCTCGGGTTGTACGGCAGGTGCGGAACGCCTGCTGGAATATAGAAGAAATCGCCAGCGCGAGTCGTCACGTGCTCATCCAGCCTTTCACCATACCAGCAGCCGGACGTGCCGCTCAGGGTGTAAATCGCGGTCTCGTGCGTCTCGTGCTTGTGCGCACGACCGCGCGTAAGCGGAGGAATGGTGACGAGCTGCAGGTGCAGACCTGTGGCGCCCACGGTCTCAGCCGAGACACCGACTGCGTACTCGAGCCCTTGTTTGCCAGTGAAAGTGTCGCCCGCCCGGACGAGCCGGCAGGCTTGTGTTCCGCGTGTGTCAAGCATACTTCAGGAGATCCTTTCTTCTTCGCGCCAAAGCCCGAGCTACTGCTGGAGCGATCGGTCTGTGGGTCGCCATTTCCGTCAGCGTGATTTCGCACATCCTCGTTGTTCTCCGCGAGGAGATCTGGACCAGCCGCGCTACCGAACAAGGTCAGCCGCCCGGATTTGCGTTACGTTTGTAGTGAATCGGGCCGACGAAAGCAGCCCATCAGCAACTCAGGGCATCACGCTCGCAGTGCCCGGCGCGCGCAGCCATCGCGAGAGCGCCGCAGCAAGCTCGGAGCTCATCAGGGGCCTGCGCAATACCTCGACAATGCCGGCATCCGCCAGTACATCCAGGCTGAGGTCGATCGTAGATGTGGTCGCGAGGATGAGAGGTTGCCGCGGTGCGATCTGATGCAGCGTGTGTGCGAGATCCAACCGATCCAGTTTCGGCGACGCCCGACTGACCAGAATGAGGTCGAACCTCCCCGGCTCGGAGCGGCACGCTGCAATCGCGTCATCGGGGTGCTCGAACCCAACCGGTTCGTATCCGAGTGCCGCCAGCATCTCCTCGTCGCGCAGAAGCAGCTCCCGGTCACTTTCGATAAGCAGCACAATTTCGCCGCGTCCGAGCGGGGCCTTCCATGGCATGACCCCGGCAGCCTCGTCTGCCGTCGCCGCAGGCAGCCACGCCTCGAAGCGGCTTCCTTTTCCCGGCTCACTCTGCACGTTCATCGCGCCGTCGTGGTCGCGAACGATCTCACCGACGGTCGCTAGACCGAGACCGGTCCCCGCGACGCGGGTCGTGAAGAACGGCTCGAACAACTGCAGCGACGTAGCTTCGTCGAAGCCGTGTCCGGTGTCGCTTACCGCCAGGCACACGTAGCGGCCCGGCGGAAGCTCACCATGGCTAAGTTGAATGCGGTCCGTCACAGCTTGGCGCTCCGCACTCACGCCGATGCGACCACTACATCCCATCGCCTGCACTGCGTTGGTGCAGAGATTGAGGATGATCTGCTGCAGCTGTGCCGCTTCGCCGACCACAGCGACGCCTGGCGGAACGTCGTCGACTATGAGCTCGATGTCGGACGGAAGTGAGGCGCGCAGCAGCGACACCGCATCATCTAACAGGCCACGCACCTGCACGGGGCGGACACGCGCGTCACGCCGGCGCCCGAAAGTCAGGATATTGTCGATCAGGTCACGCCCGCGCTCGGCCGCGCGGCGTATCTCTTCGTTGTATTGTGCAGTCCTCGCTCCGGGCGTGAGCTCCGGTTCGATCATCTCCGAATAACCCAGAATGGCGCCGATGATGTTATTGAAGTTGTGCGCAATTCCGCTGGCCAATGACCCGATCATCTGCATACGGCCGGCCCGTTCCAGCCGGGCCGCGAGCCGGGTTCGCTCGCGCTCGAGAAACTCGCGCCCAATGGCGTTGGCAACGGCATCGCCTGCTAGCTGCACCACGGGCAGCGGGACGATCACCCTCCGCGGCCGGAACGTATCGGTTCCGATAATTCCGCGGACCCGGTCCGGCCGGACAAATGGCACGCAGGTCCAGCCGCGCACCCCGGCCGCCGCGAGCGTCGCCTTGACTTCGCCCGGCGGCAGGGCGGCGATGTCCGGCACAGTGACTATCTTCGGTCCGTTCGTGGCGAAGTGCGTCGACAGGGTCAGCGCCTGATCCGGCCAGCCGGGCGGATACGCCAAACCGTCGGGGCACCAAGTGATCGATCGGACGGGCTGCTCGTCAAGCACCACATACGCACGTTCCGCGCCGATGGCCTGAGAGATGTCGCCAAGAACCTGCTTCAGCCTTGCCTCGGTTTCTCCTGGCGGACAGTTGATCAACCGTGTCGAGTTCTGGGCGATTACGTGCTCGAATGCCGCCTGTCGTTGCAGTGCGAGACCGTGAGCCCGGAGTCGGAGGCCGAGACGGATGAGCAGGCCGATCAGCAGCAGCGAGACCAGGTACAGCAGCAGCCGAAAGCGCCGAGCCGTCGCTTCGACGGCGGACTGGTGGTTGGAAAACAGCAGGCGAGCTTCCTGGAGAGGCTGCTCGCTCGGTGTGGCGACGAGGGCTCTCAGCATCTGGTCGACCGCAGGCAGGAGGTCATGCAGAAGGCGGGCGTGCGCGAGAAGCGCCTGAGCCGCCGCCGCATTCGGCCCGAGAGGCGCCGCTTCTGCTGCAAACCGGTCGATCTGGTCCTGCAGCGTGGTGATGGCATCGGGTGATGTGACGCGCGTCAGTCGGAGGATCGCCGCCGCCAGTGCTCCGGTTATCGGCGCGAGTTGTGCGTCCCGGGCGCCGAACATCACGCCGTTACTCAGCATGCCGACATAGGACAGGGAGTTCTGCAGGAGCGCGTTGGAGGTCTTGAAGCGCTCCGTCAGCTCCTCCTCTTGTGCGACCGTCTCGGCCAGACGTTCCACCGGCTCGGCATCGAGCCTCTCCTCCCGCGCGTACGAACGGAGGTGGCTGAGTGCGTCGTCCATCGTCTGCTCGGCCGCGACGAGGCCGTCGTAGTCGCGCATCAGGCCGGTCCGTGCCTGCAAAACGTCGCGATGTAGCGACGCGTCGGCCAGCGCGAAATCGTCGAAGGCGCGGAGCGTCATCGCATAGGCCGCTACATTGGTGTCGAGGCCGCGCAGCAGCAGCCAGGTCAGCAGGGCGAGCAGCAGAAGAACCCCGAGGGCAGCCGGCCCGAGCTTCACGCGGCGAGCGTCCGCGGCCATTTGAACCGCCCGGCCACGAATTGGTCAGCCTGAGATCGTGTGATCACCAGCTTGTTACCTATATGTCCGGCCACGCACGAGGGCGGGACGGATATGTGCTTCCCACTTCATCGCGGGAGCTGGGCGGCATGAATGAGACACAGTTACCTGATCTGGGCCTGCGCGGGAGCGGTGATCGCCCGGCGTGCGTGCTCGTAGTCGACGACGACCCCACCATGCGGCGCATGATCGTCAACTATTTCATGGAAAACAATATCCAAACGCGGGCGGCGTCGGGTCGCGACGAGATGGTTCGTCAACTCGGCAGAGCCGACGTAAATCTGGTCATCCTCGATCTGCAGCTCGGCCAGGAGGATGGTCTCAATCTGTTGCGCCACATCCGCTCGAACTCCGACGTGCCGATCATCATCATCACGGGTCACCGCCGCGACGAGATCGATCGGGTCGTCGGGCTTGAGCTGGGGGCCGACGACTATCTGACGAAGCCGTTCAATCTGCGCGAATTGCTCGCGCGCGTCCGTGCCGTGCTGCGCCGGTTCGACGCCGGGCGCACGGCGCCGGCACGCGGTCCCGATCGCAGTCGATATCGCTTTTCCGGCTGGCATCTCGATCGCACGAACCGCCGGCTCACCGACCCGAACGGCGCCCCGGTGACGCTGACCAAGGGCGAGTATGCGCTGCTCAGCGCCTTCCTGGACGCGCCGCAGAGGCCACTCAGCCGGGAGCACCTGCTGCAGGCGACACGCGTCCACGAGGATGTGTTCGACCGCAGCATTGACGTCCAGATCCTGCGCCTGCGGCGCAAGCTCGAACGCGATCCAAGCGCGCCGCGGGTCATCCAGACCGAGCGTGGTGTCGGGTACGTGTTTGCCGTTCCAGTCGAGCGTGTCTGACAGCAGCCGCCTGTAGAAGGCGACCCCGGCTCACTCGGTGGGGTCAAGCTAAATCTATGCCGCGATCCCGGTGTTGATTTGGACCGCGGTGATCCACCCAAGCTACAGGCGTAACCGGTTTCATCGATCCTGGAATGCTTCGGCAATCCGAGAAGCGCAAGTCTCGCCCTACCAACATCAGGTGGGAGAGATTGATGCGGAATTTCGGTCACGATCACAGGAACTCATCGTCATCTGCGCCCGGCGTACGCGCCGATGAGATGGCGCGCTCGGCCATGTTGTCCAAGCTGGCTGCTGGCACGTCGTTCGTCAAGCAATTCGAAGATTCGGGCGCGCCTGCCGCCGCGCATTCGGTCGGCAAGGCGCACGCAAGGCCGGATGCGCCGCCACGGGGAACTGCTGCAGCGATGTCACGGCTGCTGGGTGCCGTCGCACATGGCTTCGCCGCCT
>CAYSTX010000072.1:0-1404 GCA_964434035.1 uncultured Acetobacteraceae bacterium
CGGATCTCCCGCCACAAGTCCGCCGGCCGGCCTATGACCGCAGCGACGTCTCTGCGGGCATTGTCCACCTCGGCCTCGGGGCATTCCACCGCGCCCACCAGGCCGTCTACACCGACGATCGCCTTGCCGCCGGCGAACGCGACTGGGGCATCGTCGGCCTCAGCCTGCGCTCGTCGGATGTGCGCAATGCGCTGGCGCCGCAAGACGGGCTCTACACCGTCTTGCAACGCAGCCCGGACGGCGACGGCTCGCGTGTGATCGGCTCCGTGCTGGAGGTGCTGACGGTGCCCGACTGTCCGGACATCGCCATGCAGCGACTCATCAATCCGCGCACACGGATCATCAGCCTGACTGTCACCGAGAAGGCGTACTGTCAGGATGCGGCGACCGGCACGCTCGACGAGACGCATCCGGGGATCGTCGCCGATCTGCGCGGGGATCGTTTCCCGTCAACGGTTCCCGGCGTGCTTGTCGAGGCATTGCGGCGACGGCGCGATACCGGCGCGGGTCCCTGCACGATCCTGATCTGCGACAACCTGCCGAGCAACGGCGAGACGGTCGCGCGCATCGTCGGTCGCTATGCCAGCCTGCGTGACCCGGCTCTCGCCGAATACATCGCCGATGCGGTCGCGTTTCCCTGCACCATGGTCGACCGAATCGTGCCTGCCACGACGGACGCGGACCGCGCCGCGGTTGCGGCGTTCGGCTATCGCGACGCGTGGCCGGTCGTCGCCGAGCCGTTCAGCCAGTGGGTGATTGAAGACCGCTTCGTCAATGGACGTCCTCAGTGGGAAGACGCCGGCGCGCAGATGGTCACGGATGTGCGCCCGTTCGAATTGATGAAGCTGCGTGCGCTAAACGGCGCTCATTCGGCGCTGGCCTATCTTGGTGGCGTAGCCGGACTGGAGACCGTGGCCGACGCGATGGCCGACCCGGTGATCGCCCGGTTCCTGCGCGAACTCTGGGATCGCGATTTGTTGCCGACGATCCCAGCGATGTCCGGCATGGATCTCGCTGCCTACACCGCGCAACTGCAGCAACGGTTCCGCAATCCAGCGATGCGTCATCGATTGCAGCAGATTGCGATGGACGGCTCACAAAAACTGCCGCAGCGATTGTTGCGGCCCGCGCTGGACCGGCTCGCATGCGGAGAGATGCCGACACGCATTGCTGTTGTCGTAGCCGCCTGGATGCGCTTCCTGATGCGTCGCGACGAGCGCGGCCGAGCCTACGAGATCAGCGATCCGCTATCGGCCCGGCTGACCACGCTTGCCGCCGGCGCCGGCGGCAATGCCGAGGCGCTGGCGGCCGCGCTGTTCGACGTGCGCGAGATATTCGACCCGGCGCTTGCTGGCCACACCGGCTTTCGCGCGGAGGTCGTGCGCGTTCTGAAAACCATGTTGA
>CAYSTX010000072.1:1504-2901 GCA_964434035.1 uncultured Acetobacteraceae bacterium
GCTGGCCACACCGGCTTTCGCGCGGAGGTCGTGCGCGTTCTGAAAACCATGTTGACCGAAGGCGTGCGAACAACGCTGACCGATCACCTTGGAGACGCGGCATGAGCACAAGCTTGAGCAGCACCGGAAGAACAAGCGAGCCTCCGCCCTACTCGGCACAGCGAACCCATTAGGAGACCAACATGCAGGAAACATGGCGCTGGTTCGGCCCGGACGATTCGGTTCAGCTCGAGCATGTGCGGCAGGCGGGTGCGAGCGGGGTGGTATCAGCGCTGCACCACCTGAACCAGGGTCAAGCCTGGCCCGAGGAAGAGGTGCTCAAGCGCAAGCGGCAGATCGAGGACGCCGGCCTGGTGTGGTCCGTGGTCGAGAGCATCGCTGTTGCGGAGGACATCAAGACGCGCAGTGGCGCGTTTCGCCAGCGCATTGCCGACTACCAGGACTCGATCCGTGCGTGCGCGCGGGCGGGCGTGAAGACGATCTGCTACAACTTCATGGCAATCACCGACTGGACGCGCACCGATCTGATGTACCGGCTGCCGACCGGCGGCTACGCACTGCGATTCGATTTCACCGACATCGCTGCGTATGATCTGTTCATTCTGCGCCGGCCCGGCGCTGAGGCAGACCATCCGCCCGCGCGGCGACAGGCGGCCGAGGCGCGCTTCAAATCCATGTCCGAGAGCGACATCGCGGCACTGGAGGCGGTGCTGATCGACTGGCTTCCGGCGCGCGAGTTCGTCTACGACCGCAACGGCTTCCACAAGATGCTCGACGTCTACAATGACATCGGCGTCGAAGGCGTGCGCACCAACCTGTTCGAGTTCCTCCGCGAGATCGTGCCGGTCGCGGCCGAGGAGGGCGCGCGCCTCTGCATCCATCCGGACGATCCGGCATTTCCGATCTTCGGCATGCCTCGCGTGATGTCGACCGCCGACGACGTTCGCAAGCTATTCGCCGCGGTGCCAGATCAGGCGAGCGGACTGACCCTGTGTACCGGCGCGTTCGGCTGCAATCCGGCGAACGACCTGCCGGCAATGGCCGAGGAGTTCGGTCCGCGCGTGCACTTCGTGCACCTGCGCAATACGAAGCGCGAACCTGATGGCTCGTTCTATGAAGCCGACCATCTCGACGGCGACACCGACATGATCGCTGTCGTCGCAGCATTGCTGGACGAGGAAGCACGCCGGGCCAAGGAGGGCCGTGCCGATAACGTCATGCCGATGCGACCCGACCACGGCCACCTGTTGATTGACGATATCGGCAAGAAGGTGAATCCCGGCTACTCCTGTATCGGCCGCCTCAAGGGGCTTGCTGAATTGCGCGGCGTCATGCGGACGGTGGCGGCGGTGCGCGCGGGCCGCATCAACGTCAGGGCAGACGCGTAGGAGTCGGCT
>CAYSTX010000072.1:3001-14597 GCA_964434035.1 uncultured Acetobacteraceae bacterium
TGCCGTCCAGGGCCAACCCGGTCTGCCCACGGAGGAAGATCCGTCGCCCGGCCACGACCACCATGCAGAAGTCGCAAACGAAGGCCTGCTTGGTCAGTCCGTACGGCGCATCCGTTGATCGATAGCGGCGCAATCGCGTATGCGGACCGCCCGAAACTGCCCAGGCGTCGAGCTGAAAAAGCGCATCGGGGTTCGGCAGACCCTTCACGATCAAGCCGGTTGACACGGGAAACACGCCGGCCAAACGCCGACCCAGAACGCCATAGATCGACTGCCGGTACGCGCGGTCGGTAATCTGCATTGTGATCTTGCAGACATCAGTCACCGACGCGTTCGCCGCCGTCAGCAGCTCAGTCAGCCGCCCGAAGACCGCCTCCGCTTGCAAGTAAGCGGCTTCGGCCGAATGGCCATGGCGGCGCACGGTGACGTTCGCGGCCGGATCGAACAGGCCGGGCAGGAAGATCGGCGTCATGCTTCAGGAATCACCGCGTCGATGTCGATCTCGACCAGCATTTCCGGCAAGGCGAGGCCGTTGACGATCAGCCCGGTGCCGACCGAGGCGACGCTGCCCAAATGGCGCCCGACCACCTGGTACACCGCCGGGCGATAAGCGCGGTCGGTGATGTAGGTGGTGATCTTGCAGATATGCTCCATCTTCGCCCCCGCTTCCTCCAGGAGGACGCGGACGTTTTGCATCGCTTGCTCCGCCTGTGCGGCGGCGTCGCCGATGCCGACGAAGTTGCCTTCAAGCGTGTAGCCGGTCTGGCCGCGCAGGAACACGAGGTTGCCCGCGCGTACGGCCATGCACATCTCGTTGGTGATGCTCTGCCCTGGGTAGTACGGAGCCGTATTGAAGCGGCGGAAACGCTGGTGGGCCATCAGGAAACTCCTTCGCTGCCAATCGCCAGAATGAGGCCTGCGAACAGCGCACCGCGCGGCACGATGCTGTCCACCTCCACGCGCTCTCGCCGGCTACAGGATTCGTGGCAGATCGGCCCCAATCCGTCGAGCGTGGGTACTCCAAGCGCCGCGGCGAAGCTGCCGTCGGACCCACCCGCGGAGACGACCTCCCCGACCGGAGTGCCGATCGCCGCGCCGACGCGCTGCGCCATGGCGTAGAGTGCGCGTGTGCCCGCGCGCGTTGGAAATGGCGGACGATAGAACCCACCCTCCACGCTGACGCTTACGCGCGGGTCGGCAGGCTTGGTCTGGGCGACACGCCGCACCTCTGCCGATAACCAGTCGGCGCCCGCCTGGTCGTTGGCGCGTAAGTCCAGATGGATCTCGGCCTCCGCCGGGATCACCTGCCGCGCCGCGCCACCACGAAAAATGCCAACCGACGTGCCGACGCCTCGCGTGGGGTCGGTCAGCGCCTCCAGCGGCGTGACCAGTGGCGCGAGCGCCGCGATGGCGGAGGCGCCCAATTCCCGCGCCGGACCGACATGGGCGGTGACGCCGGTCGCCCGGATATACAACGCCCCTACGGCGCCTCGTCCCACGACCACTTTACCTTCCGGCCGGCACGGCTCCAGCGTCAGACAGGCGTCCGCGGCACGCGCCTCGCGCTCGATCCAAGCGCGGCTGCCCGGGCTGCCGATCTCCTCGTCCGGAACGATCAGCACAGTGATGGAGCCGATACCGGGAAGCGGTTCCTGCAACAGCAGACGCAGCGCGTGCAGTGCCATGACGACGCAGGATTTCATGTCTCCCACGCCCGGCCCGGTCAGAAATTTTCCGTCATTGGCGAAGGGCCACGCCGCCACTGTGCTGGCAGGCCAGACCGTGTCGGCGTGGCCTAGCACCAGCAGCCGCTTGCCGTTGCCCAGTACGCGTCTCGCGGTGAGCTGATCGCCGCGCTCGTGCAGCTTCGTGCGCTCGATGGTGAAGCCCGCGCCGTCCAGGAAAGCGGCGAAAACGTCGATCACGGCGTTCACGCCGGGCGTGTGATAGGTGCCGCTGTCAATTGATACGACACGCTCGATCATCGCCAGCATAGACGGCAGTTCCGGGGCGAAGGCGGAGGCGAACGCGCGTGGATCGGTCATAATTCCTCCGCAGGGATGTGGCAGCGGATGCGGTGGCCCGGGCCCGCTTCGCGCCAGGGTGGATCGACTTCCGCGCAAACGGAGCCGATGCGAACTGGGCAGCGCAGGGCGAAGCGGCAGCCGACCCCGCTATGCACGGCTCCCGCATCGCCAGCCAGATGCTGACGCGCTCGTCGCGCACCCAGGACCGGAACGGCCGACAGCAATGCCAAAGTGTACGGGTGGTGTGGCGGCGCCAGTATCGAGGCGACCGGGCCCTCCTCCATGATCTTACCGCCGTACATCACGGCGATGCGGTCGGCGAGATAGGTGACGACGCCGATGTCGTGGCTGATGAACAGCATCGCCAACCCGAGGTTTGCGCGTAGATCCGCAAGCAGGTTCAACACGGCCGCCTGCACGGAGACGTCGAGTGCCGAGACGGGCTCGTCGCAGACGATGAAGTTGGGTCGGCTGGCGAGCGCGCGCGCGATCCCAACGCGCTGCTTCTCCCCGCCGGAGAGTTGGTGCGGGTACCGCGCCGCATAGCCCCGCGGCAACCGCACCAGTTCGAGCAGCCGAGCGATCTCATCGCGGGCGGCACCGCGCGCCAGGGCAAAGCGGTGCAAGGGGCGACGCAGGATGGCGGCGACGTTTTGGCGTGGGTTCAGCGCCGTATCCGGGTTCTGGAACACGATCTGCGCGCGCCGGCGGAAGGACAGCGGAGGCACCGGCGGGACTGGTGCGGCATCGAAACGCAACGTGCCGGAATCCGCATCCACCAGCCGAAGCGCCAGCCGCCCGAGCGTCGTCTTGCCGCAGCCGGATTCTCCGACGAGCCCCAGCACCTCGCCGCGCCGGACCGTCAGCGCGACGCCGTCGACCGCTTGCACCGTGCCGAACCTGCGCGCCAGCCCGTCAGCTTCCAGCAATGCGGCGCCGGTGGAGGAGGCGCGCGGAACGCTGGGCGGAGAGGGCCACGAAACGCCGGCGATCTCGTCGGCCCGATGACAGCGAGCCTGATGGTCCGCGCCTGCCAGCACCTGCGGCCGTTCGCATTCGCCAACGGCGAATGGGCAACGCGGCCGGAAGTTGCAGCCGCGATCCAGTCGCGTCAGATCCGGAAGGCGACCCGGGATTGGCGCCAGTACGCCCCGACGGTCCATCCGCGGCAGCGCTGCGAGCAGTCCCCGCGTGTACGGGTGACGCGCACGGGCCAGCACCGCCTCCGTCGGACCGGCTTCCACCACCCGCCCCGCGTAGAGCACGGTCACTCTGTCGCAGAGCCGCTCGACGATCCCGAGATTATGGCTGACCAGCAGCAGCGACAGCCCGCGTTGGGTTCGCAACCCATCCAGCAGATCAAGGATGCCCGCCTCGACCGTGACGTCGAGCGCGGTGGTCGGCTCGTCCAGCAGCAACAGCTCCGGGCGGGTCGCCAGTGCCATGGCGATCGCCACGCGCTGCTTCATCCCGCCGGAGAGCTGGTGCGGATACGCGCTCATCAGCTTCCCCGGACGCGGCAGCCCGGTTTCCGCCAGCAGTGCAGTCGCCTGTGCCCATGCCTCGGGGCGAGGCAGACGGTCATGCACGAGCAGCGGCTCGGCCACCTGCAATCCGACTGTCAGCGCCGGGTTGAGACATGAGGAGGGATCCTGGAACACGACGCCGATCCGCCGGCCACGCAACGCCGACGCCGCGGTGAGCAGGTCCTCGTCCGCAAAGGTCATGCGCCGCGCCGCCACCCGGGCATTTCCGAGCAGACCAAGTAGTGCGAGCACCGCAGTGGACTTGCCGGAACCCGACTCGCCCACCAGCCCGAGAGCCGTGCCCGGCGGCACCGCAAAGTCCACGTCGTCCAACGCCTGCACGTGGCCGTTCGCGGTGGGAAAGCCGACGGACAAGCCCTGAACCGAGAGCCCAGCGTCAAGCATGAGAGGGGTCGAGACGGGCGCGCAGTCCCTCGCCGGCGACATTGACCGCGACAAGAAGCGCGCAGAGGCACAGGCCGGGCGCGAGCCCCATCCAGGGCGCCTGATCCAGGAATTGTCGGCTTTCCGCGATCATCAGCCCCCACTCGCTGCTGGGTGGCTGCGGACCCAATCCGAGAAAGGAGAGCGATGCGCCAAGCAGAATAGCGAAGGTCACTCGCAGGCCGCACTCGACGATGATCGGCGGCCATGCATTAGGCAGGATCTCCCGGGCCAGGATGGAGGCGGCGCCCTCGCCGCGGGCCCGCGCGGCTTGCACGAAATCCTCTTCCAGCAGTCCCAACGCGACCGCGCGCGACAGCCGGACCAGGATCGGAACGTACACAAGTCCGACGGCCAGGATGGTCTTGCCCAGGTTTGGCGGCGTCACCGCGAGGATCAGCAGGCCGAGCAGGATGGGCGGGAGCGAGATCAGCAGATCCGCCGCGCGCATGATCGCCGCGCTGGTCCAGCCGCGATCGAAGGCAGCTAGCAGGCCGAGCGGCACGCCGAGAGCGAGACTGACCAGCATGGCGCCGAAACCGATCGCGAGCGACAGGTGCGCCCCGGCCAGCACGCGCGACAACACGTCACGACCGAACTCGTCCGTGCCGAACGGATGGGCAAAGCTGGGCGCGGTCAGGCGAAGGTGGACATCGAACGCGTCGGGACCATACGGCGTGTACCAGAGACCAATGATCGCAAGCACCGCAATCACGGCCAGCGCCCCGCCACCGATCAGCAAGGCGGGCGTACCACCGCGCGACCCGAGGATGCGCCGGCGCAGACTGCCGGTCTCGAGCACGTCCAGCCCGGCGCCCCCGAAGCTCACGTCGACGCTCCGTAACGGATGCGCGGGTTCAGTGCCGCGTAGCCGAGATCCGCTATCAGGTTCGCCAGCGCATAGATCGTCGTCAGGACAATCATGCCTGCCTGCAACAGCGGCAGATCGTGATGCTCGATCGCGAAGACCAGCAGGCGGCCGAGGCCAGGATAGGCGAACACCGTCTCCACCACGACCACGCCGCCGATCAGCAAACCGAAGTCGATCGCAAGGATGGTGATCGTCGGCAGCATGGCGTTCGGGGCCGCGTGCCGCCACAGCACGCGACGCTCGCTCATCCCTTTCGCCCGCGCCATCAGGACGTAGCGGCTGCGCAGCGCCTCCAGCATCGCGGCGCGGGTCAGGCGCGAGATATGCGCCAGCAATCCAATCGACAGCACTACGATCGGAAGCACCAGATGCGACGCCGATGCGAGCAGCCCGCCACTTGGCGGCGCGTATCCGGTGGCAGGCAGCCAGTGCAGCCAGGAGGCAAACACCACGACGCCGAGGATCGCCCAGAAGAAGTCCGGCACGGCAATGAACACAAACTGCGCCAGTGTCATCACCTGGTCCGATACGCGCCCCTGATGGGTCGCGGCATGCACGCCGAGCGCGATTCCCAAACTCGCTACGATGGCAAAGGCGGTCCCGGCCAGGATCGCCGAGCGGCCCAACGCTTCCAGGATGAGCGGTGCGGCGGGTCGGTCCATTACCAGGGACTGTCCCATCTGCCCGTGCAGAATGCCCGAAAGCCAATGCCAGTATTGCAGCCAAAGTGGATCGTTGAGGCCGAGCCGTTGCTCGAGCGCCGCCACCGCCGACGGCGTGGCGTATTCGCCCAGAATGGCATACGCAACATTGCCGGGCAGGATGTGGATGATAGCGAAGATCAGCAGCGAGGTCGCCAGCACCACCAGCACGACGCCAAGCAGCCGACGGACGACATAGGCGCCCAATCGGTTACGACACCATTGCGGTGCGCAGATCGAACCAGCGCATCGGATGCGTTGTGACGCCGGTGACTGATTTTCGATAGGCGCAGGCGAAGTTTACCGCGTAGGCGAAGAACCCCGCCGGATTCGCGTTCAGGGCGGTCTGCATTGCGATGTATTGTGCTTTCTGAACCGCCACGTCCCCGGACAGCCGCGCCGCGTCGAGCGCCTTGTCCACGTTCGGATCGCTGTAATGCCAAAGCTTCTCGTTCCAGCTGCCGCCAGTGTGCAGGAACGGGTAGGTGCTGGTGTCGATGGTCGGGCGGGCGAAATAGCCGTCGATGTACAATGGCGCCTTGCCAGACACCTCCGCATCATAGCTCGAGAACGGCACGCGCTGCACCTGCAGGTCGAAGCCGCCGGGCTTGGCGAGTTGCTGCAGCGTCACGCCCAGCCGCTCGCGCACCGGACGGCCGACGGGCACGATGATCGGGATGGTGATGCCATTCGGGTGGCCGGCCTGCGCGAGCAACTTACGCGCGCCCGCGGGATCGGCGGGTGGGACGGCAATATCGTGGGCATAGAACGGATGCGTCGGGGGAATTGGGCTGATCGTCGGCGCCCCTTGGCCAAACAGCGTCAACTCCACCACGTCTGCTTTGCTCACCGCCATCTGGAAGGCGAGGCGAACCCTGGGGTCATTGAACGGCGGGTTCAGGTTGTTCATGACCGCAGCGTCCCAGGACGCGGTCGCGACGCTGTCCACCCGCAGATCGCCGCGGGCGCTGAGCTGCTTGACCTGTTCCAGGGGCAGATCCCACAGAACATCGATGTCGCCCGCTTCGAGGGCGGCGATCTTCACGCTCATCTCCGGGATGATGCGCAGCTCCACCCCCTGCAGTTTCGGCATTCCCGCTTCGAAATAATCCGTGTTGCGGGTCAGGATGAGCCGGTCGCCGGGCGTGTAGGATACAAACTTGAACGGCCCCGTCCCGATCGGATGCGTCGCCAGTTGCGCAACGGAGTCACGCGGGACGATCTTCACCTGCCGGTCGGAGAGAATGTCGGCGAAACCGCCGTACGGCGAACTGAGATCGAAGACGACGGTATACGGATCGGGCGCCGTCACGGCGCTGACCATCGTGTAGTTGCTGCGCGAGGGTGCCGCAGTGGCAGGGTCAAGCAGCCGCTTGAACAGCACCAACACGTCCGCCGAAGTCATTTCTTGGCCGTTGTGGAACTTCACGCCCTGACGCAGCTTGAACGTCCAGCGCTTGAGGTCGTCGCTGTACGCCCAGCTCTCGGCCAAATCCGGCTTCACGCTGAGATCCGGTGCCATGCGGGTCAGGCCGTTGAACACCAGATTGTCGTAGACGTACTCGTCCCCGATCGTCGTGAGCAGCGGATCGAGCTTGGCGAGGGAGGTTCCCGTACCGATACGTAGGATGTCGTTCGCGGCGCTCGCCGTGCGGATAGCCGGAAGCGCGAGAGTGGCGCCGAGGATGGCCCGCCGCGTCAGTGTCATGGCATGTCCCCGCTCAAGGTCGAAGTCATTACGCTCGCACCTTATGCTGCACTGCGTCCAGCCCTTAGCCGTTGCGCCACCTCTTAGCCTTTGCGATCGAACCAGCCGGCGCGCACCGCCGCCCCGAGCAGGTTGACGATCAGCCGGCCAGCGGTGATGCACGTGGCAGCGTTGACGTCCGTACGTGGAGTGATCTCCACGACATCCATGCCGACCACACGGCCCTTGCGGACGAGACCTCGCAACAGCGCCCGCGCCTGCGCGAACGTCACGCCGCCCGGGCACGGGGCGAGCACGCCGGGCGCGCAGGACGGGTCCATACCGTCCATGTCGATCGTGACATAATAGCGGCCGCTGTCGGGAATGCGCGCGAGGATCGCCTCCACACCTGCCTCGTGCAATTCGTAGGCGGTGATGAGGTGGGCACCGTAGGTAAGGGCGGCATCAACCTCCTCCTGCCGGGCGCTGCCGGTGGCGCGGAGACCGATCTGGAAGATCTCGCCGACATGCGCCATCTCCGAGGCACGGCGCATCGGGCTGGACAGGCCATCGCGCACGCCGGCGACGTCGTCGCGCCAGTCGATGTGCTGATCGATTTGCACGAGCGTGATCGGCCCGGCGCCGTCAAAGGCGCGCAACACCGGGATCGGGATGGCATGGTCGCCGCCCATCACGATCGGGAGCGCCCCGGCTGCAAGGATGCGCCGCACCGCTTGCTCGGCGCGCGCTACGTGGCTGGTGGGGTCGCGCACATCGGCCCGCACGTCACCGCAATCGACCGCGCGTATGGGGCGATTGTCGTAGAGCGGGCCGCCGAGGTCGAAATCATACCGCTCTAGACCGCGCAGGATGCGATCCGTCGCCCGACGCAACGCCGCCGGCCCGTTCGCCTGGTCGGGCACCTGTTCGGCAAAGCTGTAGCCGCTGCCGAAAGGAATGCCGAGGAAAGCGATGTCCGCCCGGTCGAGGACCAGGTCGAAGTCGGGTTCGCTATAGAGGAAGGTCGCGTGGTCGCGGCGGGGCGGCGTGGTCAGCATGGGGTTCCTTCAAGGACGGGCGGCACCGGGAGATCAGGGTTCGCAGCATGCATGCCCAGACTCGTTCCGTCACGTTCTGTGCCTGCTCGATGACGGCGCGCCGTAGCGGAACGTTTCGTGGTGCGGATCTCTTTACCCGTTCTGACCCCGAGGAGCGGAAGAGTGCCTAACCGCCGGCGGCGAGCTTGCCGAGCAGCCGCGCGTGCGACCGCGTTCCCTTGTGGAAGCAGCGCAGCTCGAACTTTTCGTTCGGGCTATGGATCTGATCGTCGTCCAGGCCGAAGCCCATCATCAGGGTGTCGATGCCCAGCGTGCGCTTGATCTGCTCGACCACGGGGACCGAACCGCCGCTGCCGATCATCACTGGGGGCCGGCCGAATTCCTGGAGCAGCGCAGCGTGCGCCGCCGCGACCCATGGCGTGTCGGTCGCGATCTCGATGCCCGGCGCCGTGCTGAACTCCCGAAACGAGGCATGAAGGCCCGGAGGCAGCCGTTCAATGACGAAGCGTTTGAACCCTTCGAAGACGGCATGCGGGTCCTGGTCGGGCACCAGACGGAACGAGACCTTGGCCGACGCCTCCGACGGGATGATCGTCTTGCTGCCCGGGCCGGTATAGCCGCCCCACATGCCGTTGATATCGGCCGTGGGCCGCGCCCAGATGCGCTGCAGCGCAGGCATGCCGTGCTCACCGCCCGGTGCGGTCAGGCCGACGCCGTGCAGGAAGGCGGCCTCATCGAAGCCAAGCGATTGCCATTCCGCCTGCTGCTTGGCGGAGACCGGCTTGACCGCGTCGTAGAAGCCCGGAACCTGGATGCGGCCCTCGCGGTCGTGCAGCTCGCCGATCACGCGCGCCAGCACGTTCGCCGGGTTGATCGCCGAGCCGCCGAACAGCCCCGAATGCAGGTCCCTGCGGGGACCCTTGATCGTCAGCTCGCACTTGCACATGCCGCGCAGCCGCGTGGTCAGGCCGGGCGTCTCGATGTTCCACATGTTGGTGTCGCTGATCAGCGCAAAGTCTGCGGCGAGCGCGCTCTTGTTCGCGACAAGGAACGGTTCGAGGTTTGTGCTGCCAACCTCCTCCTCGCCCTCCAGCAGCACGGTGACGGGGACGGGGATACTGCCGCCCGCGGTCTTCCAGGCGCGCAACGCCTCGAGGAACATCATCGACTGGCCTTTGTCGTCCACGGCGCCGCGCGCGACGATGCGCGGGCCATGCGGTCCCTCGACCAGCTGCGGCTCGAATGGCGGGCTATGCCATTGCTCCAGCGGGTCGGGCGGCTGCACGTCGTAGTGCCCATAGAAAAGCACGCGCGGCGCCTTCGTGCCGGGCGGCCCGGGATGGTGGCCGAGCACGACAGGATGCCCGGCAGTCGGTATAACCGCCGCCTTCAGGCCGAGCCCCTCGAGCTGATCTCGAAGCCAGCCCGCCGCGCGCTGCACGTCGTCTCGATGATCCGGCGCGGTGCTGATGCTGGGGATGCGCAGCAGGTCAAACAGCCGTTCGCGCGCATGCTCCAGGTCTTGGTCCACCTGCGCCAGCACGGCCCCGACCGCGCCAGAAGCTGCTGCTGTCACTGGCGACCTCCCTCCCCGATGTCTTGGCGATTGTTAGGCTCAGGGTTCCTGCCGCACAAGCGTCGTCCGTTTACCGAAACGATCCGGTTCGCTGCGCAGACCGAAGCGATAGGACAGCGTGCGATAGGGCCGATCCATCGCCTCGCCGTCCGGCGCGGTGCCGGCGGGCTGCAGCTCGTAATCCGTAACAAGCGATTCCTTCACGCCGAATACGGCATCGCTGTCGAGGTACTGGTCGCCGCCGACGAAGATATGCGTGATCAGGCGCCGGTATCCGGGTGCGTCGATCATGAAGTGCACGTGCGCGGGCCGCCAGGGATTGCGCCCCGTGGCTTCGAGCATCTGGCCGACGGGACCGTCGTGCGGCACCGGATAGCTCGCCGGCAGCGTCGACCAGAAGTAAATCCGCCCGTTCGCGTCAGTCGTGAAGCGGGCACGGCGCGCGAGCATCTTCCCGTCGCCGAGTTGGACGTCGTAATAGCCCTCATCGTCGGAATGCCACACGTCGACGGTGGCACCGGCAATCGGCCGGCCATCGGTGTCGCCCACGAAGGCTTCGACATACAGCGGCTCACCCCCGCCGGTGCCGCCGTCGATATCAGCTCCGTTTTCCGCCGCCGGCGCCGCTTCGACAAAGAACGGGCCGAGCACGGTGGAGCGCGTCGCCCCCGGCGGCATGCGGTTGTTCAGCGCATCCACCAGCGTCGAGACGCCTAGCGTGTCGGACAGCAGGATGAACTCCTGCCGCGTGTCGCTGCACATCTGGCCGGTGCGCGTGAGGTAGTCGATCGCGAAGGTCCACTCGTCCTCGGTAAGCTCGATCTCGCGGACGAAATCGTGCAGATGGCGGACAAGCGCCGTCATGATCTGCTTCAGCCTCGCGTCCGCGCAGTTGCTGAACCGGCGGATCACCTCTTCGGTGATGGTATGTTCGTCGAGCTCGCGCATGATTCGTTTCCCCTGTTGTCGTGCTGCCTTAATCGGAAAGGCCGGCGTGGCGCACGGTGGCGATGAAGTCGGAATCGACCTCACCGGTCGCGATCAGCACGGAATAGGTCTCCCGCATCAAGGACGGCGCCGCTGGGCGTCATAACAATGCCCATCCCGGCGACCACCGCGGCGATCGCGCCCTCGTTGCCAGCAATCCTCAATCGGCCGTCTACGCGAACCGAGGTCGCTGTGCCACCATCTCTTCGGAACGACCAGTTCGTGCTCACGCTTACAGGTCCAATTGTCGGCAGGCTGATATCGTGACGCTTGCCGCGCCATGGCCCAAGACAGACGTATTCATTGAAGAAGCGGGATACTTCGACCTGGACCGAAGCAATCTCGCAGGAAAACAGGTAAATGTCATGGCCGCCGTAAACGCAAAACACTCATTGACCGGCAACCCGCAAGAAAGGAGGCCACCATGAAACGAGAGATCATCCGCGTCGAGCCCTTGGCGACGTTCCTGGACAAATACAAGGCACCGACCTCAACGGTGACGAAGCATGGCGACACCATCTATGTCACGGGTGCGCCGCCCTTCGATCCGGAAACTGGGGAGATTTTCAAAGGCGCCATCGAGCGCCAGGCGGGACTCGTGCTGGAGCAGATGAAGCTCTGCGTCGAGACGGCCGGCTCGTCTCTCGACAACGTCCTAAAGGTGAATGTCTACGTCACCTCGTCGACATGTTTCCGGCGGTCAACGAGGTCTACCGGCG
>CAYSTX010000073.1:0-14440 GCA_964434035.1 uncultured Acetobacteraceae bacterium
TCAGCACGATCGCGTCCTTGCCGATCAGGTCGATGCGGCTGATGTGGCTGTCGAGATTGATGCGGATGCACGGCCAGTTGAGGCGGGCCGCCACCTGCTCGATATGCGTCGACTTGCCGGTGCCATGATAGCCCTGCACCAGGACGCGCCGGTTGTAGGTAAAGCCCGCGAGGATGGCGAGCGTCGTCTCCCGATCGAAGCGATACGCTTCGTCGATATCGGGGACGTGTTCGGTGCGGATCGAGAACGCCGGCACCTGCATGTCCGTATCGAGGTCGAACACCGAGCGCGCATCGATCGTGGTATCCGGCCGGTCGATCGACGCGGTGGGTGTCAGCCTGTTCTCGGCGTAAGCGGCGACCGTACTCATCGGGCGGCAGATCCTTGGGTTATCGGCTTATCGCGCAATGTCGGCGGCGCGCACCTATTGGTCAACGTGCGGCGGCCCCTGCGGTCGCCGCGGCGCGGTGGCCCGGTGGCTCGGTAAGGTGCCCACGGACCACGGCATAGGCGAGGTTGATCGTCTTCAACCGTTCCTCGGCCGCGCGGTCACCGCCGTTGGCGTCCGGGTGGTGCCGCTTGGCGAGTTCCTTATAGCGCGCTTTCACCTCGGGCAGCGTGATCGGCCAGCCGAGGCCAAGCGTCGCGAGCGGTCCCTGCAGGTCGGCGGGCGGCGCGACAGGGTCCAGCCCCCTTCCGGCACGGGAAGTGCGGGCGGCGTGGAGCATATGCAGCGGGTCGCGCCGCAGCAGTTCTTCCTCGCTGATTGTATTCCCGAGGCGGCCAAGTGGCCAAGTGGGCCGCTGCCACGCCGTATCCTGGCGGAGCTGCGCCTCGATCTCGCCGGGCGACATGCCTTTGTAGAAATCCCAGCGCGCGTTGTATTCGCGCACATGCTCGAGGCAGAACCAGTAGTAATCATCAAGGGCCGTGCGCGACTTCGGCGCCCGGTACTCGCCCATATTCGGGCAGCCGGGCATGTCGCAGTGCCGGCCCGGCGCGGCCGGGTCGGGCGCGTAGGCCCGGGGGCGCGTTGGGCGTCGGGTCATCATGTCGTTATGTGTCGCCGCGACGCGGCTTGGCAACCGCCCAGCGTCACGTCGCCGACATCATTCACCAGGAGACCAGCATGACTGACCGCGCCGACCGCATCGCCGACATCCTCACCGCCGCCTTCGCGCCCTCCGTCCTTCAGGTCGAGGACGACAGCGCCAAGCACGCGGGCCATGCCGGTGCGCGCCCGGGCGGGCAGACGCACTACACGGTCACGATCGAGAGCGCAGCCTTCGCCGGGCTGAACCGCGTCGCGCGGCACCGGCGCGTGACCGACGCGCTCTCAGCCGAGTTCGCGGACGGCCTGCACGCCCTGTCGCTCCGCCTGCGGGCGCCGGGCGAAGCGGAACGTTGATCCGGCCGCGCCGGACCGAGGCCGCAACATACGATTGCTTAAGCCGCACATGGTTTCATCGGGTTGCAATCCCGAGGATGGAACGATGGTCGCGAGCAGATTGGTCAACCGAAACATCATCGCCGGACGAGGCCGCACGAGCATGCGGCTCGAGCCCGAGCTATGGGACGCGCTGCGGCAGATTTGCGACCGGGAGCGGTTAGGCATCGGGGATCTGATCCGAGCGGTCGAGCAGCGCGGTCACGCGGGTGGCCGGACCAGCGCCGTGCGCGTCTACATCCTCGAATATTTCCGCTCGCTCGCCGCCAAGCGTGACGCGCCATGCGCCGCGGGGCGCAACGGAGCGGTCGATCCGTCGCTGTCCAGCACCGCTGTCTGACGCCGCGGCACCGTTTTGGTGCGACCGTTCGACTGAGGCTGGTCCTCTGGCGGCGGCGCGTACGCGCAGGCGCCGTGCAGCGCCATGCCTTCCATGAAGACCTGGCCGATCACCCTCGGCCACATGACGACGACGCGTGTCCACGTCCGGGCCATGCGTGCCTCCCGCATCAGCACTACCGAATCAACATAGTTACACCGCTGGCGGGGTCAATGATCGTTTCGGGGTTGGCGCGGTCACACCTGCGCGTTTAGTCGGGTGCGTTCAGTACAGGTGGCGTCAGTCGGCCCCCTGATAGTGCTCGGGCCACCGCCGCTTCACCACGGGGCTATCCGGCGCATACGCGTAGCAACTGCCGAGCAGCGCCGGCCGCTCCCCCGTGGCACGCGCCGTGCGCTCGCGGCGGGCGCGGATCGGGTAGAGCGTCTGAAAGGCGACCGTCGCCATCTGCTGAAGCAACTCGCGCAGATGCGTGCAGCCAACCGTGCCGCCAACGCGTGACGTCGCCTCCCGCAGAAACCCGGGTTTGATAACGAGCCCGGCGA
This sequence comes from uncultured Acetobacteraceae bacterium, assembly GCA_964434035.1. Lineage (GTDB taxonomy): Bacteria > Pseudomonadota > Alphaproteobacteria > Acetobacterales > Acetobacteraceae > CAYSTX01. The sequence continues at coordinate 2,333 of CAYSTX010000073.1, forward strand.
GGCGCTCAAAATTCGGGGTGGCGGCGGGACAGATGGCGTACGGCGAATACTCGGTCGCGGCCTCGCAGGCGACGATCCGCATGTCCTCGCCCACCGTCATTCGCATCCACATCCCGTGCAGCGGCTCGCCGGCCGGAATGTGCCCGCGATCCTCGTTCTCGAAGCCGTACGTCTTCGTGTCGGTCAGATGCGCCTCGATATCGAACAGACCGTCTTCACGCTGATAACCGCGGAGAGCGATGTCGCGCGCGTGCATTTCCTGCCGCGGCGCGGCTGGGCTCAAGGGCATGTCTGTCTCCGCTATCGTTTCGGTGAAATCAGGGGGCGCAACCCTCGTCGCGCAACAGGTCGGCAACCGCTTCGGCCGGAACGTCGCCAGAGGTGAACGCCTGACCGATGCCGCGTACCAGCACGAAGCGCAGGACGCCGTCTCGCATCTTCTTGTCGTGGCGGAAATGCTCGGTCAGCCTGGCAACGGAGAACCGGCGGTTCAGCATCGACAGCGATGCCGGCAGGCCAACTGCCTCCAAATGCGCCGTGACCCGCGCCGCTTCGTCGGCCGGGCAGAGGCCGAGGCGGGACGACAAACGGAATGCGAGCCCTATGCCCACAGCAACCGCCTCACCGTGCAGGATGCCGCCCGAGTAGCCGTATTCGGCCTCCAGCGCGTGCGCGAAGGTGTGGCCGAGATTGAGGAGCGCGCGCCCGTCGTTCGGCTTCTCCTCCCGCTCGTCCTCGCCAACCACCGCCGCCTTGAACGAGCAGGCCCGCTCAATCGCCTCGGCCTGCGAAGCCGCGTCGCGGGCGACGACCGCCGCGCCGTGGCGCTCGCACCAGTCGAAGAAATCCGCGTCGCCGATCAGCCCGGCCTTGACCGTCTCGGCATACCCGGCGCGCAGCTCGCGCGGCGGCAAGGTGCCGAGCGTCGCGGTGTCAGCGATGACGAGGCGGGGCGAGTGGAACGCGCCGAGCAGGTTCTTGCCGGCTTGAGTGTTGATACCGGTCTTGCCACCCACGCTGCTATCGACCTGGGAAAGCAGGGTCGTCGGCACCTGCACGAACGGCAGCCCGCGCATTGTCACCGCCGCCGCGAAGCCAGCGAGATCCCCGACGACGCCGCCGCCGAGCGCGATCACGCTGGTCCGCCGCTCGATGCCGCCGGCCAGCATGTCGTCCGTCAGCCGGCCGAATTCGCCGAGGCTCTTCGACGCTTCACCGGGCGGCACGACGATCGCCCGCGCCTCGATACCCGTCTGCGCGAGGCCGGCGAGCAGGGCGGGGAGGTGCAGATCGGCGACATTGCTATCGGTCACGATCACGGCCCGCTTCTGCGGAATAACCGACGCCATCAGGGCGCCCGCGCGGTCGAGCAGTCCGGCGCCGATCACGATGTCGTAAGCTCCGGCGCTCGTGGGCACACGCAAACGGCGCGGCGGCACGTGGCCGAGCAGCGCGTCTATTACCCGCGCGGTGGTCCCTTCATGGGTGTCGTCGCCACAGTCCACGATTACGTCCGCCTCCGCATAAACAGGGTCACGCAGCGCCATAAGGCGCGCCAGGATCTCGGCCGGATCGCCGTTGCGAAGCAAGGGGCGATGGTCCCGCCCGGACACCCGCCGCACCAGCACCGGCAGCGGCACGCGGAGCCACACCGATACCGCCTCCTGCCGCACGACGGCGCGCGTTTCCGCATCCATGAAGGCGCCGCCGCCGGTCGCGAGCACGAGCGGCGGGCCGGCCAGCAGCCGGCGGATCACCCGGCGCTCCCCATCACGAAACTCTCGCTCGCCGAAGCGGGCGAACAACTCGGGTACGGTGCGGCCGGCGGCGGCCTCGATCTCGGCATCGGCGTCGCGGAACGGCAGGCCGAGGCGCGTGGCGAGGCGGCGGCCAATCGACGTTTTGCCGGCCCCCATCAGGCCGACGAGCACCACGCTCCGGTGCGCGAGGTGGGTGGGTAAGGGGGGTGCCGGATGCTGGGCGGTGTTGCGCGTCATCCGGCGGAAGGCTAGCACGGCGCCCCACGAAGCGGCCAAGCTGCTACGATCGTCCCACCCCACCGATTCGAGGCCCGATGAGCCGGATCTTCTTCTTCGTCGTGCTTCTTGGCCTGCTGCTGCTCGGCGTCGGCGTCGTCATCCTTGGCGGCTTCCCGCCGCAGCCGGCCGTCCATCCGGTCGAGAAGGTGCTGCCGAACGACAAATTTCAGGGGCACTGAAGTCATTTGAGTCCGTGCGTCCTGTCGTACGCGCTGACAGCGGGCGGCTGCCAGCGTGCCAGGAATGCGGCGTCTGGGCGGTAGATTTCGACCTTGAGCGGATAGCATCGGGCGACATCGGAGGAATGCTCCGCGCTGCAATCGCCGCCGGGGCAGGCGGACAGCAGGGCAAGCAGATCGATCTCCGCGAAGAATTCGATGAAGTCGCCGGGGCGAACCGGACTGGCCTTCATGAAGTACTGATGCGTGTCGCGGGTGAAGCCCGTGCACATGAAGACGTTCAGCACGTCATGTACGGCGAGTTCCGCCTGGCGGACATCTATGCCGCGTGCGGCGACGAGTGCCCGGGTCAGATTTGAGTGGCAGCAATAGTGGTAGTCATGGCCGCTCAGCAGGCGGTTCGTGTACGGGTCGCATCTTGTGCCGATGACGTCGTGAACACCGCCGCCGTCTTCGTCCCAGCCGTACCAGGCCAGCGTATCATGCGTGATGGTGGCCATTGGGCGCAGGTGCGGCAGGGTGCTCCAGAGGCGATCGCCGGTGGTGAGATGCGTCGCATGCAGCGCGCGGGTCTTGCCGCTGAAGAAACGCTCCGAGAGGTCGGCGGCGTTGAAGAGGTTGAGATCGCCGACCTGCGGGCCATCGACGCTGACGATCCGAAAGAAATGCCCCTTCGGCACATCGAAGCCGCGGCCGTCGCGCGGCGGGACGAGGAGCTCGTCGACTTTGGTCAGGTTCTGACGCGCGGCGCCGAGGGCGGCGAGGTCGGGCTGGGGAAGGGCATCGACCGGGTAGCAGACGACCGGTTTCCGGCGGCGGCGATCGTCGGCATCAGCGGGCGGCGGGACGGTCTGGCGCATTAGAAAGCTTCCTCGGTATCTGCTTTTGAAGCATATCCGTCAGTCCGATGCCGTCTGACGACCGCCACGTCGAGTCCTTCCTCGAAATGCTCGCCGCCGAGCGCGGTGCCGCGCGGAATACGCTGCTCGCCTACCGCGCCGATCTCGACGATTTCGCCCGCTTCCTCGCCGCCGCCCATGGCCCGCGTCCGGCCTTGGCCGACTCGGCATCCGTCGCCGCCTATATGGCGGGGCTGGCCGACAGCGGCCTCAGCGCGCGGACGGCGGCGCGGCGGCGGTCGGCGTTGCGGCAGTTTTTTCGCCATCTGCTGCGCGACGGGGTGCGGAAGGACGACCCGACCGCGCTGATCGACGCGCCCCAGCTTCCGCGCAGCCTGCCCCGCGACCTGACGGAGGATGAGGTGGACCGGCTGCTGGCGGCCGCTGCCGCGAAACCGGGGCGGAGCGGGGCGGCCGCCAGGGCGGCGCTCGAAATCCTCTACGCGACGGGTCTCCGCGTCTCGGAACTGCTCGGCCTCCCGCAATCGGCCCTATCGGGCGATGCCGAGGCGCTGATGGTGCGGGGGAAGGGCGGGCGGGAGCGGCTGGTGCCGCTATCGGCGGCGGCGCGGGACGCGGCGCGGGCGCTCGCGTCGCACCTGCCGCCGGGCAACCGCTGGCTTTTTCCGGGCCGCGACCCGCGCCGGGCGCTGACGCGGCAGGCTTTTAACCTGATGCTGAAGTCGATCGCCTTCGACGCCGGGATCGACCCGGGCCGGCTATCCCCGCACCGGCTGCGGCATGCCTTCGCGTCGCACATGCTGGCGCGCGGCGCCGATCTGCGCAGCCTACAGATGCTGCTCGGGCACGCCGACATCGCGACGACGCAGATCTACACGCACGTCCTGTCCGAGCGCCTGCGCGCGCTCGTCGCCGCACATCACCCGCTGGCGACGGCCACCGGCGACGGCGCGCGTGTGATCCGGAGCACGAGCAAGGCCGCGATGACACAGGCGACACCACTCGCGACGAAGGCCGGCAAGTAACTGCCGACGTCGGTGCGGATGGTGCCGGCCGCCAACGCCGCCGTCGCCGCGCCCAGCTGATGCCCGGCCGCGATCCAGGACACGATGACGGGGCCGTCCGTCCGTCCGAACGTCTCGTTGGCAAGCGTGACCGTCGGCGGCACCGTCGCGATCCAGTCGAGCCCGTAGAACACAGCGAAGAAACCGAGGCTCACGACGTCGAAGTTGGTGAACGGCAGCGCCATCAGCGAGAGGCCACGCAGCCCGTAGTAAAAGAACAGCAGCACGCGCGGATTGAAGCGATCCGTGAGCCAGCCGGACGCGGTGGTGCCGATCAGATCGAACACGCCCATTGCCGCGAGCAATCCGGCCGCGCTCACCTCTGGAATGCCATGGTCGATGCAGTACGAAATCAGGTGCGTGCCGATCAGGCCGTTGGTGCTGAGACCGCAGACGAAGAAGCTCGCGAACAGCAGCCAGAAATCGGGCGACCGAGCGCCGCGCGCGAGGCCACGCAACGCGATCATCACCGGGTTGCCGCCCATGCTGGGGGGCGCATCGGTGGTCGCGCCATAGGCGAGCAGCCCGATCGAGCGCGGGCTTTCCGGCAGCAGAAGTGCCACCAGCGGCACGAGGGCCGCAGCGACGGCGGCGACCACGATCGACACAAGCCGCCAGTTGCCGCTTGCCGCGAGTGCCGCCAGCACCGGCAAGAACACGAGCTGCCCCGACGCGTTGCTCGCCGTGAGCAACCCGATCGCGAGGCCGCGACGGCGGACGAACCAGCGGTTGGCGACCGTTGCCGCGAGCGCGGTCGAGGTGGTGCCGGCGCCCATCCCGACCAGCACGCCCCAGGTTGCGAACAGCATCCATGGCGCGGAAATGAGCGCGCTAAGCCCAACGCTGACCGACAGCAAGCAGAGCGCGCCGAGCACGGTGCGCCGTATGCCGAGCGTTTGCATCAGCGCCGCCGAGAACGGCCCAATCATCCCAAAGAGGAAAATATTGACCGAGATCGCGGCCGAGATCGTGGCGCGGGACCAGCCGAAGGCGTGTTCGAGTGGGACGATGAGAACGCTGGGCGCCGCGCGGACGCCGGCGGTCGTCAGCATCACGAGCCACATCAACCCGATGACGATCCACGCGTAATGCAGGCTTGGGGCGGCCAGACGAGCGGCGCGTGCGGTCAGCATGAACGCTCCTTGGTCAATTTGCACAACAGCTGAGGATGCCGCTACCAGAGCGTCAATCCACGAGCGGGACATACAAGCTGTTCGTTTCGCGCAGGTGGGCCGCGCTTCCCCGTGGCCCGTGATATGCTAGACGGGAACGCGATGCGTCATTTCCTGGACTTCGAAAAACCGGTCGCCGAGCTCGAAGGAAAGATCGAGGAGCTGCGGCGGATGTCGAGCGCTGATGGGCTGAACATCGCCGACGAGGTCGCGAAACTCACGGAAAAGGCCGACCGTCAGCTGCGCGCCACGTACGCGAAGCTCAACGCCTGGCAGAAGACGCAGGTCGCGCGCCACCCGGATCGGCCGCGGGCGCGGGCCTATATCGGCGGGCTAATTACCGACTTCACGCCCCTCGCCGGTGACCGCGCCTTCGCCGACGATGCCGCGATCCTGGGCGGGCTCGGCCGGTTTCGTGGCCGTTCGGTCGTCGTCCTCGCGACTGAGAAGGGCTCCGACACGGAAAGCCGTGTTGCGCATAATTTCGGCATGGCGCGGCCCGAGGGGTATCGCAAAGCGCGCCGGTTGATGGAGCTCGCCGGACGGTTCCGGCTCCCGATCCTGACCTTCGTTGACACTTCGGGCGCATTTCCAGGCGTCGATGCCGAGGCGCGCGGGCAGGCTGAGGCGATCGCGCGTTCGATCGAGGCTTGCCTCGAGGCGCCGGTGCCGATCGTCGCGACCGTCATTGGCGAGGGAGGATCGGGCGGCGCCATCGCACTCGCGAGCGCTGACCGCGTTTTGATGCTGGAACATTCAATCTACTCAGTGATCTCGCCCGAGGGTTGTGCGTCGATCCTGTGGCGGGACGCGGCGCAAGCGCCGGCGGCGGCCGAGGCGCTGCGGCTGACCGCCGACGATCTGCGCCGGCTGAACCTCATCGACCGGGTCGTTTCCGAGCCGATGGGCGGCGCGCATCGCGACGCTGCCGCCACCGTCGCCGCGGTCGGGGACGCGGTTGCCGACAGCCTAGCCCCATTGCTGCCGCTCGAGCCGGCCGCGCTGCTTGCCGCGCGGCGAGAGCGGATGCTGGCGCTCGGCCGCGAGATGGCCGCGTGAGTGCCACCGGCCGGTCCGACCAAATCGTCGAACCGGCTGCCGGATCGACCGCCCCGCCGGCCCCCAGCGGGTCCGTCTTCCTCCGCGTCTTTCCGTCGATCATGCTGCCGATGTTCCTCGCGTCGCTCGATCAGACGATCGTCGCGGCGAGCCTTCCGGCAATCGCGGGCAGCCTTGGCGACGTGGAGCGGATTTCCTGGGTCGTCGTCTCCTACCTGATCGCGACCACGATCGCGGCCCCGGTTTACGGCCGGCTCGGCGACGTGCTCGGCCGCAAGCGGCTGATGTTCGTCGCTCTTCCCGTGTTCATAGGCGCATCCGTCCTATGCGCGATCGCCACCTCGATCCCGCTGCTGAGCGCCGCGCGCGTGCTGCAGGGGCTTGGTGGCGGCGGCTTGATGACGCTGTCGCAGGCGCTGGTCGGCGAAAGCGTACCGCCGCGCCAGCGCGGCAAGTACCAGGGGTATTTGTCAACGACGTTCGTCTCGGCCAGCACGTTCGGCCCGGTCGCCGGCGGCTGGCTGACGCAGCATTACGGCTGGCCGGCGGTGTTCCTGATCAACGTGCCGCTTGGTCTGGTCGCATTGTTGCTGGTGCTACGATTGCCGGTGGGCCGCGCGACCGGCGGGCGGCTGCGATTCGATTTTCTTGGCGTCATCCTGTTCGGCTTGACGGTGGCGCCGCTGCTGCTGGCGATCGAAGCGGCGCAGCGTTTCGACGTGAGCGCGCTGCCCATGATCATGGGCCTGCTCGCGCTGACCGCGCTCGCACTGGTGGCGCTACTGCGGCAGGAGCGCCGCGCAGCGATGCCGCTGTTGCCGCTCAAGCTGCTGCGGAACTCGTCGATCTGGCGGTCCGACCTGATGGCGGCCCTCGTCGGCGGCTCGATTATCTCGATGATCACGTTCCTGCCGATGTATCTGCAGGTCGTGCGCGGCGCCGGCCCGGCGGAGGTCGGGGTGCTGTTGCTGCCGCTGACGGCGGGTATTGGTGTCGGCTCGCTGTTCACCGGCCGCATGATTGCGAAGACCGGGCGAACGGCGATCTTCCCGTCGATGGGGCTGGTCGTGACCGTGGTCGCGCTAGTCTCGCTGGTTGTCTTCGCGCCGCGCCTCTCCACCTCGCACCTCTCGTGGTCGTTCGCCGTGGTGTCGCTCAGCCTTGGCACCGCAATGCCGGTCGTGCAGATGACGGTGCAGCAGGTCGCGGGCCCATCGATGCTGGGCGCCGCATCGGCTTCGGTGCAGTTTTCGCGCTCGGTTGGAGCCGCGGTCGGCACGGCGATCGTCGGCGCCGTGCTGTTCGCGCTCCTGGCCGCGAACGACCGCGACACGGCGTCGCATTTCGCCGACCTGGTGGAGCGCGGGCCCGAGGTGCTTGCCTCGCTGCCGCCCCTGCGGGCCACGATGGTGCGGGTCGAGATCGCGGATGCGTTTCGCGGCGCGTTCCTGGTGATCGCGGCGTTCGCGGCGGGGGCGCTCGGCCTCGCCTGGTCGATCCCGGTTCGCAAGTTCTGACGCGGCGAATGCGCTTGCGTTAACCGCGCCTTCAGCCGCCTCCGCCACGGTGTCGACTTGGGCCCTCAGGAAGAGGATCGAGGCGATGGATCAACCCATTTGGACGGACGTGCGGACCGGCGCGCGCGCGACGTTGCCGGCGACGGAGACGGAGGCGGTGATACACGGCACGGCGTGGCTCGCCGCGCGCGTAATGCAGGGCATGAGCCTCGACACGCTGTTTGACGCGCTCGGGCCGGCGCCGCGCACCGAACGCGCGCTCGCCGCGTGGCTGCTCGATCGGTCGGTCGCGCACGCTTTGTGCTTTCAGCCGGAACAAGCGGCGGCCTTGCAGGCCGCGGCGCTGTCGATCACGCGGCATTACCGCATCGGCCGCGACGCGACGCCGGCAGCAACGGGGCCGACGCTGCTAGCGCTGACCGCGCCGGGCGACCTGATGGTCAACACGCCGCTCGATTTCCTGACGAACCCGACCGGCGTTCGGCTCGACCTGCTGTATGTCGATGCCGACGTGCCGGCGCGGGCGATGCTGCCGCCGCATGACGTCGCGATCGTCGCCGTCAGCGACGCGGCGCCGACGGTGCTGGATGCGCTGGCCCGCGCCTATCCGGTTTGGCCGCGCCCGATCCTGAACGATCCGTCGCGCATCCATGCGCTCGTGCGCGACCGTCTAGCGGCCACGCTCGCCGGGCAGCCGGGCCTGTGCGTCGCGCCGACGATGCGCGCGAACCGGGCCGCGCTGGCGGAGGGCGCGTCGCCAGTCGGACACTGGCCGCAGTTGTTGCGACCCACCGGCGCGCATGGCGGGCAGGGGCTGATGCTCGTCGATCGGCCGGAGGCGCTCCGCGAAGCGGTCGCGGGGTCGGATGCCGTCGAGTTCTTCGTCTGTCCGTTCATCGACACGCGCGGCGCGGACGGTTTCTATCGCAAGTATCGCATCGCCTTCGTCGACGGCGCGCCCTTTCTCTGCCACATGGCCCTCTCCGAGCACTGGATGGTCCATTACCTCAGCGCCGGGATGGAAACGAGCGCCGCGAAGCGCGACGCCGAAGCGGCGGCGATGGCGGAGTTCGAGACCGGATTCGCCGTTCGCCACGCGGCGGCGCTGGCGACGCTCGATAAGCTGATCGGGCTCGACTATTTCTCGATCGACTGCGCGGAGACCAATGACGGGCGTCTGCTCGTGTTCGAGGCGGACATTGCCGCGATCATCCACGACATGGATGATCCGGAGTTGTTTCCGTACAAGTCGCCCACGATGCGGCGCTGTTTCGCGGCCTTCGCCGACTTGATCGCGCGCCGCGCCCGTGGCAGCGCTACTTCAGGGCGGCTGCCGCTTTCGCGACATCTTCTGCATGCCCCGGCACTTTGACGTTACGCCAGATCCGCGCGATTTTTCCGTCGCCGTCGACTAGGAACGTGCTGCGGTCGATGCCGAGGTATTTCTTGCCGTACATCGACTTCTCGACCCATGCGCCGAACGCCTGAGCGACGCTCGTGTCTTCGTCGGAGGCAAGCGGGAAGGTGAGGTTATATTTTTCGGCGAATTTCTCGATGGGCTTCATCTTGTCTTTCGAGACGCCGATCACCTCGATCCCAAGCTTGCCGAGCTGCGGCAGCGCCTCCTCGAACGCGCAGGCCTCCTTCGTGCAGCCGGGTGTGTCGGCCTTCGGGTAGAAATAGAGCACGAACGGCTTGCCCTTCAGCCCGGTGAGACTGACGGTCCGGCCGCCGCTCGCGGGCAGGCTGAATGTCGGTGCGGGGTCGCCCTCGGTGACGCTCATTGCGGCGGCGGTCCTTCCATCAGTCGATTGAATATCTGACGCACATCGTGCGCCATCGTCTTCATGGTGGCGCGGAGTGTCGGCATGTCAACCGCATCGAGCCCCGCCGCGTACGCCGCGCGCAGCAGCACGCGTGCCGGCGCCTCGGCGAGCGACTCCCGCGCGTGACGCCCGACGGTGATGCGCAGCATGTCCTGGATCGTGCGCCACGCACGGTCGGCGGCGATCAGGCGCGTCGCGTCATCCCCGCTTAGCAGCCCGGTCCGCGCGGCGACGGATAGCGCGTCCCGCGTCGCGGTGCCGCGTACGGGTGCGGCGGGCGGCGAAATCAGCTGCATCGCCTGTGCGATGAACTCGACGTCGATCATCCCGCCGGCACGGTGCTTGACGTCCCAAGGCCCATCTTCGGGCAACTCGCGATCAAGCCGCGCGCGCATCGACGCGACGTCTTTCCAGGCGCGACCGGGGTCGCGCGCGGCCGACGCGATCGCGGCCTCGATCGAAGCACGGACGATCGCGGCGAGTGCGGGCGGGCCGGCGACGACCCGCGCGCGCGTCAGCGCCATCCGCTCCCACGTCCACGCGGTCTCGGCGTGATAGCGGCGGAACGCGGCGAGCGAGACGGCAACCGGTCCCTTATTGCCCGACGGCCGCAGCCGCATGTCGACCGCATAGAGCGGCCCGTCCGCGCCCGGCGCCGTCAGCGCCGCGACATAGGCGTGCGCGGCGCGAACGAACCATTGGCTGGTCGGCAAGGAGCGTCCGCCGCGGCTGACCGTTTCGGTCTCCGGATGGTCGTAAATCAGCATCAGGTCGAGGTCGGAACCTGCCATCATCTCCCGACCGCCGGCCTTACCGAGTGCCACAACGACCATCCGCCCACCGCGTACCCGACCGAAGCGGGACGCGAAATCGTCGAGCACGCGCGGCAGCAGCGCCGCCTGCGCCGCATCAGCCAACGCCGCGCGGGCAAGGCCCGCAGCATCGGCGTCGAGCCGTCCCTCCATCGACGCGACCGCGATCGCGAAATCCTGCTCGCGCACCGTCCGGCGGATAATCGCGATCGTGTCTTCGAGTGTCGCCGCGTCCTGTAGTCGGGCGCGGAGCAGCGGGCCGGCCGGCTCGACCCCGGCGGGCGACAACAGGCCGTCGAGTGCCGTCGGATGCCGCGCGAGATGGTCGGCGAGCATCGGCGCCGCACCCAGCACGCCGGCGATGCGAGCAATCAGCGCGGGGTTCCGCTCCAGCATCGACAGCAGCCCGACGCCCGCCGGCAACCGGCCGACGAAGTCCTCGAACCGTGCGAACGCTTGATCCGGCTGCGGCTGCGCGGCGAGTGCGCGCAGCACGGCCGGCAGGACGTGGTCCATCAAGTCGCGCGCCCGCGGCGACCGCGTCGCCCGTATCCGCCCGGCACGCCAGCCGCGTGCGGCGCCAATGATATGCTCGGCGCGCGTGAACCCCATCGCGGTCAGCCGTGCGAGCGTCTCCGGCGGTGGCTCGACCCCGTCCAGCAAAAGCGGCGCGGCTTCCGGGTCGTGCCCGGGCGCGGCGGCGACGTCGAACACCGACGCATAGGCGTCGCGCACCCGGGCGAGATGCGGGCGCAGCATGGCGGCGAGTGCAGCGCCGTCCGCCTCGCCCATGAACACGGCGAATTGGTCGAGGGCCGCCGCGTCCTCGGGCAGCGTGTGCGTCTGCCGGTCGGCGACCATCTGCAGCCGATGCTCGATCCGCCGCAGCACCGTGTACGCCGCGGCCAACCCGTCGGCCGCGGCCGAGTCGAGCCTTCCCGCGCGCACAAGCTGACCGAGCGCGGTCAGTGTCTCCGACGACCGCAGTCCCGGATCGCGCCCGCCCCAGACGAGTTGCAGGGTCTGCGCGACGAATTCGATCTCGCGGATCCCGCCCGGCCCGAGCTTGACGTTGAAGCCCGCGAGGCTGTTCGCGCCGTTGCCGAGACGCCGATGCGCGTTAATCCGCTGCTTCATCGCCTCGATGTCAGCGACCGCCGCGAAATCGATCCCCCGCCGCCAGACGAAGGGGCGGATGGCGTCGAGAAACGCCTGTCCGGCCGCGCGGTCGCCGGCCACCGGGCGCGCCTTGATCATCGCGGCGCGTTCCCAGTTCTGGCCCATGCCCTCGTAGTAGGCGAGCGCCGCCGGCAGTGCGATCACGGGCGGAGTCGCCGGCGGGTCGGGCCGGAGGCGAAGGTCCGTGCGGAAGACGTAACCATCCGCGTCCCGCGCCTCCATCAATGTGACGAGATCGCGTGCCAAACGCGCATAGCTGCGCGTCAAGGCGGCACTCATGCTCTCGTCGTCATCCGCGCCGGGGTGTAAGCCGGGGGCGGGGGGATCAAACAACAGGATGAGGTCGATATCGCTCGAATAGTTCAGCTCGCGCGCGCCGAGCTTGCCCATGCCGAGGACGA
>CAYSTX010000074.1:0-14430 GCA_964434035.1 uncultured Acetobacteraceae bacterium
GCGACCTGCCGGAGGCGAAGGCGAAGGTTCTCTATGCGGTCCAGGAGCCGTTCCACAAGGCTCTGCTGACGGGCAAGACCACCCAAGCGGCCTGGCGGTCGAAGCCGAGTTTCTACGCCGTTTCGACGGAAGACCGGACGATCAATCCCGACCTCGAACGCTTCATGGCCAAACGCATGGGCGCCAAGACCATCGAAGTGAAGGCAAGCCATCTCTCGCTGATCTCACATCCCGACGAGATCACTCGGCTGATCCTGGAAGCCGCCGGACAGCGCACCTAGAGAAGTGTTCAGCCTCGGGGGACGGGTGATCGCCACCCCGAGGCCGGCACCATCTCCGCGATGCAAGGAGGAAGAGCCATGAAACGTTTCGGATCGGCCGCTTGGAGCGGCGGGCTGCGCGATGGCAAGGGTTCGGTCTCGACCGAGAGCCACGCACTGGATAGTTACCCCTACACCTTCTTCAGCCGTTACGGCGAAAAACCCGGCACGAATCCGGAAGAGCTGCTTGGTGCAGCCCACGCCGCGTGTTTTGCCATGTCGTTTGTTCGAATGCTCGGAATGGCGCATTTCGAGCCGGAACACTTGGACGGCAAATCGGAAGTTGTCATCGACAAGGACGGCGACGGATTCGCCATTACCTCGGTTCATCTTTCCGTTATTGCGAAGATACCTGGTATCGACGAGGCCACATTCCAGTCGATCGCGATGAGAGCAAAAGCCGGGTGTCCTCTTTCAAAGCTTATGAACATCAACATCAGCTTTGAAGCCAGACTTCTGCCCGATTAGCATCCCATCTTCCTACCGGCTCGCCCTTCAAGGGCGCGCCAGCGTCAGCTGCGCCAGTGCCGCCGCGAGAGCCGCGGCGGCGGGGCCGGCCCGGGGTTTTTCGAAGATAGCGAAATCCAGGTCGGGCAGCGGCGGCATGCCATCGTCTTCGCCCAGGATCCTGAGACCGGGGCCGACAACGCTCGCCGGCAGCGGGGTCACGGCGAGCCCCGCTAGGGCGGCTGCCCGCACGCCGGTCAGGCTCGGGCTGGTGTAGACGATGTGCCAGGCCCGCTCGCTGCCCCGGATCGCCTCCAGCGCCGCCTCGCGCGAGACCGAATGCTCGCGGAAGAGCGCCAGCGGCAGGCTGGCACCGGGAACCGGAGCGAAAGTGTCGGAAGCCGCCCAAACCAGGGGCTCGCGCCAGACGAGGCGACCGCGCGACGTGCCCCAGGGCCGCTTGGCGAACGCGACGTCGAGCGTGCCCCCATCGATCTGCTCGATGAGTTCGGCACTCACCCCGACCTGAACCTCCAGCCTGACATTGGGATGCAGCCGGGCGAAGCGGCCGAGCGCCGGGGGCAGCGCGTCGCCCGCGACTTCCTCGACGGCCCCCAGGCGCACAGTGCCGGACAGCCGCGGCGCCCCCAGGCGGTGGCGTGCCGCTTCCTCCAATTGCAGCAGGTGGCGGGCATCGCCCAGCAGCATCTCGCCCTCGTCCGTCAGCGCCACCGCCCGCGTGCTGCGGCGGAACAGCGCGCGGCCCGCCTCCTGCTCAAGGCGCTTGATCTGCTGGCTCACCGTGGACTGGGTGAGATGCAGCCGCTCGGCCGCGCGGCGGAAACCGCCGCACTCCGCGACGGCGACGAAAGCGCGGAGAAGGTCGAACTCAAGCATCGGCGTTGATCGTATAAGACGATCACTCAAATTGCCAAATATCGTTTCACCACTCAATGCCCCGTTCCCATTCTCGGCTTCGCATCGACGATCCAACGACGACCGGCTGTGAAGGAGATCCGCCATGTGGGGCGACCCCGATGGAACAACGACGTGCCGCAACGACCACCTCACGCGGATTCGGGCCGTCTGCAATGCAGGAACAAAGATCTGCCCGTCGGAGCGGGCGACGGCGCTGCTCGAAGCGGCCATCGCGCCCGGCGACCGCGTGACCATCGAAGGCGACAACCAAAAGCAGGCCGATTTGCTCGCCGCCGCGCTGGCGAATGTCGATCCGGCGCGTGTGCACGACCTGCACATGGTGCAGCCGGTGCTGGCGTTGCCCGAGCATCTGGCGGTGTTCGAGCGTGGCATCGCGCGGCGTCTCGATTTCGCCTTCGCCGGTCCGCAGAGCCGGAAGCTCGCCCAACTGGTCGAGGCCGGCCGGCTCCAGATCGGCGCGATCCACACCTATCTTGAGCTTTATGCCCGCATGACGTTGGACCTGACGCCGAACGTCGCCCTCGTGGTCGCGGACAAGGCCGACCGGGACGGTAATCTCTATACCGGCCCCAACACCGAGGATACGCCGACGCTCGTGGAAGCGACCGCCTTTCGCGGCGGGATCGTCATCGCCCAGGTGAACGAGATCGTCGATCATGTGCCGCGCGTCGACGTGCCGGGCGACTGGGTCGATGCCATCGTGCCGGCCAGGCGTCCCTACGCCATCGAGCCGCTCTTCACCCGCGATCCCGCCAAGATCCGCGAGAGCAAGATCCTGATGGCGATGATGGCGATCGCGGCGGTGTACGAGCGCTACGAGGTCCGACGGCTCAATCACGGTATCGGCTACGCCACTGCGGCGATCGAGCTCATCCTGCCGACGTTCGGCGCGGCCCGCGCCCTGAGCGGCAAGGTCGCCACCCATTTCGTCCTGAACCCACATCCGACGCTGATCCCGGCGATCGAGGCGGGCTCCGTCGAGAGCGTCTACTGCTTCGGCTCCGAACTCGGCATGGAGCGCTACATCGCGGCCCATGCGGACATCTTCCCCGTCGGTGTGGACGGCAGCCTGCGCTCGAACCGCGCGCTGGCGCAGGTGGCGGGCCAGTACGCCTGCGACCTCTTCATCGGCGGGACCTTACAAATCGACGCCCACGGCAACAGCTCGACCGCCACGACGGGCCGCATTGCTGGATTCGGTGGCGCCCCAAACATGGGCTCCGATGCTCGCGGCCGACGGCATCCGAGCCCACCCTGGCTGCAGGCCGGAAAGGAGGCTGGCGAAACGCTGCGCGGGCGCAAGCTGGTCGTGCAAATGGTTGAGACCAGACAGCCGGACGGCACGCCGAGCTTCGTCGAGCGGCTAGACGCTTTCGACCTTGCCAAGACTTCCGGTTTTCAGCTGCCGCCGGTGATGATCTACGGCGACGACGTCACCCACGTGATCACCGAAATTGGCGTCGCCAATTTGCTGCTCTGCCGCTCGGCCGAAGAGCGGACGGCAGCGCTGCGCGCCATCGCCGGCGATACGGATTTCGGCCGGGCTGCCTCGGCGGAGACGACCGTAGATCTGCGCCGGCGCCGTGTCGTGATGCTGCCCGCCGATCTCGGTATCGACCCGCATACCGCGACGCGCGACCTGCTCGCCGCCCGATCGATCGGCGACCTCGTTCGCTGCTCCGGCGGCCTCTACGAACCGCCCGCCCGCTTCCGCTGAGGCGCACCGGCAGGCCCCCCATAAGGAATCGCAGCCATGTCATCATCACGCCGGCAAGTCCCAGCGCTTCCCTGGCCAGACAGGCTAAGGACCTCGCTCGCCCCGAGCGGCAGGATGGATACCGCCATATCCCCGCTGGAGCGCGTGCAGCATCTCGCGGAAGCCTTGCTGTCCGAACGCGGCGAAGCCTCCGGCGCCATCGTCGCCCGCGAGCTGCATGACGGCCTGCGGTCACTCGGCGCCGAGGACCGGCTTGCGTTCTATCGCTTCCTAGCAGTCAACTTTCGGCCGGATGCGGATCCGCTCCGGGCCGCGGCCGAGGCCTACCTTGCGGACGGTTCCGCGGAAGCCGCCGCGCGGCTGGCCAAGGCGGCTGATCCGCCCCGGCAGGAGCTGCTGCGCCGGATGAACATGTGGCCCGGCGGCACCGTCGCGCTCGTCGCGATGCGCAAGGAGCTGCTGGGACATCTCGGCCGCGAGCCTGCACTGAAGCTGCTGGATGCCGATCTCCGGCACCTTTTCGCTTCGTGGTTCAATCGCGGTTTCCTGGAATTGCGCCGCATCGACTGGCAGTCGCCGGCCGCCATTCTGGAGAAGCTCATCGCATACGAGGCGGTGCACGAGATTCAGGGGTGGGACGATCTGCGACGCCGGCTGGCAGCCGACCGCCGCTGCTTCGGGTTCTTCCATCCGGCACTCCCCGGCGAACCGCTGATCTTCGTCGAAGTGGCGCTGGTTGAGGGATTGGCGGCCTCGGTGCAGCCGTTGCTGGCACATGACGACGGCGACGAGGAGGCAGCCCGCCTGCGGGCAGCCGGCGCGGACACCGCGATATTCTATTCCATCTCGAACTGCCAGGACGGGCTGCGTGGCGTCTCGTTTGGCAATTTCCTGATCAAGCAGGTGGTTGAGGAGCTGAGAGCGGAGCTGCCGCAACTGACCCGATTCTCGACCCTGTCCCCCGTGCCGGGCTTTCGCCGCTGGCTCGAAAAACGGCTCGCCGCCGGCACGGAGCCGGAGATCGCCCTGCTCGCCCCTCCGCTGATGGAGGGCTGGTGGCGGGATGCGGCTCGGGCCGAAACACTGCGCTGCCCGCTGCTGCGCCTATGCGCGATCTACCTGACCGGAGCGGCCGGTGCCAAGGCTTCCGCCGATCCCGTCGCGCGCTTCCATCTCAGCAACGGCGCCCGGCTCGAAAGGCTCAATTGGCTCGGCAACGTCGCGCCGCGCGGACTCGAGGAATCTTACGGGATCATGGTCAACTATCTCTACGACCCGAAGACCATTGAGGCCAACCACGAGGCCTTCGCCCATGACGGCATGGTCGTGTGTTCGCCCGAGGTGAACGCCCTGCTGCCCGATGCGAACTGAACATCGGTCTAAGCTGTATGGGGCTTGAGCCGATGCCGGTGAGCTGCTTGCTTCGCTCTGTTCCCACAAGCGCCATGCTACACCAGCGTCGAGCGCGGCCGCGCGTGGCGGCCGATCGTGCCTGGCCGGCTTTCTCGGTGGTCTCGATCCGATCCCCGACTTCAATCCGCTACTGCAGATGGCGAGCGGCGTCTATCTGACCTTTTTCGGCAGCTTCGTCTTCGGCACACCGGGTTTCCCGCTCTCGGACGTGCCCCTGCAGCAGATTGCCCAGGACGCCGCGGCCGGTCGGCTCGACGTGAAGCCGGCCCGGATCTTCCGCTTCGAGGAGATCCACGAGGCGCACCGCGTCATGGAGGCCAACGAGGCCCGCGGAAAGATGGTCATGGTCCACGACTGACGCTGACCCTTCAGAAATCGCCGATGCCTCGAATGTCCAAGTCGGTTGGCGTCATCACGGGCGCCACCCAGGACACGCCACCATTCGTCTCGACCAGCAGTCGACAAGAGGAGAGCGCGGGAAGCTGCCGTCCATTCGGCCCGCCCAGCGCTACCTGTCCGGGCGGGCCGACTGATCAGTGTGTGGCGTGAGAGCCGCCTGGTTCCACCACGCCCGTCATGGCGGGGCCTACCGCCGACGGATCATGCTTCCTCGCCACATCTGCCAGCGAGATGATACCGACGAGGCGCTTGTTGCGATCGACGACCGGCAGTCGCCTGATCTGAATGTCGCCCATGTTCTGAACGACGTGCTCCACGTCTTCGTCTTCGAAGCAGTATTTGACGTCAGGGGTCATCGCCTCACGCACGCGGGCTTGTCCGTCTTTGCCCTGTGCGACGGCTCGCACCACGATGTCGCGGTCGGTGATCGTCCCGACTAGCCGATCGTTTTCGCGAACCGGCAGAAAGCCGACATCGTCGGCCACCATCCGCTTTGCGATCTCCTGCAACGTGTCGTCTGGACTTGCCATATGGACGTCGCGGGTCATCACTTCAGCGACTTTCATTGATCCACCTCCACCTTTGGGTTTGTCGTCATCGGTCCGCCAAAGTCGCCGGATGTGCTCGGGCAACGCTTGTCGCACTTTGGCGGTTTCGGCCTTCGTGATGTGGCGTTGGAGGACTGAAAACACGGCGTCTATGGCCGCCTCGGCATCTATGGACTGATTATCCTCGAGAGCGTCCGCGACGCGGCGGACGAACTCTTCGCGCGACCGCATCGCATGAGGCTGGATCGCGGGGCGGTATTGCTCATAGAACGCGCCGCGAACGAGCAGAGGCAGCTGCGCGGAAAGATGCGCCGCGTCATTGGCGGGAAGCCGATCCCGCAAAGCCCGAAGAACGGCACCGAGCGCGTGCCAAGCGGTTCGCCGGTCAGCACCGACCGCCTCTGCGATCTCCTTCAGCCAAATGTTGGTCGTGTGGATAGATCTATCGAAGATCTCAAGACCTGTGGTGCTCATCGACTCAGCTCCACCGTCACTCCTTGGCTATTGGAACTCATGTCCGCACCGACGGTTCCTTCCAAAAAGAGGCGCTCCTGGTCCATCGACCGATGGCAGACCACCTGAACCAGAGTGCGCTCGCCGGCCTGCCGCAAGGGAGCCCATCCATGACATCAGACGCCCGACGGGAATTGGTGCAGTTCCTGGAGAAGAAGGCGTTCGAGCCGGTGCTCCGGGCCAAACCGGACGCCTATCCGGAGAGTAAGCGCCGAGAACTAGACCATGTGCAGCAGGCGACCCGCGCGGAAATCGAGCGGTTCCGCCATTACCGTTCAGCCGAGGAAGTGGTCCTGAACTTCAAGCGGGACCTGTCCTCCGACAAGGCGAAGAAAGTCCATCGAGAGCTCGAAGATTTGAACCTGCCGACGATCGAGCAATACCGGGACGAGTTCCTGAAGCTCGCCCAGGATCTCAACGTGCAATGACGAGGGTGTGCCCGCGGATAAGCCTGCACGGAGGTGCATCATGCCTGAGCGAAACGGCGAAAGCCCGAACGTCGTCGAACGTGGCGATATCTTCTTCCTCTACCGGCCGCGGGTCGACGAGGATGATCCGTCGGGCCTCCCGGACGTGCAGCGTTTCTTCATTGTGCTGCGCCCGGACCGGGGCAAGATCCGGCTCCTGGTGGTCGGTCGCAAGCGCCTGCCCGACGCGAGCCGGCACGAGCGCAACTGGGGCTTCGTCGCCAAGGTGACAAAGGCGCCCGACGAGATCGAGAAGGACCTTCGAGAGGAAACCTACGAAACGAAGACCCGTGGCGAGCAGCGCCAGCCTGCGGCGCGACCGGCCGGTGAAGGCCGCTACGTCATTGCTGTCATGGACGGGCAGATGCACCTCGCGTATGCCCTTGAGCACCCGGAACATCCAGCCGAGGTGCAGCAGGCCTTCAAGATCGCGCCGGAGGCAAGCTTCGCACTCTCGGTGAAGAACCCGGAGGCGGGCAGCCCTCCCGGCATGGGCCTGGGCAAAGACCAGGAGGCAGATTATCCGGAGCGCCTGCAGCGGGAGTTTCGCGGGCGCCGCTTCGAGCGGGAAGACATCCGCCTGCTCGATACCGAAGGGGCGGAATTCATTCTCGTGGGCGCGCGGACGGATCCCGAAGCGGCCTATGGCGTCGACATCGAGGCCGGCCGTCATCCCGATATTCTGCGCGAACTGCACATGGCGAAATCACGCCATCCGATACGGCCGCTTTTTGAAGGCAGATGGGCCTGAGAGCCGCGCGTGAGCGCTACCGGTTCTCGAACGTGCCGACCAGTTCCGCCTCTGCGATGACGTGCGGCTTCGCGGCCTTCCAGACCTCGGCGACACGCGCCTTCGGCGGCAGATGCAGGCTCTCGGTGTCGAGGGCGGCCAAGCGGAAATGGTAGTGATGCACGCCGTGCCCCTTGGGCGGTTGTGGCCCGTCGTAACGGGGGTTGCCGAAATCGTTCACGCCGTGGCCGAGGCTTTCCGTCTTGGCGCCCGCCGTCGTTCCCTCCGGCAAGTGCGAGGGTTCAGGCGGGATGTTGTACAGCGCCCAGTGACGGAACGTCCCGGAGGGGGCGTCGGGATCCTCGACGATCAGCACGAAACTCTTCGTTTCAGGCGGCGCGTCCTTCCAGGCTAAAGGCGGCGAAACATTGTTGCCGTCGCGAGCGTATTTTCGAGGAATCTCGCCGCCGTTGGGAAATGCAGGGCTTTCGAGCGTGAAGGCCATGGTCCGTCTCCCCGATCAGAAGATTCGCTGATAAGAACCGCGGGAGCGATCCTCCGTTCCCTTGAACCCGCAGGAACGCTCGATCGATGGTGCGGGTTATCTGCACCGCCGACGCCTCGGAGGACCCGGCCCGCGTAGCGTTACCCCGTCAGTTCGCCGTCCCGCTTGAGGGCGCGCAGCGTACTGCGGAAGGCGCCGACCGTGGTCTCCATCTCCGCCTCGCCGTGCGTGGCCGAGATGGTCCCCGACGGTCCCCCGTTGATATCCACGCCGTTGGCCAGCAGGCCCAGCCGCAGCTTGGAGGCGACGCCCTCGCCGCGCGCCTTTTCCAGCATGTGCGGGATATGCGCCTCGGCGTCGAAGGTCGCGGGATCGATCGGGGCGTTCTCCGGATTGGTGTAGACGTGGAATCCCGAGTAGGAGCCATGGACGGCCCAGGGCACCCGCTCCTCCTCCAGCACCGCGTTCAGCCGGGCCCGCAGCGTCTCGCCGAACTGATTGGCGCGGGCGCAGGCGTCGGTGGACTGGATGATCTCGAGCGTCGCCACCCCGGCCGCGGCCGAGAGCGGATTGGCATTGAAGGTGCCGGGGTGCTGGATCTTCTCCTTGCCGGCGGCCTTGGTTGCGGCGAAGTCGAGAAGGTCCAGCACGTCCTTGCGACCGGCCACCGCACCACCCGGCAGGCCGCCGGCGAGGATCTTGGCGAGCGTGGTCATGTCCGGGATGATGCCGAGGGCCGCCTGCGCGCCCCCGGGCGAGACGCGGAAGCCGGTCACAACCTCGTCGAAGATCAGCAGCGTGCCGCTGGCCCGCGTCAGCTCGCGCAGCAGCTTCAGGAAGGCGGGGCGGATCGGCATCTTGCCGAAACTGGCCCCGGTCGGCTCGATGACGACGGCGGCGATATCCGGATGCTGCTCGAACAGCTGCGTGACCCCGTCCGCGTCATTCGGATCGGCAAGAAGGACCTGGTCGGCGATGCCCGCCAACACGCCGGTGGTAGGGGTTCCGTCGAAATGGTTGGCGTGGCCGCTGGTCATGTGGTCGTGCCAGCCGTGGAAATGGCCCCGGAACCGCAGCAGCTTGGTGCGCCCGGTCGCGGCCCGGGCCAGGCGCAGCGCCATCAGCGTGGCCTCGGTGCCCGACGAGGTGAAGCGGACCCGCTCCGCCGAGGGGACCATGCTGCAGACGAGGTCGGCCCAGCGCACCTCGAGTTCGTGGCAGGAGCCGTAATGCGTGCCGCGGTCGAGCTGCGCATGCATCGCCTCCAGCACCGCCGGATTGTTGTGCCCGAGCAGCAGCGCACCGTGGCCGCCGAAGTAATCGACGTACTGGTTCCCGTCCACGTCCCACTTCAGCGGTCCTTTGGCGCGCGCGATATAGACGGGGTACGGATCCATATTGCGCCCGTCATGGGCGATGCCGCTGGGCAGTAGACTGCGGGCGCGCTCCGCCAGTTCGGCCGATTTCGGGGTAGCCGACTGGTAGCTTTCGGTCAGGCTCACGTTGGGCAGCAGTACACTGGACATGGAGCTCTCCTTTTCTCAGATGCGGTAGCCGTCGTTACAGCTATTGAGGAAGAGGCGGACCCGGTCCGCCCGCGGCCAGAAGAAAACCTGCTCCGGACGAGCCTGCGCGACAATCGATCCGCAGTCCATGAAAACGACCCGGTCGGCGACCTCGCGGGCGAAGTGCATCTCGTGGGTTACGACGTCAGGCGGATGACGGCGGCCTCGCGGGAACGGTGGAGTTCTGCTGCGCCAGCGGCAGCAACGACGGCGTCGTCAGTCGTCGAGCAGTACGGTGCAGGAAGCTGGCGCGCCAGCCGGGCGGCGTACTCTCCGGCTGACGGTCCCGTCACCATGGATCTGTGGCGCGCGCGGTCAGGCCGGCGACATCCGACATCGCGGGTCTCCTTAAATCCCGCGCGCGCGTGCTTGGTCGAACACCAGGGCATCCATGGAAACGAACTTCACCCCGTGCCCCTCGAGTTTGGCGCGGCTCGCATCGAGTTCAGCGCGCGCCCCGAGTTCACCGACCGCACCCTCGATGACGTAGGCGTCAAAGCCGAAGTCAATGGCGTCGAAGGCGGTGAAGTCGACGCAGTATGGCCGGGTCAGGCCGACCACGAACACCCGCTTGATGCCGTGCTCGCGCAGGAGTTCGTCCATACCGGTTTCGGTCTTGCCGTCGTTTTCCCGGAAGCCGGAGTAGCTATCGACCTCGTCACGAAAGCCCTTCAGCACCGTGCCGTCGAGCAGGTCGGCGCGGAGGTCGGGGTGCAGCTCGGCGCCCGGCGTGCCCTGCACGCAATGCACGGGCCACAGCATTTGCGGGCCGTACGACATCGTCGTCAGCGTGAACTCTGGCACCGGCTGGCCGGTGGCCTGGTCGACGTGGTTGATCGCGAAGGACTTGCTGTTCGCGGTGTGCCAGTCCTTGGTCGCAAACTTCTTCTGAAACAGCCCCATCAGCGTATTGATCGGCCCGACCAATGCGCGGCCGCCCGGGACGGGCAGCTTGCCGCCCTCCATGAAGTCCGGCTGCACGTCGATGACCAGCAGCGCATCGGTTTGAGGGTCGATAGGGATGGAGTCGTCCATGGTCGTACTCCTGTCCGGCGCGGCAATCCCGAGCTGGTCAAGGATGCCACGTCAGAGGCCTCTCTCCGAGACGAAGAAATAGTGCCCAGCTTTGTTCGGAAATCGCGCACCCGGAAGGACTCGAACCTCGAACCCCCAGATTCGTGGTTCCAGAACGGTACGGCAACGACATCGGCAACTCTCCTTTTCGGAGGCGTTTCAGGGACTTTCGCCCCATCCGTGGCGTATCTCGCTTCACCCCCCCAAAGCCCGCGGGAACCCGCACGCACCCTCGATCACACCGGGGGAATTGCGGAGGGCGTTCAGTCGTTCCGCTACCGGCCGGAGCGTGACTCCAGGCGAGCTGGCGACGGCGATCAGTCCACCGCCGCCGCTGCAACACCTGGTCGGTTGCTGATGGTTGGAGGGCGCAACCGACAATCCCATCCTTCTACGACCCGGAGATCTATTGCAGCTACGCGATGATGGCGTCTCATTATGGTATCGGAACTCTGTCAGCCCGCGCACGCAAGCCGCGCGACACGGATAAGCTTGAACAGTCCTTGGCGCGAGAGCCGTAACCGCTGTGCGCGCAATCTTGCAGGCTGTTTAGCCGGCAGCGACGCCGAAGCAGGACGCTATCGATCTCACTTTGTTCTTTGACCGCAATGCCTCAACGGGGCGGGGTGGGTCATTTTAACGTGAACTTAGCTCTCGTTTGGAGAGAGCCAAGCATGTCGCGCACTTCAGTTTCATGAGCGAGAATCACAAGCTTTTGGGCTTCATTGCGCCTGAATCGGCACGTCGAAGCGCCGGGGCATCCGACGATCTCCTGAATCCTGACTGCCGTTTGATCCAGGACCTAGAATTCAAGACCGTTGCGATACACCAAATATCTGCCTAAGAATCGTTGCGCTCGGCCATCGTGCAATCGCGAGGGGACGTTTCGGTGGATCGTTTCGAGGCTGTCGTTGAGCGCGAGGATGAGCAAGTCGCCTTGAAGCAGGGCTCAGCACCACTCCATCTCGTGGTGTCATCTGAGCCTTTATCTGACGGTCAGGCGTCCCGGCCGGCGTTCCCGTCACCTGCCGCACTCCCTACGCAACAAGGGACGCATGGAATTCGTTTCGACTTCAACTCCGGTGCGCGTGTGGTGCTGCCTGAGCGTGCGACCGGAAGTTGGCGCGTCCAGCTGCGGGACCTCGACACCGGCAATATTTTGTTTCAGAGCAATAACCATGGCGCTTTTGTCAGCTCCACCAAGCGCTATTTTGTGCGATTCGGCATCGAAATTTCGGAGCTGGATGAGGCCGGGTCTGCCACGCTGGTGTTGACCCATGAGTTCGATGCACGCGACCGCGACGTTCTGATCCAATTCCCCGTCGGCACGCTGGGCGATATTCTTGCCTGGTTTCCTTACGCCGCACGCTTCGGCGAGTTGCATGGCTGCCGGCTGACCTGCGCGATGTCCGGCCTGATCATTCCGTTGCTTCGTGACGCCTACAAGACCATTCGCTTCGTGACGCATGAGGAAGTGGTCGAGCAAAAACTCGCCGAGACGGCCTATGCCACCTATTGCCTGGGCCTGTTCTTTGACGATGCTCAGAACACGTTCCAGCCGACGGATTTTCGCCATGTCGGATTGCACCGCACTGCCGCGTACATACTGGGCGTGGATCCGACCGAGGAAGCGCCGCGCCTGGCCTTGCCGGATGAGAGTCGGCCAATCGCCGAGCCCTATGTGTGCATCGCCGTGCAAAGCACGACGCAGTGCAAATACTGGAACAATCCGGAAGGCTGGCGCGAGGTCATCGCCTTTCTGAAAGCCAGGGGCTATCGGGTGATCTGCATCGACCAGAAGCCGGTGCACGGCACCGGCCTGGTTTGGAACCACATTCCGCATGGTGCGGAGGATGAGACCGGCGATATCCCGCTCGCGGAGCGGGCGCGCTGGCTACGCCATGCGACAGCTTTTGTCGGCCTCAGCAGCGGCTTGTCGTGGCTGGCCTGGGCGGCGGGCACGCCGGTGGTGCTGATCAGCGGCTTCACCCATCCGACCAATGAGTTCACTACGCCGTACCGCGTGATGAACTGGCACACCTGCAACAGTTGTTGGAACGACGTGCGGGTTCGCTTCGACCACAAAGACTTCCTGTGGTGCCCGCGCCATGCCGGCACTCCGCGGCAGTTCGAATGCACAAGGCTCATCACCGCCGATCACGTAATCGCAACGCTGAAACGCATCCCGGACCTCGCCAGGCAGGGCATGCCCGACTCCCTTAGATAAATCGCCGTCAAACGCTCAAGGAAACTCACGTCATGACCAATACGACCGTGTCGTCCGGGGTCACCAGCAGCGGCATCGCGCTCACGGTAGGCGATACCATGACCGTGCTCTCAGGGGGCACGGCCATCGGCGCGGTGGATAGCGGCGGCATTGTGACCGTGTCTGCTGGCGGGACGGCCAGTGGCACTACAGTCATCGGCCAGAGCGCAACCCCCGGCAGCCAGTTGGTGTCTGGCGGCACGGCCATCAATACCGTGGTGAGCAACGGTGGCCACGAATCCGTATTCTTTGGCGGCACGACCATTGGCACCACTGTGAACAGTGGCGGCTTCGAGTTCGTGTTCTCCGGCAGCACTGCCAGTGGCACCGTACTGAACGGTGGCAGCGAAACCGTGGCGGGCACTTCCATCAGCGCCATTGTAAACTCCGGGGGCTTCGTGTCCGTGACCAGCGGCGGCGGGAACTCCGGCACGACGGTGAACAATGGCGGCCACGAGGACATATACTTTGGCGGCATGGCCAGCGGTGTCACTGTGAACAGTGGCGGCACCGAGACCG
The DNA here is from genome assembly GCA_964434035.1 of uncultured Acetobacteraceae bacterium. GTDB lineage: Bacteria > Pseudomonadota > Alphaproteobacteria > Acetobacterales > Acetobacteraceae > CAYSTX01. Next base: position 13,423 of record CAYSTX010000074.1, read on the forward strand.
TACACTCTGGGGGCACGGCCAGCCAGACCACCCTTAACGGCAGCAGCACCGAGAACGTGTTCTTCGGCGGCACGATCATTGGCGCCGTACTGAACGGTGGTGTCTCCGCATCTGTGGAGGGCACTGCCATCAGTGCCATTGTGAACTCCGGGGGCGAGGAGCACGTGTTCTCTGGCGGCACGGATCTCGGCACGACGGTGAACAATGGCGGCAAATTGTACGTCGGGGATGGCGTGCAGAATTCCGGCACGGCCAGCGGTGTCACTGTGAACAGTGGCGGCACCGAGTACGTACACACTGGCGGCACGGCCAGCTCTACCACCCTTAACGGCGGCGCCGAGCAAGTGTTCTCCGGCGGCACGGCCATTGGCACGACGGTGAACAATGGCGGCATCGAGTACGTGTTCTCCGGCGGCACGACGATTGGCACCACTGTGAATAGTGGCGGCATCGAGAACGTCAATTTTGGCGGCACGCCCAGCGGTGTCATTGGCGGCACGGCCATTGGCACCACTGTGAACAGTGGCGGCATCGAAAACGTAGATTCTGGCGGCACGGCCAGCGGTACCACGATTGCCGCATCGGGCACGCTGCACATCTTCAGCGGTGGCACCGCAGCAAATGGAATCCTGTTCAGCGGTAGTAATGCGACACTGATCATCGACGGCACGACGATGCCGACCACGACCATTAGCGGCCTCGCGTCCAGCGACTCGATTGTCCTGAGCAACTTCGCTTACAACACGACCGACACGGTCAGCATCTCCGGTAATAGTGTGACCGTAGCCGGCCCTGGCGGGGCCAGCGAGACGCTCACGATCGCCGGCGCCGCAAACGACGCGTTTATGTTGAGCAGTGCATCTGGTGGCGGCACCACAATCACCATGACCGCAGCAGTCGTACCGGCCCCGTCGGGCCTGGCCCTGGCACCGGGCAGCGACAGTGGCACGCCTGGCGATAACATTACCAACGTCACCACGCCGGTGATCACCGGCACGGGCGTGGCGG
>CAYSTX010000075.1:0-14265 GCA_964434035.1 uncultured Acetobacteraceae bacterium
CGGTATTCGGCTACCGATCTCTCAAAACCGCGAGTCGGAAACCTTTACGCTGGCACCGATAACAGACGTGTGAAACTAAAATAAGCCAGCGATTCCAATACGCTGCTCCTTGGCATGGAATCTGCTGATACCACACTGCGCGGTTTGTCGCGCCACGTACACGAAAGGGAGATCCAATGACAACGTTAAAGAAGATATTGCTGGGATCGGCGCTCGGGTTGGGTATCGCGAGTGCCCCACTCGCCGCCCATGCGACGCCGTATGCTTTCGCGAGTAACGACATCACGGGCCTGACGGTTACCTTTTCCGGCGGCGCGCCACTGAACGTTACCGGCGGCGCGACTACGACGATCAGCGATACCGCCCAGTTCGGCGGTACCGGCACGAACTTCCAGAACAATGGCCTCGTCGGGAATGCGTTGGACATAACCCAAGCCACCGCGGGTCCCGGGCCTTTCCCGGGGGAGAACACCTTCACACAGGCTCTCACCACCGGTAACGGAACGCGCGCAGACTCCCGTATTGGCGCCGGAAGCGCCTCAAGTGGCGGCGTGACCGTGCAGAACGTGGCGGAAGGCCGCGGAACCTCGCTGGGCAATTCGGCCGGTAACAACAACGCCGCTATCACGTTCACCGTTACGGGAACGGGCGCACCCGTTCAGCTGAGCTTCCTGGACGCCATTTCTCTGATTGCCTCGACGGCAGCGGCCACGAATGAGTTTGCGAGCGCCTCCATCTCCAACAGTTTTCAAATTACGCCGCAGGGATCGACCACGCCTATCGCCACCTATCAGCCGGCAGCTATTAACCAGACGGTAACGTCTCAGGGCGGCGTGCCGCCTACCAATACTGTGTCCACGTCGTTTCCGGGTTCCTTCACGACCCCGACACTGACGAGTGGGGTCACCTACACGATCTCGCTGTTCTCCGCGTCCAGCGAGTCGATCGTACCAAACTCGCTCGCCATCCCCGAACCGACCGGGTTGGCGCTGCTCGGTTCAGCAATGTTCGGATTGGGGTTGCTTCGCCGGCGGTGGCGCTAAGGAGCCCGTCGCCGTTTAGGGCGCGCTCTTTGGCTTAGGACTTGGCTTAGGAAGGGTGCGTAAACCAGACCAGTTCCGGGGCGAGCAAGGCGGCCCGGAGCTGGTTTGGACGATCTCGGCGGGGACTCTAGCCGTAGGCCCGCATCCCTTCGTCCGCCTGAACGCGGGCGGGACGATCTACTCGCAAGCGGCCTTCCTGGGTCACGAAGTCATAGAAGGCGGGGCATTCGCGACGGCCGCGTGCCAGGACCGCCTCTATGTCACCGAGCACCGGCTGCCGCATGCCGTGATGTTCCATCCCACAGCGGGTCAAATCGGGTTCGCGTGATCACCGCGAGCCGGACGACCCTGCGTCTCGCGCCAACAACGAACGGTTGAAACTAATCGGCGTTGCGCGACTATCATGCCATAGTTTCGTGAGCCAACAACATTCCGGACGGGCCACGACAGGATGAAACCAGTGGGCGTTCGTCCGTAGACCTCTCGAAACCGGGAGTCGGCAACTTTTACGTTTGAGCGGATAACAAACAGTTGAAACTAAGATTCTGGTGGCTTTTCAGGTAGTTAGTCGCTGGCACGGAATCTGCTGATACCACATCGCGCGGTTTGTCGCGCCACGTACACGCAAGGGAAAAGCCGATGACGACGTTAAAGAAAATATTGCTTGGATCGGCGCTCGGGTTGGGTATCGCGAGTGCCCCGCTTGTCGCTCACGCGACACCATATGCTTTCGCGAGTAACGACATAACGGGGCTGACGGTTACCTTTGCCGGCGGCGCGCCACTGACAAGCGTTTCCAGCGAGACCACAACCGTCAGCGATACCGCCCAGTTTGGCACTAGCGGCACGAACCACCAGAATATGGGCGTCGTCGGGAATGCGTTGGACATTACCCAAGCCACAGCGGGTCCCGGGGCTTTCCCGGGGGAGAACACCTTCACACAGGCTCTCACCACCGGTAACGGAACGCGCGCAGACTCCCGTATTGGCGCCGGAAGCGCCTCAAGTGGCGGCGTGACCGTGCAGAACGTGGCGGAAGGCCGCGGAACCTCGCTGGGCAATTCGGCCGGTAACAACAACGCCGCTATCACGTTCACCGTTACGGGAACGGGCGCACCCGTTCAGCTGAGCTTCCTGGACGCCATTTCTCTGATTGCCTCGACGGCAGCGGCCACGAATGAGTTTGCGAGCGCCTCCATCTCCAACAGTTTTCAAATTACGCCGCAGGGATCGACCACGCCTATCGCCACCTATCAGCCGGCAGCTATTAACCAGACGGTAACGTCTCAGGGCGGCGTGCCGCCTACCAATACTGTGTCCACGTCGTTTCCGGGTTCCTTCACGACCCCGACACTGACGAGTGGGGTCACCTACACGATCTCGCTGTTCTCCGCGTCCAGCGAGTCGATCGTACCAAACTCGCTCGCCATCCCCGAACCGACCGGGTTGGCGCTGCTCGGTTCAGCAATGTTCGGATTGGGGTTGCTTCGCCGGCGGTGGCGCTAAGGAGCCCGTCGCCGTTTAGGGCGCGCTCTTTGGCTTAGGACTTGGCTTAGGAAGGGTGCGTAAACCAGACCAGTTCCGGGGCGAGCAAGGCGGCCCGGAGCTGGTTTGGACGATCTCGGCGGGGACTCTAGCCGTAGGCCCGCATCCCTTCGTCCGCCTGAACGCGGGCGGGACGATCTACTCGCAAGCGGCCTTCCTGGGTCACGAAGTCATAGAAGGCGGGGCATTCGCGACGGCCGCGTGCCAGGACCGCCTCTATGTCACCGAGCACCGGCTGCCGCATGCCGCAATATTCGACCAGAGGTCCGATCGGCGTCAGGTGGATCCCCGTGGCTCCGAGCAGGCGAAGCAGGCTCGTTTCCATCGCGGCGCACCAATGGGTCAAGCCGAGTTCGAGACTCGCCTGCACGATGCCTCTGACGAGCGCGAGCCGAAATAGCGGCTGGTGTCGGCTGTTCTGCGGACGATCGCGCTTTGACAGAGCGAATCGGGAGATTTCAGCTGTTGTTGATATCGGTACGTTCCGGAGCAGCATCGGCCCGCATACGCGCTGCATCGGAAAGGTTTTGTGTTGCGCGTAACGGTTCGCAAGCACGAGGCGCGTCGTGCCGATGATGGTTCCTGTCGTTACCTCGCGCAGTATCACGTGTCGCGCGTTGGCGTCGTACTCGTCGGACTCGATTGAATTCTCAGTATCGCCTGGGAGGATGCCGCGCTCGCGGCAAAACACTTCATAGCGAAAAACTTTCGCCTCCCTGATGTGTTGAGGTCTGGTAGCCAGCTCCACGGCATAGTGCTGGTCAAAGTTCCGGCATGAGTATGCATGGTCCACAAGACCCTCCAAGCACCTTAATTGGCAGTACAACCGCCTAAAGCCAAAGCAACAAACGATTTGGTCGGCGTCTTTCCTGCCAAAAGACTGACGTACGGAAGAACCCCAAACCTGCGATGCAAGTTCGGGACACGAACGAACGAAGTGCGCGCACTGCTGGCGCACTGAGCCGTAACCACTCCTTGCGGGAAGTCCCGTCGGGAGGGTCGAGAACGCACGAAGAGTTCAGCCATGTCAGGACATGGAAATCAAGATCTAAATGCATAGAGAATTCATTTCAAAATCTCATAGGAAATCATTCGGCTCGTGTCCATCATTGCGGTATCATACTACCACAAAACCCCGGCGTGATCAGACTCCCGCCAGATCTATTTACACTATACTGAGTCTATACAGGGACCGAGCCAGTCAGATCAGTCCTTTGCAGTGGAACGATCACGCCCCCAGGCGAGCTTTTCACTGGTTTCAGTTTTACAACCACCGCCTCGGGCAACCAAAAGTTGTCAACCATGGCCAGGCCGCTACCGATCGCGGCCGGCTTCGAAAGACGAGGCAATCATAACGAATACGAATCGTCGTGCTGTGGCTGAGCAAGCGCAGAGTCAGCGGCATATCGTGCCGGTCCCGGTTCGGACGCTCGTTGCTAAAACGGACGACGACCCGGTTCGCGACGGGCGCGCGTTTATCCCAAGCCTCGAATCCGTAGCGCGCGAAGTTCGCCGTGCTCGATCGCCGATCCGGCGGGGACGGCGCCGTCAGCAGTTCGCGGACCTTCCCAGCTTTTTGCGTGGCGATGACGGGAGTCGCACGGATAGCGTTACGTTTTGGGCCGTTGGTGCGCACGATGCAGCGCGCGGTCGTGGTCCGCGGCCTGGCGCCGGACGAGTTCGGCCGCGTCCATCGCGCAAGGCGAGGAGAACCCGATGAGCACGCACCCCATCCTGATTGTCGGCGCCGGCCCGACCGGGCTCGTGCTCGGTGTCAGCCTTGCCCGGCGCGGCACGCCGTTTCGTTTGATCAGCGCGGCGAAAGGCCCCGGAGAGCAGTCGCGCGCCTTGGCCGTCCATGCGCGCACGCTCGAGTTTTACCGGCAGTTTGACTTCGCCGACGCGGTCGTGGCGGAAGGGATCCGTACCCGGCAGGGTCATCTGCGCGAGACCGGGTCGGATGGTGTCAGCCGCGAAGTCGCGTCTTTCGACTTCAACGACCTCGGCGGCGGAATCAGTCCGTATCCGTTCATCCTGACCTACGCGCAGGACGACCATGAGCGGTTCCTCGTGCAGCAATTGAAGGAAGCTGGCGCAGCCGTCGAATGGGGCGCCAAGCTGACGGGTTTCGTGCAACACGAAACCGGCGCTCGTGCGACCATCGCCCACGAGGACGGCCGCACCGAGGAGGCTGATGTCTCCTACATCTGCGGCTGCGACGGCGCGCATAGTCAGGTGCGGCAATCGTTGGGGGTCGGATTCCCGGGCGGCACGTACGAGCAGCTCTTCTACGTCGCGGACGCCAGGATTGACCGCGAATTTGACGAGGATCTTTACGGCAATCTGGGTGCGAAGATATTCGCGCTCATGCTGCCGGTTCGCTCGACCGGTATGCAGCGCCTGATCGGTCTGGTTCCGCCGCATCTGTCGGAGCGCCCCGATCTCACGTTCGACGATATTCGCGGCGACGTCGAGACGCTGCTGAACGTTCGCGTGACGGATCTGAACTGGTTTGCCACGTACCGGGTGCATCACCGCGTAGCCGAGCATTTCCGTGTTGGGCGTGCGTTTCTGCTCGGCGATGCCGCCCACATCCACAGCCCGGCAGGTGGCCAAGGGATGAACACGGGCATCGGGGACGCGGTCAATCTCGGCTGGAAACTCGCCGACGTGATCGCCGATCGCGCCGCACCTTTGTTGCTCGACAGCTACGAGCCGGAACGGATCGGCTTCGCGAAGAAACTCGTCGCGACGACCGACCGCGCGTTCACGAACGTCGTCGCCGAGGGTCTGAGCGGCGAGATCTTCCGTCGGTTCATCGCGCCGATGACATTCATGGTGATGACGCAGTTTGAAGTGACGCGTCACGCGGCGTTTCGGACGCTGTCGCAGACGCGTGTCCACTACCGCGGCAGCTCGTTGAGCGAGGGCGAGGCGGGACACGTCCGGGGCGGCGACCGGTTGCCCTGGACCGGGTCTGCGGGCGAGGACAATTTCGCTCCGCTTCGGTCCTGCGACTGGCAGGTGCACGTCTATGGCGAGGCTGAGGCTGGGCTTGATGATGAGTGCGCTGCGCTCCGTCTGCCGATGCATGTCTTCGCATGGAGCGAGGCCGCGTCCCGTGCGGGGTTGAAGCGGGGCGGGACCTATCTGATCAGGCCGGACGGATACGTGGCGACCGCCGCCGCGACGGGCGGGGCCGCCGTTTTGCGCTCGTATGTCGACCGGTTTGCGCTGAAACTCTGAGCCGCGGCGCCCTTACTTCAGCTGATGGTCGCTACTTCAGCTGATGGTCGCGCAGCACCCCGTGCTTGAACGCGAGTCCGTGCCCGGGACGTTCCGGTGCCGTGATCTTGCCGTGTGCGATCAGCGGCGTCTCGTCGAACAAATCGTCGAGTAAGCCCATGTGCTCGATCCAGCTGCCATTCGGGATCGACGCGAGCACGTGCACGTTAAGCTCGGGAAACAGATGCGGCGCGAGCGTCATGCCCCACGTGTCGGCGAGCGTCGCGATCTTCCGCAACTCCGTAAGCCCGCCCCGCATCGGGTCCGGTTGCAGGATGCCGAGGTTTGGGTGCTCTAGGAACGGGCGCAACTCGTACCGCGTGAAATGGGTTTCGCCGCCGACGATGCGAAGGTCGAGCGCATCGGCGATCCGTGCGTAGCCGGCGTAATCGTCGGCGATCACCGGCTCCTCCATCCAGTAGACGTCGTAATCCTCGAAACGGCGGCCCATCTGGATCGCGGTGTCGGCGTCCCATCCCATGTTGACGTCGACCATGATCTCGATGCCTGGTCCGAGTGCGTCGCGCATCTTGCAGACGTTGGCCAGATCGGTGTGACGGTCATGGACGTGCGCGACCTGCATCTTGATCGCCTTGAACCCCTGCGCGACGTAGTGCCGCGCCTTCGCGATCATCCCCTCGCCGCCGAGCACGCGCCAGCAGCCGCTGCCATAGACGGGGATTTCGCTGCGGTAATGACCCCACAGCCGATGTAGCGGCAGATCCGCCCGCTTCCCGACCGCGTCCCACAGCGCGATATCGACCGCCGAGATCGCCATCATCGTGATGCCACCGCGCCCGGCCGTGTAGGTGGTCTTCCAGAGATCGCGCCAAATGGCCTCTACAGCGGTCGCCTCGCGGCCCTTGATATGCGGGATGATAACCTCGTCGAGACAGGCGCCGATCGTCCGCATGACCGGCGAGGCGATCAGGTGGAGGTAACCCATCCCCACGAACCCGCCCACGGTTTCGACCTCGACCACGACCAGGTCACGCCGGGGCGAGAGATGCGCCGCCGATAGGTTGGGATCGGCCGGCCACGGTACCCGGGCGAGATGCACTCGCACGTCGGCGATCGTCATGTCGCTCATTTCGCGTTCCTCCCGGCCGCAAGTATCGTCGCGAAGCGCTTCGGCCGTCCAGCGACAGGCAGCCGGCGCTAGGAACGTGAAGTTGAGTAATCGCGCGTCGTGCGCTCCCTTGCTAAGCTCGCTGCCGACCCCTCTGGAACGGACCGAACCATGCGAACGGCAACGTACCAGATGGGAATGATGCTCAGGAACAAGTCTTTAAGGCTGGCACTCGCAACAACCGCGAGCATTCTAATCGGGGTCGGACCGTCGGATGCCGACCAGAGCGATCAGAGCAATCTAGTTGCCAACACGAAGATCAGCGGCCCTGTTTTGACCTTCGACTGGCCGGCGATCGAGGTCGGCGTGGGCTCGTACGAGGAGGGGCCAACCGGACTTACGGTGATCCGGTTCCCGACGCGGGCGAGCGTTGCGGTCGATGCGCGTGGGGGGGCATTGGGAACGGTGAACACCGATGCCCTGCGGCTCGGCTACGCCAGACGATTCACCGACGCCGTCGTATTCTCGGGAGGCTCGGCCTATGGCGAGGAGCCGATCACCGCGGTCGAAACCGGTCTGAAAGACGAAGGCGTTCGGTCCGGAGACCGGCGAAACGTCGCCTTCGTACCGGGGGCTGTCATCTACGATTTCGGAAGTCGCAGGCTCAACGAAATCTACCCCGACAAGCGTCTGGCCCGGGCTGTCCTTAGGGCGATGCGGCCGGGGGTCTTTCCGCTCGGTGCCCAGGGTGCCGGACGCATGGCGATGCAGGGCGGGTTTTTCGGCTGCGACGCTCATTCCGGGCAGGGCGGAGCGTTCCGGCAACTCGGAACGATCAAGATCGCCGCCTTCGTCGTTGTGAACGCCTCCGGAGCCGTGGTCGACCGGAACGGCCGGCTGGTGAGCTGCAACGCACCGAAATCGTGGGGCAACATGGATCGTATATCGGAGATCCTGCAGCAGATCCCGGCTATCCTCAGGAAAGATCAGCTTCCTCCGGCGACTTCTCCCGACCGGGAAATACCGGCAACCAAGAACACTACGGTCAGCCTCATCGTCACCAACCGGAAGCTCAACTACGCGGCGCTGCAGCGCATGGCGATTCAGGTGCACACATCGATTGCGCGGGGCATTCAGCCGTTCTCGACGGAGTCCGACGGCGACACGCTGTACGCCGCATCCACGCAGGAAGTCGATGGTAAGGACGTGAGCCCGGAAGTGCTGGCGACGCTTGGTGGTGAGGTCATGTGGGATGCTGTGTTGGCAAGCGTCCCCACTGAGGCCGCCTTTGTCCCCCCGGCCAAACCGCCCAGCGTCAGTCCAGAGAAACTCGCTGCGTACGCAGGACTGTATGAATTTGGTGCCGAACCAACGCCAATCGGCGCCTCCTTCAGCGGGCTCGGTCTCGAGATCGCCGTCGAGAACGACCTGCCCAAGGTATCGCCAATCGAAGGCGGCCCGGCGGCAAGGGCCGGCGTCATGCCCGGCGACGTGGTGACGGAGCTCGACGGCGCCCCGCTAGAGGGACTCGCGCTCGACGAATTGCTCGACAGAATGCGCGGGCCGAAGGGCAGCAGGGCGGAGCTGACGATCAACCGCAGGGACCAGAGTCAGCCGATCGAAATTACCGTCATTCGCGAGCCCATTCGGCTGCGGTCGGTGCTGAGGGTCCGGGTCGCGGGCAATAGCATCGCGATCGAGGCGGTCGGCGGACGGCAGGTGTTCGAGTTCCAGCGGACCGAGCCGCTCACGCTCGTTCCATTGTCGGACACCGAGTTCTTTGTGGACGGGCGGTATCACACGCGTATCGCCTTCACCCAGGATGCGACCGGCAAAGTCGTCGGCGCCGTTCTTAATCCGGGACGTTGGGAGCAAAAGGGGTTGAGGCTTGAGTAGGACCGAATCGTCAGGCGAGTGGCGCCGCCGGCGCCACTCGGGGTGACACGGGCGCCCCGGCAAGTCGTTGGCGCGCCTGCCCGTGACCGGACCGCATCGCGATCCGGCAGCAACGGCCACCTCACGCCTGCCGGGCTGGTTCGGTAGGGGGCATGCCTCCGGGTGCCGTCCATAGCTGTGAGGGCGCGGACACCAGGTATCGCACAGGCGGTTCGTTAAGCCGGGGCGCGGACCGTGAACTGGATCACACCATTTGCAACGGTACGATCGGCCATGGATTTGACGGTCCACCGCAGCTCGTAGTTGCCAGGCGGAAGTCGCCGCGAGCCCGAGTAGATCGTGTTCGGCGCGCTTTCCAGGCGGGGTGTGAGTGTCTCGATCACGCGACCGTCCTGCTCAACTAGGAGCTGGGCGTTTCGGTGATCCACGGGGCGGTCGAAGCGGATGAAGAACTGCGTCTCGCTCCCGTCCATCACCGCGCTCGCTTTCGGGAAGGAGTCCATCATCTGCGGCGGTGCTGCGTGCGCCGCGTTAGCAAACGCCGCGAGCGTCAGCGCGACGGCAGCCAGGTATGCCGGTAGTTTCATATGCGCCTCCAGAACAGCGGTTTTCGGCTGTCGGTGCCGATGCGCCAAATCGTGCGGGAGGCATACTAAACCCGGGAACGGCCGGTCCGGAAAGTCCGCTGGCCGGTCAGCCGGTCGTTCCGACCGTCCATGTCGCCGACAGCACGAGGGGCGAGCGTTCTAGGTTGGCGACAACCTGATCGAGCTCGGCCGGATCGGCGGTCGTCGGCACCAGATCGGCTTCGAGGTCGATCTCATCGCCGCTCGCCGGACTGGCCTCGATCCGGCGGCTCGGGTAGCTAAACCGCGTCAGTGTCTCGTCGATCAGATCCCGCACGTCCGAGACGTGGTCGCGGTTACAGCTCACGAGCACGCAGTATTGCGCCTCGGTCGCGCTCTCGGTGAGCGGGCGGCGGTTGACCCAGTTCACCATCGGGCGAAGCAGCGTATTACCGGCGAGGACGAACGCGGTCACGACGGCCGCCTCCAACGGCAATCCGGCGCCGGCGAACGTGCCGACTGCCGCGGAGCACCACAGTGTCGCCGCTGTGTTAAGGCCGCGGATGCTGGCGCCATCTTTCAGGATGACGCCAGCGCCGAGGAAGCCGATACCCGAGACGACATAGGCGATGATCCGGACGGCGCCCTCATGGCCGAACATGCGCAGGCCGAGGTCGGAGAACGCGGCGGCGCCGATTGCGACGAGCACGTTCGTCCGAAGCCCCGCCGTGCGCTGCCGCCACTGCCGCTCGAAGCCGATCGCCGTCCCCAGTACAAAGGCTGCGAACAGGGCGATCAGCGTTTGCAGAAACGACGCCCCCGACGCGAGCGTCAGCGGATCGTCACTGACCGGCGGCAAGCTGCACCACTTTTACCGCCACCAGAACGACCGCGACGATCAGATAGCCACGCAGGACGATCATCCACATCCGGGTGGCGGGGCTTAGCTGCGCCGGTGGCAGCGTCTTCAGCGGCGGCATCCGCCAGCGGTCGCGATACTCGCGCAGTTCGGATGCGAGCGCCGGCCCGACGGCGGCGCGCCTGATCATCGCGTGTCGATGCCGCACGGAGTAGACGCCGAACCCGGCCAGCCCGAGCAAGGTTCCGCCCACCAGCACCGCGACGATCGTCTCGCCCGACAAGTTCGGAAACACCGTCGATGCGGTCAGCACGATCGACAGCATCACCAGCACCCAGATGACCGCGCCCGTGAACAGGTTGAGCCACCGGCCGTTGACCCATGGGCCGAGTACGGCCTTGTCGTTGCAGAGCAGCAGTAGAAACACGGTCGCGGACGGCAGCAGCACGCCTGCCAGTGTCTGCACGGCGTTGGTCAGCAGACCCAGCAGCGAGTCGCTCCCCAACAGGACGAGCGCGGCCGAGCCGGCGATCAGTCCGGCATAAACCAGGTAGAAGCCGCGCGCGTCGGCCGCCTTGCGATGGAGTGAGTGTCGCAGCGCCAGCACGTCACCGATCGCGTACGCCGTCGAAAGCGACACGGCGGACGCCCCGATGATGCTGGCATCGAGCAGCGCCAGCGCGAACATCACGCCCGCAGTCCGGCCCGCATATGCCTCGAGACCCTTGGCGATGGCGGTGGCGTCGGTGAACTGTCCGAACTGGTTGGTGTGAGTGAACGCCGCCGCCGCGCACGCCATCAGTGCGATGCCACCGATGATGACGACGACAATGCCGATCATCAGATCCGCTTTGCCATACGACATGAAGCGCGGCGTGATGCGCTTGTCGATGACGTAGCTCTGCTGAAAGAACAGCTGCCACGGCGCGACGGTCGTGCCGACGATCGCGATCACCAGCAGCATGACGTCGGACAGCTTGCCCTCTGTCGGAAAGCGTGGCGTGACGAGGTCATGTGCGACCTGCGCCAGCGGCGGATGCACCGTCAAGAAGATCGGGATCAGCAGCAGGCTAAAGAAGCAGAGTGCCAGCGAGAACCGTTCGAAGCGGCGAAAACTTCCGGTGCTGGCCGCCCCGATGATGACGCCGGCGGCGACGGCGATACCCCAGACGCGCGGCACTCCGAGATAGCCGAGTGCGAGGTTGATGCCGATGAACTCCGTGACGATCGTCAGCGCGTTCAACACGAACAGGTCGATCACGCTGAACGCGCCCCAGAAGCGGCCGAACCGCTCGAGGATGAGCCGCGCATGGCCGACGCCGGTAACCGCGCCGAGACGCAGCACCATCTCCTGGTTCACATACAGAACGGGTACGAGCAGCAGCAGCGTCCACAGGAGCGCGGTGCCGTAGTTCTGACCGGCCTGCGTGTACGTGCCGAATGCGCCGGCGTCGTTATCGCCAACCATGACGATGAGACCCGGGCCGACAATCGCCGCGAGCGTGACGAGGCGCTTGCGCCACGTGCGGCGGCGCCCCTCGTCGCCCTCATAAATGGTGCCGAACGCACCTTCGATATCGCCGATATGCGCGGCATCGAGAACGGCGGTGCGGGGCAGTGACGGTAATGTGGTGTCCAACATCGCGAAAGGACCTTGTCGACAAGAACGGAAAGGCTCCGCCCGGCGCATGGCCGGGCGGAGAGCGAGCGGAAGGATCGGCGCGGCGAGGCCGCGCCGAAATTCAGCTCGAAGGCTCCGTTCCTGTCCCTTCGTCGGTCCGCCAACGGCAGGTCAGCCTTCCGTTGGAGGCGACGGTCCAGCCGGCGACGAGCGTCGGACGCGGGTCATTCCCGCGCCGAACGTCATGCCAGCGAACAGCCGGCGCTTCGCGCGACCGGCCGAAATCGAAATCGAGGAAGGCGGTCATCGGCCCTCTCCTCTGACTCAAGCGGTTGCTCGAGCCCGGGAGGGCCGGACCACTAGGCCAGACGCATCAGCGCCGACGGCCTTGTGGATCCATGCGCAACCCGGGCGGCGGACCAGCAACGCGGAGTGGTTTCAGACGGCGCGAAGCGCCGACTGTCGCTCTCCGTTGGCTGGCTACTAGATCGCGGGTTCATGAGATCCCTACTCTGGTTGAACGAACGCCCCGGCAACGCCGGGCGGCGGCTACGGCTTGGGGCATAATGCCTGTCGCTGTGACCGCACGCCCATATACGCCGGATGATCGCCGACGCAACATGTCAATCTGCCTTTTTCCGGCCGGCAGACATGCATAAGCGAACGTCGGCGACGCCACGTGCAACGCCGCTGGGACGAGCGGGGTTGCTGCGCCTGCGCCCGGCAGGACTCGAACCTGCAACCAAGCCGTTATGAGCGGCCAGCTCTGACCAGTTGAGCTACGGGCGCGGCACGGTGGATGAGTGCCCGCGCTGTCGCCGTCGCGCAAGGTTCACGACGGCGTGCACGTGGCAGTTGCCGAAACGCTGGCCCGTTTCCGGTGGTTCTGTTACAGGCTTCCGCTCTCGCAGAACCGAAGATGGACATGGGCGCATGAACCTCGCCAACATCCCAACCGGGCTCGATACCCCGCACGACATCAACGTCGTTATCGAGATCCCGCAGGGCTCGTCGGTCAAGTATGAGATCGACAAGGCATCGGGCGCCGTTTTCGTCGACCGCTTCCTGTTCACCCCGATGGCCTACCCGGCGGCGTATGGTTTCATCCCGGGCACGCTCGCCGACGACGGTGACCCGGCGGACGCGCTGGTGCTGGTGCCGTCCGCCGTCGTGCCCGGCTGTGTCGTGCGCGCGCGGCCGATCGGCATGCTGCGGATGGAGGATGAGTCGGGGCCGGATGAGAAGATCGTCTGTGTGCCGCACGACCGCGTGCATCCGCAGCACAGCCACGTCGAGACGATCGACGATCTGCCCGCGATCACCCGCGCCGCGATCGAGCACTTCTTCGAGCGCTACAAAGACCTCGAGCAGGGCAAGTGGGTGCGCGTGATCGGCTGGGCGACGCGCGAGGAAGCGGAGGCGACGATTATCCGCTACGTCCGCGCCGCGAACGGTCTGCGCTCGGTCGACGCCGCCGACTGATCGGCGTTAGCGGCGCCGGCGCCGGGCGAGGGTTACGCCGTCCGGGTTCCCTTACGCCGCGGCGCCCACGCCGGTCCGCCCTCCTCGCGCCGCCGCCAGGGCGTCTTGCCCGCGCGACCCGGCCGCGCGTCCTCCGTCCGTTTGCCGGCCCGTGGTGGGGACGCACCGTCGCGCGGCACGAAGGGCCGCGGCGCCTCGGCCGGCTCGATCCGCGCGTCCTCCTGACCGGCGCGCGCAGCGATCGCGACGGCGAACCGGTCGGCCGCTTCGGCCGTGATCTCGAACTTCGTCTCGCGGTCGAAAATGCGGATCGCGCCGACATCGGCCCGCGTGACCTCGCCCAGCCGGCAGATCAGCGGCAGCACCCATTTGGGGTCGGCATTTTCCCGTCGCCCGGCGGTGAGGCGGAACCAGACGGGCGACGCGCCGTTGGCCGGACGGTCGGCGCGTGTCTCCTTACGCGGGCGCCGCGCGGGCGCGGTCTCGGGCGCGCTCAGTACCATGGGCGCCGGCAGGCGGGCCTGATGCAGGCGGAGGAGAGCGACCGCCACCGCCTCGGCCGGGCGTTCGGATAGCAGCGCCTGCGCGGCGCTCGCCTCGTCCTCGGTCGGCGGCACCGTCAGAAGCGGATCGGCGAGGAAGCGCGCCTGATCGGCCACGCGCACCTCGTCCGCGCCCGGCGGCGCGGACCAAATGGTCGTCACATGCGCCATTTGTAGCAACTGCTCGGCGCGCCGTCGCCGGCTCGGCGGCACCAGCAGAACGCTCGCTCCCTTCCGCCCGGCGCGGCCGGTCCGCCCGCTCCGATGCAGCAGCGTCTCGGGGTTCGTGGGCAGATCGGCGTGCAGCACGAGGCCAAGCTCCGGCAGGTCGAGCCCACGGGCGGCGACGTCGGTCGC
>CAYSTX010000076.1:0-14207 GCA_964434035.1 uncultured Acetobacteraceae bacterium
GCCGGCGACGGGTGAGCAGGCGCCAGCGCAGGCGCCGGCCAACGGCACGGCGTCCCCTCCCGGTGCCGGCACCATGCCCCCGACGCCGCCCGCCCTGAGCGCGCCGTCAGCCGCGCCGAAGCCCGCCGCGACGACGCCGGCGACCAAGCCCTGATCGCGGTTCGGCGCGTGCCGTGAGCGTCCCGGCGCAGGCCGGCGATCCTCGCTTTTTCGCGCGGACCGGACCGCATTCCCTGTACGAGGTCGCCCGGGCCGCCGGCGTAATGGCGCCGGCCGGGCACGCGGGGACTCTTCTGTCCGGCGTTGCCCCGCTAGCAGCGGCTGGACCCGACCATGTCAGCTTCATGACCGACAAGCGTCATCTCGATGCACTGACGGCAACGCAAGCTGGCGTGGTTCTGGTCAGCGCATCTCTCGCCAGGCATGTGCCGCCGGGAATCGTGCCGCTGGTGGTGCCCGACCCGCATCTCGCCTGGGCGCGCGTCGCGTCGCTGTTCTATCCGGTGCCGCCAATTAGCCCGGGTTTGCACCCATCCGCCGTCGTCGACCCGGCGGCGCGCATTGACCCGACGGCCGAGATCGGGCCGCTCGCGGTGATCGAGACGGGCGCCGAAATCGGTCCGCGCACGCGGGTCGGCGCGCAGGCGTTCATCGGCGCCGGAGTCGTGCTCGGCGCCGACGTTCGAATCGGCACGCAGGCCAGCGTCTCGCACGCTCTGATCGGCGACCGCGTCGTCCTGTATCCCGGCGCGCGGGTGGGTCAGGACGGGTTTGGGTTCGCCATGACGCCGAGCGGTTTCGTTTCGGTGCCGCAGATCGGCCGTGTCATCATTGAGGATGACGTCGAGATCGGCGCGAATACGACGATCGACCGCGGTTCCGCCAACGATACGGTCATAGGAATGGGCTCGCGCCTCGACAATCTGGTGCAAATCGGCCACAACGTCCGCATCGGCCGTTTCTGTGTGATTGTTGCGCAAGTGGGCATTTCCGGCTCGACGGTGCTCGAGGACTTCGTGGTGGTAGCCGGCCAGGCGGGGCTTGTCGGGCATCTGCGGATCGGCGCCAAGGCCCGGATCGGTCCACAGGCGGGGGTGTCGCACGACGTGCCGGCGGGCGCCGAGGTCGTCGGGTCACCCGCCCAGCCGTTCAAGGAGTTTGCGCGCGACCGGATCCGGCTCGCCCGGCTCCTGCGTCAGGCAGGCGCGGTAAAGTCAACGGGAGACGCGTGATGGACATGCCTGTCGAGGGCACCGCAATCGGAACAATCGATATCGGCCGCGTGATGGAATTGATCCCGCACCGGTATCCCTTTCTTTTGATCGACCGCGTCGTCGACGTCGTTCTCGGAGAGTCCGCCGTCGGCGTGAAGAACGTCTCGGTCAACGAGAATTTCTTTCAGGGGCATTTCCCAAGCCGCCCCGTGATGCCCGGCGTTCTGATCATCGAGAGCATGGCACAGACGGCGGCCGTTCTGGTGGTCGAGACGCTCGGGCCGGCGATGTTCGGCAAGCTCGTTTACTTCATGTCGATCGAGCGTGCGAAATTCCGCCGCCCCGTCGTGCCGGGCGATCAACTCCGAATCCACGCGTCGCGGGAGCATCGGCGCGGCAACGTTTGGAAGATCGCCGCTGTCGCTCGTGTCGACGGCGTTCCGGTCGCCGAGGCGATCGTCACCGCAATGATCATGGATCGTTGACGACCCCGTTCCCGCAACTTCGTTCGCGCCACAAAATCGCCTTATTGCAGACTGTTACCGGCCGTTCTGCGTAATACGCGGCAACAATGATTGTTTTGTCTGGCCGCGACCCGTTCTCCTATTAGACGATCTGTAAGCGGTGGGCAGGCCCACCGCAGAGCAGAAGGCGTGACGTATGGACGGTTCGATTTCGACGCTTGACGCGGTCCTCGGGCTTTCGCGGCCAACGTCGATTAGCCCTATGGCCGTCGTGTCGCCGGGCGCCGTGATCGGGCCGGGTGTAACGATCGGGCCGTTCTGCACCGTCGGGCCGAACGTCACGATCGAGGCGGGTGCCACGCTCATTTCGCACGTCGTCGTCGACGGCCGCACAACGATCGGCGCCGGCGCGACCATCTACCCGTTCGCAACGATCGGGCTCGCGCCGCAGGATTTCAAATACAACGGCGAACCGACCCGCTGCGTGATCGGCGCGGGCACGATGATCCGTGAGCACTGCACGATCCACCGCGGCACCGGCCACGGCCGCGGCATCACCACGGTCGGCGCCGGATGCATGTTGATGGCGGTCTCCCACGTCGCGCACGATTGCTCGATCGGCGACGGTGTCGTGATCTCGAACAACGTTGTCATGGGCGGCCACGTGTCGATCGACGACCACGCGATCATCGGCGGACAGTCCGCGCTGCATCAGTTCATCCGCATCGGTCGCGGCGCGATGGTCAGCGGCGTCAGCGGCGTCTCGGCTGACGTCATCCCGTTCGGCCACGTCTTCGGCAACCGGGCCGTGCTGACCGGGCTCAACGTGGTCGGGCTACGGCGCCGCGGGTTTGAGCGGTCGCGGGTGCTGAAGCTGCGGCGGCTCTTCCGCGCGCTGTTCCACGGCGACGGCGTCTTCGCCGAGCGGCTCGATGAGGCGCGCGCGTCTTTCGGGGACGACCCGCTCGCGGTCGAGATCCTCGACTTCATCGCGACCCCCTCAAAGCGTGGCCTGCTGAACGCGGGCAAGCCGGTCGGGGACCAAGCCGGCGCCGATCAAAACACTGAACAAGCCTTCGCCGCCTAATCGACCCCTGACTGATCGACCCCCGACTTAATCGACGAGGGGCGAACCGGCCCCCGCTTCCGCATCGCGACCGCTTGAGGTTAGTCTTTCCGAACGAGCCCGCCCATCCAGAGACGGGCCATTCGGGAGGATTGCCATGATCGATCGCCGCTCCGTGTTGGCTGGCGCCGGCGCATTGCTTGCCGCGCCCGCGATTGTCGAGAAGGTCGGGGCGGCCGAACCCTTCGATTGGAAACAGGCGAAGGGTGAGCGGATCGAGGTCAACATGGCCAAATCCCCTCGTGCCGACGTGCTCGCCGCGCACCAAAAAGAGTTTCAGGAGCTGACTGGCATTCGTGTCGGCTTCGAGCAGATCCCCGAGCAGCAGCAGCGGCCGAAAGTGGCGCTCGAGATGGCCGCGGGACGTCCGTCGTTCGACGTCGTCAACGTCGCCATGCACGTGCAGAAGCGGCTGATCGAGAGGGCGAAGTGGATGGAGGACCTCCGTCCCTACCTCTCCAATCCAACAATGACCGCGGCCGATTTCGATCAAGGCGATTTCTCGGCCGCCGGCATGGCCGCGGCGACCGGCGAGGACGGGCGGCTCAACGTGCTGCCGCTCAACCAGGATCTGTTTATCATTTTTTATAACAAGAGCTTGCTGGCCGAGAAGGGATTCAAGGCGCCGCCTGCGACGTACGACGAGATGATGTCGATGGCGAAGGCGCTCACCGACAAGAGCAAGGGCATCTTCGGCTTCGTTGGGCGCGGGCTGAAGAACGCGAACGTCGTCTTGTACGACAACATCCTGCTCGGCTGGGACCAGGAGACGATCACGCCGGACGGCAAGACGCTGCTGACCGACACGCCGGCGGCAATCGAGGCGGCGAAATGGTATCAGACGATCCTTCGCGAATACGCGCCGCCGGGCGTCGTCGGCTTCAACTGGAACGAAAGCCAGACGTCGTTCATGCAGGGCAAGTGCGCGATGTGGTGGGACGGGATCGGCTTCTCCGCCCCGCTGCTCGACCCGAAAGTGTCCCGGGTATCCGACCAGACCGGGTTCGCCCCGGTGCCGCGCGGCCCGAAGGGGCAGTTTTCCGCGACTTTCGTCGACGGCATCGGCATCCCCGCCGGCGCGCAGAACAAGAAGGCGGCGTGGCTTTATGTGCAGTGGGCGACCAGCAAGCCGATCATGAACGAGTATCTGCGGACCGGGTCCGGCACGCCGCCGCGCGCGTCGCCGTACCGCGAGGCCAGCATCGTCAAGTCGAGCAAGTTCCCGCAGGAGTGGTTCGACACGACGGCGACCAGCCTCCGCATCGCGCGGTCGGGCCTGCCAGTGATCGTGCCGGTGACGGAGTTCCGCGACACGATCGGCATCGGGCTCACCAATATCGTCAACGGCGCCGACCCGGCGACCGAGATGAAGCGGGTGACCGAGGCGTTCAAGCCGGTGCTGGCAAAGGCCGACCAGGGCTAGGCTGACGGGGCGCGGTTTGTGACGGGGTGAAGCTCACGCATTGACGGGGCGCGTCGGCGATCCGACAAGCCGCCGATGCCGTCCCCGCCAAGCACCCCGCCCTCGTCCTGGATTCTCGCCGCCGACTATGCCGGTCTGCTCGCGCAGGCTCAGGGGCTCGCGGAGGCGGCCGGGTTGGCGGCGGAGACGCGCCTGCTCCGGCCGCGCGCGCCGTGGCGCTGGATTTCCGCGCGCGCCTGGCCTTCGCCGCTCGCGGCACTTCCGCCCGAGACGCTCGCCCCGCCGCTGCCGGACGTGCTGGTCGGTGCGGGCGGCATGGCCGCCCACGTGGTCGCCGCGATCGGCCGCACCCGCCGCGCGGACTGGCCGCGCATCGTACAGGTCCAGCATCCGCGCATGAACCTCGCGCGCTTCGATCTGATTGTCGTCAATGAGCACGACGGTCTTTCCGGGCCAAACGTCATCGTCACCCGCACGGCGCTCCACCGCGTCACGCCGACGCGGCTGGCCGAGGCGGCCGCCGTTTGGACGCCTCGATTCGCGCACATCCCGCGGCCGCTGGTCGCGGTTCTGGTCGGTGGCGGCAATGGCCGTTTCCGGCTCGATGGCGCGGTCGCGTCCAAGCTCGCTGCCGATGTCGCCGGCATGATGGCGGCGGATCGCGTGGGCGTCGTACTCACGCCCTCTCGCCGCACAGGCGCCGAGGTGACGACTGTGCTGCGCGACCGTCTGACGCCGCTCGGCGCGGTCGTGTGGGACGGCACGGGGGAGAACCCGTATTTCGGCATGCTGGCCCTTGCCGACGCGATCATCGTGACGCAGGACAGCGTGTCGATGCTGTCGGAGGCGGTAGCGACGCCGGTGCCGGTGATGTCCGCGTCTCTCCCGGGACGGTCGCGCCGGCAGGAGCTGTTCACCCGCGCGATGCTCGCCTCCGGGCGCGTGCGCAATTTCGCCGGCCGGCTGGATCTGTGGCCGACGGCACCGGTCAACGACACGCTCGACGCGGGCGACGAAGTTCGCCGCCGGCTCGGCCTCTGAGGCTTCTGGAGAAGGACGAACCTATCAGTGCTGACGATTGCGACCTTCGATCAGGCAACGGGCGGCAACGTCGCGTACAAGGCGCTCGCCCACCCGCTCGCGGCCGAGGCGCTGAGCGCACTCTGGGCGCGCTGGGCTACCGGGCCGGTGCCCGCGCTCTATGATCCCGACGGGCTGGCCGCGCCCATGCTGGCGCTCTGTCCGGACGCGCCGCCGTTCGAGGGCTTGTACGTGCACGACACGCTCGCCGTCGGTGCCGAGCGGGCGGGGATGGTCGCGCGGCCGCTGACGTCGCTGCCGGCCTCCGGCGCGCGGCGCGTGCTGATCGCGGCGTTCGACGCGGCGCGGCTGGTCGGGCGCGTCAGCGCGCTAGTGCCGGATGGCGCCGAGGTGCTGACGCTTGATGTCGCGCGGCTGCCGGACGACATGCTGACCAACCGCAGGCGCACGCTCGACCGGCTGAATTTCGCAACGAATTTCGCGTTCTTCCGCGATGAGGACGGGCTCTCGACCAAGCTCGTCACCGCTAATTACTGGTCGGGCTACGGCGCGCGCGGCGTGCGTCTCTGGCTCCGGCTCTATGGCGCGGCCGGGCAGGCGCTCGCGACCTGGACCGAGGCGGTGCCGGACGGACCGGCGGGGCTTGTCATCGACAGCCGGGCGGTGCGGGCGCGCTTCGATCTGCCGCCGTTCACCGGTCAGCTCTTCGTGCACGCGATCGGCGTCACCGGGCACGACGTCGTCAAATACGCGCTCGATACGTACGCGTCCGACAACGGCGCGAGCCTTTCCTGCACGCATGACGCGAACGCCTGGCCGTCGGAGCGGTACGCCGGCCTGCCCGCGCCCGATGTCGGGGAGCGGGTGACGCTCTGGGTGCAGAACAGCCACGCCGCCCCGATCCCGGCGGGAGCAATCACGCTCGACCGGATGGGCCGCGGGGCGCCGGTGCCGCTCGCCCGTACGATCCCGGCCTTCGCCTCCGTGCCGGTCGATGTCGCCGATCTGCTGCCCGGGATCGCCTGGCCGGCGCAGGTCGAGGTCAACGCCGGCCGCCACGTTGTTCGTCCCCGCTATGAGGTGACGCAGGACGGGCGGACGCGGATCGCGCACGTGAATGTCGAGCGCGCCGACCTCAAGCCCGACCCCGCGATCGCAAAGCTGCCGGACGGTCTCGGACGCGGTTATCTGCTGCCGTTTCCGGTGCTGCCGCGCGGCCGGTTCCGGACCATCGTGCAGCCGACGCCGATGGCGCACACGCAGGCGGATTTGCCGCTCCGGCTCGACGTGTTCGACGAGGCCGGCACACTCGTCGCCGAGCGCTTCCTCGGCCGGCTCCCGCGCGACCATGATTGCGCGCTCGATCTCGATGCGCTCGGCTTGCCGGATGCCGGGAGTGGCCACGCGGAGCTCGTCTACGATTTCCGCGACGGCGGCGGCGCGGATGGCTGGATGCACACGCTCGTCCGCTATCAGGACCGGCAATCCGGCCACGCGGCAGAAACGAGCTTTGGCGCGCACATCTTCAACACGTTGATGACGTTCCGCGACGAACCGCAATCCTATTCCGGCCCGCCGCCCGGCCTGACGACACGGCTTTTTCTGCGGCTCGGGGACGCGCGACGGCGCGCGTTCTGTGTGCTGATTTATCCGGCGTCCGCGCCCTGGCACGCGACATCACAGACGCGGCTGCTGCTGCATGACGCGGCCGGCGCGCTACTGGCGGAGTCGCCGCTCACGATCGCCTGCTCAGGGTCGGCGATGGTCGAGCCGTTCGAGATCTTCGGCGCGGATGTGCTCAATGCGGCGGGGGAGGGTGGTTACGTTATCGTCCGTGACGAGACGTGCCGGCTGTTCGGCTATCACGGGCTGATGGATGCGGCCGGCGGGTTCTCACTCGACCACATGTTCGGGTTCTGAAAGCGACGCCGCGCCCGGCCGGAGAGACCGGGCGCGGCGGCCGTCGGATTACTTCGTGGTCGCGGGCTTGGTCGTCGTGCTGGACGCCTTCGTGGTGCGATGGCGCGCCATGTGGAAGCCATCAGCCTCGGCTTCCTTCTGGCACATATACGCGCCCCGCTTCGTGGTGCCGTAGCCCTTCTCGCCAGACGTATGCTCGACCTTCGAGCGCAGGTTGACCCAGACCACCGTGTCAGACGCGCAGGCCGTCTTGGCCTCCGCCTCGGTCTTGTACTGGTTGGCCGCCGTCGTGCCGGTCTTGCCGGTAGCCGGGGCGGTTGTGGTGGGGTTGCCGGTCGCCGGGGCGCTCATCGGCGCCATCGGGCGGGCGGCCGGCGCCGGCGCTGTCTGGGCCATAGCGGGGACGGCGAACGTGGCCGCCAGTAGCGCGGCAGCGATCGGACGAAGCATCGACACTCTCCTGATTTCATTGGTAGGCAAACAACTTCGCCCTAACACAGGTGCAGATTCGCGACCAGAGTGGAACTTTGCGCAATATGGCGCCGGCCTTCACGAAATGTCTCTGCTGCGCTATCGCGACCAACCACAAACGAGAACGCGCGCCGCCCCTTGAACGATCAGCACGACGTCGCCCTGGAGAGAGACGAGGTTCCCGCGCCCGCGCGCGGCATTGAACTGACCATCGTCATCCCCTGTTACAACGAGCGCGCTAATGTGGCGCCGATGGTCGGTCGTCTGACGGTGGCGCTGCGCGGCATCGACTGGGAAGCCGTCTTCGTCGACGACAACAGCCCGGACGGCACCGCCGAAGCGGCGCGCGCTATCGCACGCGTCAATCCGCGCGTTCGCTGCATCCGCCGCGTCGGCCGTCGCGGGCTGTCGTCGGCGGTGATCGAGGGCGCGCTGTCATCCTCGGCCGACGTGATCGCGGTGATCGACGGCGATCTGCAACACGACGAGACGCGCCTGCCGGCGATGCTCGAGCGGCTGCGCGCGGGCGATGTCGATCTCGTCGCCGGCAGCCGGCATGTCGCGGGCGGCGATGCGTCGGGCCTTGGGTCGCCCTGGCGGCGGCGGCTGAGCGAGGCCGGGATCGGGCTTGCCAAGCGCGTCCTGCCGGTCCGGTTATCCGATCCAATGAGCGGCTTCTTCATGCTGCCGCGCCCATTGTTCGAGCGTCTGGCGCCGCGTCTGACCGGGCAGGGGTTCAAGATCCTGCTTGACCTCGTGCTCAGCACGCCGCGCGGATCGATGCCACTCCGGGTCGCCGAAGTGCCGTTCCGCTTCAACGAGCGCGTCGCCGGTGAGAGCAAGCTCGACGTGCTCGTGCTGGTGCAGTTCGCGGCCCTGCTGCTGGACAAGGCGGCGGACGGGCGGGTGCCCTTGCGCTTCGTCGCGTTCGCGCTCGTCGGCGCACTCGGCGTGTTCGTTAACGTCGCGGTCATGACGCTACTGTGGGATTTCGCCGGCCTCTCCTTTGAAGTCGCGCAGACGGTGGCGACGCTCGTTGCGATGGTCTTCAACTTCGCGCTGAACAATCAGATCACGTATCGCGATGTGCGCCTGCGTGGACGGCGACTCTGGACCGGTCTGCTGCTGTTCATGGTCGTGTGCGGCTTCGGCGCGGTCGCCAACATCGGCATTGCCAACGCGCTCTACGCCGACCACACGACCGCGACGCTGGCGGGCGCGATCGGTGCGGTGATTGGCGTCGTCTGGAATTACGCGGTCTCCTCGACGCTGGTCTGGCCCCGGCGGTGAGGCGGCGTGACGGGGTGTGGCTCGCCGCCCTCGGCGCGCTGACGCTCGTCCGGTTCGTCATCGCGGCGGCAACGCCGCTATCCCCGGACGAGGCGTATTACTGGGTCTGGTCGCGGGCGCTGGCGCCGGGGTTCCTCGACCATCCGCCGATGGTCGCGTTCTGGATCGCCGGCGGCACCGCGCTCGCGGGCGACACGACTTTCGGCATCCGCTTGCTTGGCCCTGTGGCGGCGGCCCTCGGCTCGCTCGCGCTCTGGCGGGCCGGGCGGCGCCTCTATCCGGGGACGGATGCGGGGGTGATCGCGGCGGCGCTGATGAACGCGACGCTGTTCTCGGCTGTCGGCGCAGTCACGATGACGCCGGACACGCCGCTGCTGTTCTTCTGGACACTGGCGCTCGCAGCGTTGGCAGAGGTCGCGACGCGGCCGGTAGATGCGGCGGGGCCGTTTCTGCTCGCCGCCGGGCTCGCCTTGGGTCTCGCTCTCGACAGCAAATACACGGCGTTCTTGCTGGTTGGCGGCGCTGGTCTCTGGCTGCTGCTGACGCCGTCGCGTCGCGTGCTGCTGCGAGATCCAGCCGCGTGGGCCAGCGCTTGTCTGGCGCTCGCCGTCTTCGCGCCGGTGCTCTGGTGGAACGCGACGCATGATTGGGCCAGCTTCGCCAAGCAGGGGGGGCGGGTCGCCGATTTCGCGCCGTCGCGGGCGTTGCGGTTCCTTGGCGAGCTGGTGCTCTCGCAGGTGGGCCTGCTGACGCCGATTGTCGCCGCGTTCGCCGTCGCCGGGACCGTGGTCGCGACGCGCGCGGTGTGGCGCACGCGGGCGGCCGGGCCGATGCTGCTCGCCTGCTTGATCCTCCCCGGGGCGCTCGTGTTCGTTCAGCATGCGACCGGTGACCGGGTGCAGGCGAACTGGCCATCCGTGCTCGCGCCCGCGTCGCTGCTGGCGGGGGCGGCGCTTGGTGGGCGCTGGGTGCGGTGGCGCGGAGCGGCGCTCGGGCTCGGCTTCGCGCTGACGGCGCTGGTCTACGTGCAGGCAACGCTGGCGCCCGTCGCGCTTCCGGTCACGCGCGACCCGAGCATGTTGCGGCTCGCCGGGTGGCCCGGCTTCGCGCGCGAAGTGGAGGCGGCGCGCGTCGCGACCGGAGCGCACTACGTCGCGGCCGACAATTACGGCATCGCCGCCGAGCTCGCGCGTCGCCTGCCGCCGGGCGTCATGGTCGTCGGCGTCGAGCCGCGCTGGCGGAGCTTCGATCTGCCGGCAGCACCAATCGACGGGGTCACCGGCCTGTTCGTCCGCAGCGACAGGCGTGGCGACGACATCGACCGCGCGCCGTGGGCCACGCTCGATCCGGCCGGCACCGCCGCTCGCACGCGCGACGGGCTGACAGCGGAGGGGTTCCGGCTGTACCGTGTCGTTGGCCGGCCGAGTCCAACGCCGGCCGTTTTGTTGCCGCGCCCGCGTTAACCTGGAGCATTCGATGACCCCGCCGACCTATGCCGACATCCTCGCTGCCGCCGACCGGATCGCGAGCGGTGTCGTGCGTACGCCGATGCTGCGCAACGCCGCCCTGGATCGCGCCGCCGGGGCGACGGTGCTGGTCAAGCCGGAGTGCCTGCAACGGACCGGCAGCTTCAAGCTGCGAGGTGCCACGAACGCGATCCGCTCGCTTGACGCGGCGGGCCGCGCGGGGCCGGTGGTCGCGTTCTCGTCCGGCAACCATGGGCAGGCGGTCGCCTGCGCCGCCGCCGCGTCTGGGCGGCAGGCCACGATCTTCATGCCGGCCAACGCGCCGCGAATCAAAATGGAGCGCACGCGGGAATGGGGCGCGGAGATCGTGACGTACGATCGCGCGACCGAGGACCGCGACGCGCTCGCCGCCGCGCACGCCGCGCGCACCGGCGCGACCCTGGTGCCGCCGTTCGACCATCCGGACGTGATAGCGGGGCAGGGGACGCTGGCGCGCGAGCTGATCGAGGATGCGCGCGCGGCCGGGCTGCCGCCGCTTGACGCGCTGCTGGTGTGCACGGGCGGCGGCGGGCTCGTCGCCGGCTGCGCGCTCGCGTGCGCGGCGGAATCGCCCGGCACGCGCGTCTATTCGGTCGAGCCGGCGGGCCTCGATGACACGGCGCGCTCGCTCGTGGCGGGTGAACGGCTTGGCGTCGCGCCGGGTGCTGCATCCATCTGCGACGCGCTGCTGTCGCCGACGCCAGGGGTGATGACATTTGAAGTCAACCGGCGCCTGCTCAACGGCGGCTTGGTCGTCGACGACCAAGCCGTGCTCAGCGCGATGGCGTTTGCATTCGCGCATCTGAAGTTGGTCGCCGAGCCGGGCGGCGCGGTTGCGCTGGCGGCGGCGCTCACGGCGGCAGCGGATGCGCCGTGGCGCGGCGGCGTGGTCGGCGTCGTCATCAGCGGCGGTAACGTCGATCCCGCGACCTTTGCGCGGGCGGTGAGCTGACCGCGGCTTACGCCGCGATCTTGTCCAGCTCGCGCAGGATGCTTTCGCCCATCACCGACGTGCCGACCTTGGCTGTGCCCGGCGCCATGATGTCCGTCGTGCGCAGCCCGCTTGCCAGCACGTTGGTCGCCGCGCGCTCGATCAGCGCCGCGTCCTCGTCGAGCCCGAACGAAATGCGAAGCAGCATCGCGAAGCTCAGGATCTGACCGAGCGGGTTTGCGATGCCCTTGCCCGCGATGTCGGGCGCGCTGCCGTGGATCGGCTCATAGAGCGCTGGCCGCTTGCCGTTCGCATCGACGGCGCCGAGCGTCGCCGACGGCAACATGCCGAGGCTGCCCGTCAGCATCGAGGCGAGGTCGGACAGCAGATCGCCGAAGATATTGCTGGTGACGATCACGTCGAACTGACGCGGGTTGCGAACAAGCTGCATCGCGCAGTTGTCGGCGTACATATGCGAGAGCTGGATGTCGGGGAATTCGCGCTGATGCAGCGCGGTCACAACCTGCCGCCAGAACAGGCCGCTCTGCATCACGTTTGCCTTCTCGACGCTGGTGACGCGGTTCTGACGGGTGCGGGCGAGCTCGAAGGCAACGCGGGCGACGCGCTCGATTTCGTTCGCCGTGTAGCTCTCGGTGTCATAGCCGCGCTGCTGCCCGTCCGGCAGTGTCTCGACGCCGCGCGGTTCACCGAAGTAGATGCCGCCGGTGCTTTCGCGCACGATCATCAGATCGAGGCCGCGCACAACATCAGGCTTCAGTGTGCTCGCGTCGACCAGCGGCTCGAGCACGGTCGCGGGCCTCAGATTGGCGAACAGGTCGAGCTCCTTGCGGAGCCGCAGGATGGCGAGTTCCGGCCGCTTCTCAAACCCGAGCGAATCCCATTTCGGTCCGCCGACAGAGCCGAACAAAACCGCGTCCGCGCGCCGCGCGGCGTCGAGCGTGTCGTCGGTGATCGGCACGCCGCGTGTGTCGATCGCGGCCCCGCCGACGAGATCCTCGCTAACGTCGAACGACACGGCGCGGCGCTTCGACATCCACTCGACGATCCGCCGTACCTCGCGCATCACTTCCGGGCCAATGCCGTCGCCCGGCAGAATCAACAGCGATTTGTTGGCGGCCATGCGGTTGGGCCTTTCGTGACGTTGGGTGTGAAACTGCGTCAGGCGTGGGCGAGCGCGGGGAGCCAAGGCTGCGAGGCGGCGCGCCGCGCCTCGTAAGCGTCAATCTTCGGCGCGTGCGCCATCGTCTGGCCGATGTCGTCGAGGCCTTCGAGCAGCGTGTGCTTTCGGAACGGGTCGATCTCGAACGGGATCTCCTCACCGTTTGGCCGCACGACAACTTGCCGCGCGAGATCGACGGTGAGGCGCGCGTTGCCGCCGAGCTTCGCGTCTTCCATCAGCGCGTCGCAGACGGCGCGCGGCAGGCGGATCGGCAGGATGCCGTTTTTGAAGCAGTTGTTGTGGAAGATGTCGGCGAAGTCCGGCGCGATGACGCAGCGGATGCCGAAATCGAGCAGCGCCCAGGGCGCGTGTTCGCGCGATGAGCCGCAGCCGAAGTTTTCATGCGCAATCAGGATCTCGGCGTTGCGATACGGCGCCTGATTGAGCACGAACTCCGGCCGCTCCGCCCCGTCCGAAGTGAAGCGCAGCGTGTCGAACAGATGCGCGCCGAGGCCGGTGCGGCGGATCGTCTTGAGGAAGCGCGCCGGGATGATCTTGTCGGTATCGACGTTCGCCATCGGCAAGGGCGCGGCGATCCCGGTCAACGTCGTGAACGGCTGCATGATTGATCTCCCCTCTGTCGCGCGCCGTGCGTCAGACCAGTTCGCGAACGTCGGTCAGACGTCCGGTGACGGCGGCGGCGGCGGCCATCGCGGGCGACATCAGGTGCGTGCGCCCGCCCGGCCCCTGCCGCCCTTCGAAATTGCGGTTGCTCGTGCTCGCGCAGCGCTGCCCGGGCGACAGCTTGTCCGGGTTCATGCCGAGGCACATCGAACAGCCGGCTTCCCGCCACTCGAACCCCGCGTCGATCAGGATGCGGTCGATGCCCTCGGCCTCGGCGGCCTCTTTCACGAGACCCGAGCCCGGCACGATCATCGCGCGCACGCCGTCGGCGACGCGCCGGCCGGCGGCGACGCGGGCAGCGGCGCGGAGATCCTCAATGCGGCCGTTGGTGCAGCTGCCGATGAAGACGACATCGACTGGAACGTCCCGCATCGCCGTCCCCGGCGTTAGCGCCATGTAGTCGAGCATCCGGCGCATCTGCGCGCGCGTCGCCTCGTCGGCTACTTCATCGGGGTTCGGCACACTCCCGGTGATCGGCACGACCGCTTCCGGGTTCGTGCCCCAGGTCACCATCGGTGCGATATCGGCGGCGTTCAACATAACAGTCGTATCGAAGTGCGCGCCGCGATCGGTCGGCAGCGTGCGCCAATACTCGATCGCGCGATCCAGCGCCGCGCCCTGCGGCGCGAACGGACGGCCCCGCACGTATTCGAAGGTCGTTTCATCCGGCGCGATCAGGCCGGCGCGCGCGCCCGCCTCGATCGACATGTTGCAGATCGTCATGCGCCCGGACATGTCGAGCGCGCGGATCGCCTCGCCCGCGTATTCGATGACGTGTCCGGTGCCGCCCGCCGTGCCGATGCGGCCGATGATCGCCAGCATGATGTCTTTCGCCGACATGCCGAAGCCGAGCGTGCCGTCGACCTGCACCAGCATGTTGCGGGCCTTCGTCTGCAGCAGCGTCTGGGTCGCGAGCACGTGCTCGACCTCCGACGTGCCGATCCCGAACGCGAGCGCG
>CAYSTX010000077.1:0-8243 GCA_964434035.1 uncultured Acetobacteraceae bacterium
GCGCCGGTCTCCAAAACCGGAGGCTGGGGGTTCGAGACCCTCCACCCCTGCCAGCCGCCCGCCGATCCCGTCCGTTCGCCGACGAGTGCTGCCGCCTTCGACTAGACCGACCGCGACTGATTGACGCGTAACTGACCACCGCTCTCCGACCGTAAAGGACCGTGCCTCGTGGCGTTTGAACCGGTGAAATTCATAGGCGATGTCCGCCGCGAGGTGGCCCGCGTCACCTGGCCGTCCCGCAAGGAGACGGCGATCACGACCGCGCTCGTCTTCGGCATGGTCATCCTGGCGGCGGTGTTCTTTCTGGTGATTGATCAGATTATGGGCCTCGGCGTGCGCGCGCTATTCGGCGCCGGGATCTCGGGAGCGGGCTGATGGCAAAGCGCTGGTACGTGGTTCACGTCTATTCCGGCTTCGAGAAGAAGATCGCGCAGCAGATCAAGGAACAGGCGGCCGCGAAGGGCCTCGCCGAGCAGATCGACGAGGTGCTGGTTCCGTCCGAGGAAGTGGTCGAGCTGCGGCGCGGCCAGAAGGTCAACGCTGAGCGCAAGTTCTTCCCCGGCTACGTGCTGGTGAAGATGGAGCTGTCGGACGAGGCGTGGCACCTCGTGAAGGACACGCCGAAGGTCACCGGCTTCCTCGGCACCAAGATGCGCCCCTCGCCGATCACGGACGCTGAGGCCGAGCGGATCATGAAGCAGACCGCCGAGGGCGTGGAGCGGCCGCGTCCCGCGATCCTGTTCGAGATCGGCGAGCAGGTGCGCGTCGCCGACGGTCCGTTCACGAGCTTCAACGGCATCGTCGAGGAAATCGACGAGGAAAAGGGGCGCGTGAAGGTCAGCGTCTCGATCTTCGGCCGCTCGACGCCGGTCGAGCTGGAATACGGCCAGGTCGAGAAGGTCTAAGCGCCCGCTAGCACCTACCGCCGCCGCCGGTCACCCGGCCGGCGGCGCGGCCAGGTGCGCGGTCCGGGGCCGAGTTCGTCGACGATTGCCGCGATCGTCGCCTTATCGCCGATCGGGGCCGCGACGCTCTGCCAGTCGACCGCGTCCGGCACGCGCGCGGGATTATCGCGCAGCAGCTCGCGCTTGATGAATGGGTAGCCGAGGCCGAGCAGCTCCCGCCAGAGATCGCTAGACGGATTGAGCGGCGCCGACAGCGCGACCTTGTCGCGCAGCCGCCGCGCAGCGGCGTCCGCAAGCGCGCGCGCGATCGGCGGGTGATCATCGGGCTCCGGGATCGCATCGATCAGGTCGGAATAGGGGAACAACGCGCGGCAGCGCAGGCCGCCGCGCAGCATGGCGCGGGTAAAGCCGATCTCGTAAGCGCGGATGATCGAGTGTTTCGACGGAACCGGCCGCACACCGGCCCAGAAGCGCCGCCACGTCGGCGTCCGCAGCACCGACGGCGCGATCGCGTAAAAATAGGATTGCAGGTGATAGCCGGTCTGCCAGCTCTCGGTCAGACCCCAAATGTCGGCGTCGTCGAAATCGATCTGCCGCAGCAACGGGCCGATCGGGCGCAAGGGACCGAAGACGCTGTCGTTCAGCAACACCACCATCGCCGTATCCGGGCGCGGCAATGCCGCCTCTTCCAGCGCGTCGCGCCAGGCGCCGAAATCGTAGCCAACGTTTTGCCGCACCAGAACGCCCGCGCAGCGAGGCGTGAGCGCGCGCATCGCCTCGTCCGTCAGATGTCCCGCGTTCGAGACGAAGACGATTGAAAATCCCTTCTCGCGCAGCGCGTCGAGATAAGCGAGCACGCGCGGCCGTACTCCTCCGGCCGCGTCGAAATGGCAGAACAGCGCGACGCGCGGCCCGAGCGGAATCGGACCCTCCGCCGGCACGCGCCGCACCACCCGACGCGGATCCTTCAGGTAGCCTGTAAGCGCGGTGATCGACGGCACCACGCGGGTCGACAAAATCCGCCACGGGGCGCGCACCGCACGCCAGATCAGCAGTTTGACCCTTGCGATCGCCATGCGCCTCAGCCGGCCGCCACCGGCTCGAACGGCTCGGCCGGCATCTCCCCCATCGCCGGCGGCGGCGCGGGCGACAGCGCAGGCGCGGCAAGCGGGCGGAGCGCCGGCACGCGGGTATAAAGCGCCTCGGTCAATGCCGCGCGGCGCGACCAGAGATCGCGATACCAGGCGATCCGGTCCTCCGTCTGATAGGCGAGCATTCGCTCCGCCGCGACATAGGCACGCGCGCGGTCGCCAATCCCGCGCGCGACCTCCGGCAGCGCGATCATCCGCAGCAACTTGAGCCGCAATTCGGCCGCGTCGTCGAACAGCATCGCGGTTTCCTGATCGACCGCCGTCTCCGCATAGACGACGCGGCTTGCCAGCGGCGCAACGCGGCAGGCGCCCGCCTCGATGAACTTCAGGTCGGATTTGGCGCGGTTGAACGCCGTATCGGCGAGCGGCATGAGCGCAATCTCCGCTTGGCCGAGCAGTTCCATGTAGCGCGGATAATCGGCCGTCGGCTCGAAGCCCTTGTGCGGCGTCTCGAGCGCGTCGAACAGCCCGCGGTCATGCACGATGGAAAACGCCAGCCGGTCGCCGACCAGCGACGCGACGTCGTTCAGCACGCCGACAAGTGGTGCCCAGTCCTGCTCGCGGTTGATCGCGCCGAAAAACAGCGTCATGCGGCGGGGGTCGGCGAAATTCACCGCATCCGGCAGCATGCGGATCGCGTTCGGGAAAACGGCGACCTCAGGGTTGCGCGGGCGCAGCACGGCGGCGAGCGTTCGCGTGCTCGTCTGCACCGCGTGCGCGCCGGAGAACGAATACGTCTCGCCGTTCTTCATCGCCGGGAAGAAATCCGGATGGTCGTCAAACTCGGTGACGATCAGCCAGCCATCGGCCAATAGCGAGCGCAATGATTGCAGCGCTTCATCACCAGTCATCACGGGGCGATGCAGCACGATCACCTTCGGCGTATCGGGGTCCGTCTGCGGCAGACGGTCCTGCAACATCGTCGCCGTCACTGTCGGATCGGTCGCGAGCATCTGCATCGGGAAAACGACGCGCGTGTGACTGACGCCGCCGACCGGCGCCAACATTGTCGCCGCCACGTGCAGCCGCTGCCGCCGCGCCTTCTGCACGCGCCAGACATATTGCAGCGGGAGTGCGCGCGCGCGGTACTGTTCCTTGGTGACGCCAAGCGCGGAGAGAGCCGGTGCGAGCACGTCGATGAAGGTGTCCGCGCGCTCGGCCTCGAAGATGCGCGGATGGATGTCGAACGGCGACAGCCCGAGCGATTCCAGCGCTTCCCGTGTCGTCTCAAGCGTGAACCAGCGCATATGCGTCTGATCGAGCAGCCCGCTCTCCTCATAGCGCCACGTGCCCTGCATCAGCCGCGCGGCAAAGGACCAGTGCTCGACATTCGGCAGACAGATCAGGATCGTCCCATCCGGCGACAGACGCTCCATGTGCCGGCGCACCAGCGCCCATGGGTCGCGCAAATGTTCCAGCACGTCGCCATAGACGATGCAGTCGACCGCCTCATCGGGGAATGGAAACGGGTCCGCCTCGACATCGCCGACCGCGACCGCATCGAGGCGCGTGGCGGCGAGCGACGCCGCCTCGGCGTTGCGATCGATGCCGAGGACGCGGGTGCGTGGGCTGAACCGCTTGAACACCGCGCCGAGCGCACCGGTCGAGCAGCCGACATCGAGCACGACACGCGCGCCGCGCGGGATGCGGTCGAGAAGATCGGGGTTGGGCAGGTCGGGATAGGACGCCATTGCCTCGCTCGGTCACATACAGACAGGACGGCGGATCGAGGCCGGCCGGGTCGGGTGGTCGTAGGCGATCGGTGAATGACGGCGCAAGGCCTGACCGGCGATCAGCGGCACGCGATCACGGGGCGCCGAAGAGCCCGCGCAGAAACCCGGCGGCATAGGCATGACGCCAGCGCAACCCAATCAGCGCGGTGCTGTTGGCCGGCAGCACGCGCGCCGGCAGCGTCAGCATCAGCACGGCGAGCCGGCGCGGCGCCTCGATCCAATTGCGCGACCGCTCACCGAGAATGCGGCGCGTCCGCACGGTCGAAATCGCCTGCATCCGCATCCGCTCCAGCAGCCACGCCGGATTGAGCCGCGCGGCCTGGATCTGATGATGAACCAGCACGGACGGGTCATAGCGGACGGAATGCCCCGCGTCCTGCAGACGCCAGGCAAGCTCCACCTCCTCGTCGGATAGAAGCTGCATGCCTGCTCGTCCCAGATCCTCGCGAAACCCACCCGCCGCCCCCGCTGTCGGGGCGTGCACGATCATGTTGACCCCGTACGGTTCGAGCCGTGGGGGCAGGGCGGGTGAGCGGTATTCGCCGCCCGCCTCATGCTCGATGATCGACAGCACCGGCCGCAGCGAACGCGGCCACCAGGCCGGCAGTGTCCGTTCCCAGATCGGCAGCACGCGGCCGCCAATGATCGCGGGCGGATGCTCGGTCGCGACGGCGCGCGCGATCGCCTCGACCCAGTCGGGTGCGGCGATCGCGTCGTCGTCGATGAAGGCGGCGTATCCGCCGCCCGCCGCCGCCAGCGCGGCATTACGCGCTATGCTGACGCCCGGCCGGTCTGCGCGTACCAGAAGCGCGCCGGGCATGGCGGCGACCAGTTCTGCGAGCGCCGACGCCGCACCCGCCGAGGACGCGCTGTCAACAACAACCACGTCGAACGCGCCGGGCGGGACCGTCTGTGCGCGCAGACCGTCGAGGCACTGGCGCACGTAATCGACCCGCTCATGCGTGCAGATACAGACGGTAATGCGCGGCGGCGTGCCGTCAGGCGCTGGCATGGCGCAAAGCGGCCGCGACGCCCGCGAGGTAACGGGCCCGGTAGCGGAGCGCGAGGCGCCGACGCGACAGCGGCAGCAGCCGCGCCGCCCGCGCGGCAAGCGCGTAGCAGCCGAGCCGCACGGCCAGCGCCGGCGTCACTCCGCCGAGCCCCGGCAGCCCCGTCCCGCGCGCGCAGTCCGGCGGCAGCAGCACGCCCGAGCCGCGGCCATAGCGATAGGCGCGGCGGAGGATCCAGGGCTCGGTCATCTGTTCCGGCCGGATCAGATGCCGCACAAGCGCATCGCGGACGAAATAGCCGGCGACCCCCGCGGCGGCGAGGCGAGTAAACAGCTCTGTCTCCCCGCCCATTGCGTAGTCCTTCTTGGTCGCGTCCGGGCCGAACGCCTCATTGAACGGTGCGGGGCCGCCGAGCAGGTCAGCGCGGATCGCCCAGTTCGGCCCGTAGATGTCCGGGATCGGACAGGGACCGTCCGCCCGGCGGCACGCGGCATAGAGCACGCTATGGGACGCTGCGCGGTCATCGAGCCAGGCCGGCGGAGGGGCGGGAAACTCCGGCTCCACGGTGCCGCCAAAGAGGCCGGCCGCACGCTCACGATCGGCCGCATCGCGATAGGCGACGAGCCAGCCCGGATCGGGCAGCACGTCATCGTCGGTCTTGACCAGCAGGTCGCCGATCATGGCGCCGACCCCGACGTTGAGCGCCGCGTTCATTCCCGGCCGCGCGCAGTGCAGCACGACGAGCGGCAGCCGGTCAGCAAACGCGGCGAGTACGTCCCGCGTAGCGTCGGGGCTGGCGTTATCGACAATCACGAGCCGCCAGCCGCCCACGGGCGGGCGCAATGCCGCGAATGCCGACAGCACCGGACCAAGCGAAGGCGCGCGATTACGGGTCGCGGCGAGCACGGTCAGCATCCGACCGTCGTTTCAGGCGGGAACGGTGGCGCCGAGCGCGCGGCTGATTGCGTCGGCCAGCGCGCTGCCGTCATACGGTTTCGGCAACCACGTCACGTCCGGCACCGACTGGTCGATCGGCCGGCCGGAGGAGAGCACGACCGCAATCCCCGGCCGAAGCCGCCGCGCGAGTTCCATCAGCTGTAGACCGTCGATCCCGGGCAGCCCGATATCGGTCATCAACAGGTCGACCGGCCGCGTCTCCAGCACTCGCAGCGCCGCTTCGCCGCCGCCTGCCTCGATCACGTCGTGGCCGAGGTTGGCGATCATATCGGCCGAGGTGATGCGCACGAGCTCGTTGTCCTCAACCAGCAGCACGAGCCGCCGGGACACGGCCGCCGGCCGTGCCGCTGCCGTCAGCGCTGCCCGCAGCCGATGCGCCAGATCCTGCGCCCGCCAGGGCTTGTTGATCAGCGTGATGCCGGGATCAAGCTTGCCGTTATGGACGATCGAGTTCTCGGTGTAGCCGGACGTGAAGACCACCGCGATGCCGGGACAAAGCGCTTTCGCCTCGGCGGCGAGGCCGCGGGCGTTGTCGGGGCCGGGCAGAACGACGTCGCTGAACAGCAGGTCGGGCCGCACCTCGCCCGAGCGGAGCCTCGCCAGCGCGTCACGCGCGTCGGCTGCCTCCTCGGTGCGGTAGCCGAGGCCGATGAGCGTCTGCACGGCCGCCGCCCGCACGGCAGGATCGTCCTCGACGACAAGCACCAGCTCGCCATTCGCCATCGGAACAACTGTCGGCACATCCGTCTCGGGCATCGGCACGGCGAGGCTGCGCGGCACGTAGAGCTTCGCCGTCGTGCCGTGGCCGACTTCGCTGTAGAGCGTGAAATGACCGCCCGACTGCTTGGCGAACCCGAACACCATCGAGAGGCCAAGCCCCGTCCCCTTGCCGGTCGGCTTAGTCGTGTAGAACGGCTCAATCGCGCGGGCCATCTGCTCCTGCGTCATGCCGGTGCCGGTGTCGCTCACTGCGATCATCACGTATTGGCCGGGCAGTACCTCCTCATGCGTGGCCGCATAACCGGCATCGAGTGAAACATTCGCCGCCTCGACGGTCAGCTTTGCGGTGCCATTTTCCGCGGCCTCGTCCATCGCGTCGCGCGCGTTGACGGCGAGGTTCAGGATCGCGGTTTCGAGCTGCGCCGCGTCGGCGCGGATCGACCAGAGGCCACCGCCCGTCACCACCTCGATGTCGACCGTCGTGCCGAGCGTGCGGCGCAGCATGTCTTCCATGCCGTGCAGCAGGCGCGCGACGTCGATCGGCTCCGGCGCCAGCGGCTGCCTGCGAGCGAACGCAAGCAGATGGCGCGTCAGCCGCGCGCCGCGCTCGACGCCCGCCTGCGCGCCGGCGAGCCGCGCCAGCAACCAGTCGCCGTCATGGAGCGCCAAGCTAGCGAAACGGGCGGCGAGCAATTCGAGATTGGCCGATATCACCTGAAGCAGATTGTTGAAATCGTGCGCGACGCCGCCGGTGAGCTGACCGAGGCTCTCCATCTTCTGCGCCTGACGCGCAACCGCCTCGGCCTCCGTCCGGCGCGTGATGTCGGCGACGACCAGCATTTGCCCGCCGTCGATCGTCGGGCTCCGCCAGACCTCCAGCGTGCGTGCGTTGTGCCGAACCTCGGTCGCGAACGGCGACGTCGGCGGCGCCTGGTCCGTCAGTATCTTGCCAGACGACCAGTGTTCGCCGGCGGCCGCCGCGAAGGTCGCAATCGAGGCGCCCGGCACACACACGTCCGCCGGCAATCCTGACACGCGAACGAACGCCGTGTTCGTCAGCCGCAGCACGCCAGACGGGTCGAACACCGCCACCGCGTCGCGCAGCTGATCGACGATCGACTGCAGCTGCTCAGTCTGCCGCAGCGCCGCGAGACGCGCGGCGAGCAGACGCGTGCGGCTCCGCATCAACAGGAGCGCCGCGATGCCGAGCAGCAGGATGCCGCTGACCGCGGTGCCGAACAGCAGGCCGAACGTCTGCTGTTCGCGGTCAAGAAGCGCACGGCTGCGGCTCGCGCGCGCGGCGTTGGCGCTGTCGATAATGTGGGCGATGGCGATGCGGACGTTCTCCATCGCGCGCTCGTCGTCGCCGCTCCGTATCATCGGCATCGCCGCCGACGGACCGGACCGGTTGGCCGCCGCGATCGTCTTCGTCAGCACGTCGATTTCGGCGCGCGTCGCCTGCTCGAGGCCGGTAAGTTCATCGACGAGCCACGGCGCTTGCGGTTCCAGCGCGCGGAGGCGGTCGAGCGCGCCGCCGAGCTTCTTCTGACCGGCGTAGAAGGCGCCCAGAAACGAGGCTTGTTCTGTCAGAAGAAACCCGCGCTGGCCGCCCTCGGCCGCTTCGAGCGAGTCGAGTGCCGCGCGGGCGGTGTCCACCGTCTCGTCCGCGGTCTCGACCTCGGCACGCAACCGGTCGATCGACCGCACGCTACGCACCCCGAGCGCCACCGCGACCAGCACGAGCGCCGCCATCAGCAGGATGATCAG
>CAYSTX010000077.1:8343-14085 GCA_964434035.1 uncultured Acetobacteraceae bacterium
GGCAGGCCGGGGAAACGCAGCTTCGCCATCTCCAGCGTGCAGACCATGCGCGCGCGATCAAGCGCGGGACGGCCGACGCGCACCAGTTCGGCGTCGAGGAAGCCAAAATCGAACGCGGCATTGTGCGCGATCATCGGATCCTCGCCGAGAAACTCGAGCAGCGAGTCCACGATTTCGGCGAATCGCGGCTTGCCGGCGAGGTCGCGCGATGACAGCCCGTGGATCCGCGTCGCCTCCTCCGGCACCGGACGTTCGGGGTCGATCAGCGCATGAAAATACCGGCCGGTTGGCAGGTCGCGCTGCAGCTCCAGTGCCGCGATTTCGATCACGCGATCGCCGCGACTGGGATCGAGACCCGTCGTCTCCGTGTCAAAGAGGATGGAGCGACTCATCGGTTCAATAATGCCTGCACGAACTTGGTGATTTGCCGCCGCGCATAATGACGGGAGAGTCCTGTCCGCACCACCAAATCAGCGCGCCGACGCTTTTCCGTGTCCGGCGTTTGCCGGGCGATCAAGGCGCGGATATCAGCGTCCGACATGTGCCGGCGGCGGCGGACCCGCGCAAGCTGCACAGCGGCGGGCGCCGAGACAACGACGATCCGGTCGACGCGCCGCTCGGCCCCGGTCTCAAACAGGAGCGGGATGTCGAGCACGACCGCCCGCCGCCCCTGGCGCCGGGCGCGGGCGAGAAACCGCCGCTCCTCCCGCCGCACCAGCGGATGAACGATCGCTTCCAACCGGGCGAACGCCGCGCGGTCGTCGAGCACGATGCGGCGGAGCGCCGTGCGGTCAACCGCGCCGTTGCGGACAGTACCCGGAAAGGCGGCCGCAATCGGCGCGATCGCGGCGCCGCCCCGCGCCTGGAGAAGGTGCACGGCGGCGTCGGCGTCGAACACGGGCAGGCCGACGCGGCGAAAAACGGCGGCGGCGGTTGATTTACCCATGCCTATACCGCCGGTCAGACCGATGACGATCATGCGGTCCCAAGTACGTGTCGCTCGAGCGCATCGTCCACCGTCGGCTCGACGCCAAACCACGCCGAAAAACCCGGCCGCGCCTGATGTAGCAGCATCCCGATGCCGCCGACCGTCCGTAGCCCGGCCGCGCGCGCGACTTGCAGCAGCTGCGTCTCGAGCGGCGCGTAGACAATATCGACGACGGTAAGGTCCGGCACCGCGCGCGACAGGTCGGGGTCGAGCGGCGGCATGTACGCCATGCCGAGCGTGGTGGTGTTCACGAGCAGCGCCTGCCCTTCGATCGCCGACCACCGCTGCGACCAGTCCAGCACACGCACGCCCGGCAGGTCCGCGGCCAACCCCTCGGCGGCGGCGCGCGTGCGGTTGACGATTGTGACGGCCGCCCCGGCATCCTGCAGCGCCGCCGCGATCGCCCGCGCTGCCCCGCCAGCGCCGAGCAGCAGGGCCGGCCCGGCGCCCGGATCGACACCGTGGGCGCGCAGGTTTTCGGTGAAGCCGAAGCCGTCGGAGTTGGAGCCGATGATGCGGCCGTCCCGGAAAACGAGCGTGTTGACCGCGCCGACCCGCCGCGCGAACGGCGCCACCTCGTCGCAGAGGCCGAACGCCACTTGCTTGTACGGCACCGTGACGTTGAGCCCGACGAAATTGGTCGTCGCCAGCGCTCGGACCGCGTCCGAAAAATGATCCGGCGGCACCGCGAGCGGGACATAGGCGCCGTCGATGCCGTGCCGGTCGAGCCAGAACCCATGCAGGCGCGGAGAGCGCGACTGCGCGATCGGCCAGCCGACCACGCCCGCAAGCCGCGCCGATCCCGTCAAAGAATGTATTCGCATGAGCGCAGGAAACACGGCGAACCCCACCGTTGCAAACCGGGCCGAGCTTTGCCGACTCCGCGTTCGGCTGGCATGGTGGCTGACGCATGACAGATCCTCTGTCCCATCTGCTTCCCCTCATTGACGGCGCCTCGACGGTCGAATGGCGGCGCAGCCCCCGCGCGCGGCGGGTCAGCCTGCGGATCGATCCCCGCCGCGGTGCGGTGGTGGTGACGCTGCCCATGCGCGCGACGCATGGCGCGGGCGTCGCTCTGCTGACCACGCATGCCGCTTGGGTGGCCGAACGACTCGCCGCCCTGCCGCAACGGACGCCGCTGCTGCCGGGCACCACCGTGAAGCTGGACGACATCGAACGGCTGATCTGCCACGTCCCCACCGGTCGCGGCGG
This sequence comes from uncultured Acetobacteraceae bacterium, assembly GCA_964434035.1. Lineage (GTDB taxonomy): Bacteria > Pseudomonadota > Alphaproteobacteria > Acetobacterales > Acetobacteraceae > CAYSTX01. The sequence continues at coordinate 10,544 of CAYSTX010000077.1, forward strand.
CGCCTGGCTCGCCGGGGACGAGTTGGAGCGGATCGAGGTCGCGGGAGCGGCCGAGTTCGTGCCGCGGCGGGTGAGGGATTTTCTCCGCGCCGAGGCGCGGCGGCGGCTGAGCGCCTTAGTCGCCGCGAAATGCGCCGTCGCCGGCCTGTCCCCGACGCGCCTGACGGTCAAGGACACCAGCAGCCGCTGGGGCAGCTGCGCCGCCGACGGGTCGCTCGCCTTTTGCTGGCGGCTCGTGATGGCGCCACCCTTTGTGCAGGACTACGTCGCGGCGCACGAGGTCGCGCATCTCCGCCACATGAACCACGGCCCCCGCTTCTGGGCGCTCACCCGGTCATTGACCCCGCACATGGACAGTGCGGTTGCATGGCTGAAGCGGGAGGGGACCGGGCTGCTTCGCGTCGGCTAGGCGTCACGTCCCGGCTGCCGCGATGTCGTGAAACAGCCGCGCGGGCAGGCTGCCGCCGACGACGCCGCGCATCGGGTGGTCATCGTCGTTGCCCATCCAGACGCCGATGAGCAGCCCGTCCGTCGCGCCGATAAACCATGCGTCGCGGTAGTCGGACGTGGTGCCGGTCTTGCCGATCACCCGCCGCCCCGGCACGGCGGCCGACCGGCCGCTGCCGCGCGAGACGACGGCGCCGAGCATCCGCGCCATCTCGCCCGCGATCTCAGGTGCGACCACGCGCACGGGGGCCGCGTCCTGCACCGTGTCCGTCCGCCCGTCGGCGACGACGCGGGTGATGCCGAATGGTGTCACGCGCAGGCCGCCATTAGCGAACGGCGCGTAGGCCGCGGTCAGCTCCAGCAGGTGAACCTCCCCGGTGCCGAGCGCGAGCGAGGCGTCGCGCGGCAGCCGATCCTCTATCCCGAGCCGCCGCGCCGTCGCGATCACCGGCTTGGCGCCGCCCGCGCGCAGGAACAGCCGCACGGCGGACGTGTTGATGGACTGCGCCAGCGCCTCCTCGACCGTGATCTCACCGAGATAACTCCGCTCGAAATCGGCCGGCGCCCAGCCGCCGACCCGGATCGGCGCGTCCATCACCGTATCGTCCGGCGTCACCCCGGCCTCGAGCGCGGTCACGAACACAAACGGCTTGAACGACGACCCCGGCTGCCGCCGCGCCAGCACCGCACGGTTATACGGGCTGTCGCGATAGGACCGGCCGCCGACCATCGCCCGTACCGCGCCTGTCGCCGCATCGATCGCCACCACCGCCGCCTGTGACACGTCATCGCGCGCGCCGTACGCATCGAGAATGGCGGCGACCCGCTGCTCGGCGATGCTTTGCAGCCGCGCGTCGAGCGTCGTCCGCACCCGCGCGTCCGAGCCGTCCGGCACCACGGACGTGACGCGCTCGGCGATCCAGTCGGCGAACCACCCTGTTGCCTTGGCCGGCGGCGGCGGCAGGCGGATGTCGGCGGCGGCGCGCGCGGCATCGGCCTGCGTGATCGCCCCGGTCGCCGCCATGGCGGCCAGCACCTCTTTTGTGCGCGCGATCGCCGCCGCCGGGTCGGCGCGCGGGTTGAAACGGGACGGCGCGCGCGGCAGCCCGGCGAGCATCGCCGCCTGCCACAGCGACAGGCGCCGCGCCGAGACGCCGAAATAGAGTCGCGACGCCGCATCGACGCCCCAGGCGCCGGAGCCGAGATAGACCCGGTTCAGCCAGATCTCGAGGATTTCGCGCTTGGTGAAATGCTGCTCGAGCCAAAGCGTCAGCAGCAGCTCCTGCACCTTCCGCCGCATCGTCCGCGCGTTGCTTAGAAACAGCGTCTTCGCGACCTGCTGACTGATGGTCGAGCCGCCCTGCACGACGTGGCCCGCGCGGAGGTTCACGACGCTCGCGCGCAGCATCCCGATTATGTCGATGCCGGGATGGCTCCAGAAGCGCCGATCCTCGATGGCAACTGCCGCCGCCGGCATCGCGGACGGTAGATCGGAGAGCCGCAGCGGGTCGCCCACGATGTCGCCGAAGGTCGCGATCGTCCGGCCCGCCCGGTCCTCGACGGTGAGACTCGGCCGCCGCGCGGCATCGAGCGCCGCCTCCGGCCGCGGCAGGTCCCACGCGAAGAACAACAGCACGACCCCGCCCGCGAGGCCGCCCCAGACGGTAACGATGATGAACAGGCGCAGCAGCCGCCAGCGCAGTTTCCGGCCGCGCGGACGCGCCATCGCAACCTCAGGCGCGGGGGACAGGGCGACTGGCATCGGATGACGCGACATGCCCCGCCCTGATGGCGAAAATCCGACCGCGTCGCCACCATGATCGCTTGCCCCGCCTTGCCCACGCCGCGCCGCCTCGGCATCGTCGCGTCCGTCAAAACGGAGTGACGGGCGATGATGCGTGGTCTGTTCATGGACGCGAGCGAGGGCTTGGCCGACGTCTTCGCGCATGTGGTGCGCCCCGAGGACCCGCCGATCGACGTGAATACCGTCGCCCGCGTGATGCCGGACCAGTTGCCGGCGCTGCTCGCCGGCTACGATTATGTCCTCGACGACCACTCGGCGCTGCCGACCGACGCGGTGCGGCTCTGCCCCAGCCTCCGCCACGTCATTTTCCTCGGCACCGGCGCCCGCAGCTACATGGACCCCGAGGCGCTGGCCGAACTCGGCGTCACCGTCCACACGATCAAGGGTTACGGCGACACGGCGGTCGCCGAACACACGATCGCGCTCATGTGGGCCGCGGCGCGAGGGATCGCGCGGATGGATGGCGGGATCAGGCGCGGTGAATGGCGGCTGACCGAGGGACCACAGCTAACGGGCAAGACGATCGGTCTGCTCGGCTTTGGCGGCATCGCGTCCGAGGTCGCGCGGATCGCCGGCGGTTCCGGCATGCGCGTGCTCGCCTGGAACCGCACGCCGCGCACGGCCGAGGGGGTGACGTTCGTCGATCTCGACACGCTGCTCGCGGAATCGCACGTGCTGTCGGTGCACCTGCTGCTGAACGACGAGACGCGCGGGTTCCTGGACGCGGCGCGGCTCGGCCGGCTGCGACACGGCGCGATTTTGGTCAACACGGCGCGCGGCGCGCTAGTCGATGAGGCGGCGATGATCGCGGCGCTGCGCTCGGGCGCGCTGTCGCACGCGGCGCTGGATGTGTTCGAGACGGAGCCGCTGCCGCCCGGCCATCCGCTAACGGCCCTGGACAACGTGACGCTCTCGGCGCACAGCGCGTTCCGTACGCCGGAGGCAAGCGACACGCTGGTACGTCGCGCGATCGACATCGCTGGCCGCCTTGTCGCCGGTGGCGCCTGACGCCCGCCTGGCGGAACGGTAGACGCGGCGGACTTAAAATCTGCGGCCGAAAGGCGTGGGGGTTCGAGTCCCCCGGCGGGCATTCATCCCGCGCAGACTAGTCCGTGTTAACGCGGGACCCTCGCCGGGAGCGGACCGGCATTGGATAGCTACCGATGCACCCGTCATGCCCCAGTCGTCTGCGGCGGCGGCAGCATGAGGGGCTCCCGCAGTTGGACGAGGTGCTGCTCGCCATCAGCGGTGACGATCTGCAGACGGCTCAGTCCGAGCGCTTCCTCGTCGA
>CAYSTX010000078.1:0-11544 GCA_964434035.1 uncultured Acetobacteraceae bacterium
GGCTTGCTTTCGTTTGCCGGCCCTCCCGCGCGTGATGGCTTCATGGGAGGGGTTCGACAGCCAATGTCCGCTTATCCAAGGTGTATGCTTGCGACCGGACGGCCCGCTTCCCACCCATCTCGGTCGACGAGTCGCCGCGATGCAGCGTCTGCGTTTGGGGAGGCTGATGGAGGCCCTGGATGGCCAACATGGGCGCAGAGAGGACTTTCCTTCGATATGCATTCGAGGTCCGCTTCCCACTATTAGCGGTCACTCCTAATTGGTTTTGACCCTGGGCTCGGCTACTCCGCGTAGATCATTTTCCGCGTCATGCCGCCGTCGACGATGAACTCGGCGCCGGTGACGAAGCCGCTCTCCGGCCCGACCAGAAACGCGACCATCGCGGCGATATCCTCCGGCCGCCCGACGCGCCCCGCCGGGTGCTGCGCGTGGTCCTCCGGCCGCAGCTTCTGGCCGGCTACGTCGATCCAACCGGGGCTGATGACGTTGCAGCGCACATCCGGCCCGAGGCTGATCGCGAGCGCGTGCGTCAGCGCGACGAGGCCGCCCTTGCTCGCCGCGTAGCTCTCGGTGTCCGGCTCGCTCATCCTCGCGCGGGTCGATGCAATGGTCACGATGCTGCCCTGCGCCGCACGCAACATGTCCTCCGCCGCGCGCGCGAGCAGGTAGGTCGCGGTCAGGTTGGTTGCGATGACGCGCGACCAGTCGGCGAGCGAGAGCTTAGCGAGCGGCGTCCGGATCATGACGCCGGCGTTCGACACCAGCGCGTCGAGCCGCCCCTCGGTCTGCCGTACGGTGTCAACCAGCCGGCCAACTGCGCCCGCATCAGCGACGTCGGCGGCAACGGGACGGATGCTCGTGGCCGGGGCGCCGGGCCGGATGTCGGCCGCCACCACGCGCCAGCCGTCCCGCGCGAGGCGGCTCGCGACGGCCGCGCCGATGCCGTGCGCGGCCCCAGTGACGAGGGCGACCCGGCTATCGCCCGCCATGTGCTATTCGGCGGCGGCGCGCGGTGCGGCGCGGGCGGCGGCGTCGAGCGCCTGGTCGAGATCGGCGAGGATGTCGTCGATGTGCTCGATCCCGACCGACAGCCGCACATAACCTGGCGTCGTGCCCGTTGCCTCCTGCTCGGCGGCGGTAAGCTGCGAGTGTGTCGTGCTGGCTGGGTGAATCGCGAGGCTCCGCGCATCGCCGATATTCGCGACGTGGTAAAACATCTGCAGCGCATCGATGAACGCGCGCCCCGCCGCCTCACCGCCGGCAAGCTCGAACCCGCACAGGCCGCCCGCGCCATTCGGCATATACTTCGCCGTCCGCTCGGCGGCGAAGCCGGTGTGATGCGTCGGGTAGATCACGCGCGACACTTCCGGCCGGCGCGATAGGAAGTCGGCGACCGCTTGCGCGTTGGCGCAGTGCGCCCGCATGCGCAGCGCAAGCGTCTCGATCCCCTGCAGGACGAGGAACGCGTTCATCGGCGCGAGCGGCGCGCCAAGGTCGCGCAGCATGGTGACGCGCGCTTTGATGATGTAGGCGACCGGGCCCATCGGCTTTGTCGCCTCGGTCCAGACCGCGCCGTGATAGCTCGCGTCGGGCGTGTTCAGCGCGGGCTGCCGCGCGGGATGCGCCGCCCAGTCGAAATTGCCGCCGTCGATGATCAAGCCGGCGATCGAGTTGCCGTGGCCGCCGAGATACTTCGTCGCCGAATACATGACGACCGCGGCGCCGTGGTCGAATGGCCGGACCAGCAGGGGTGCAGCCGTGTTGTCCATGATCAGCGGGATGCCGAACTTGCGGCCGATCGCGGCAACGTCGGCGATCGGAAAGGCGATGAGCTTCGGGTTCGGCAGGGTTTCGGCGTAATAGGCGCGGGTGCGGTCATCGGTTGCGCGCGCGAACGCTTCCGGGTCTTCCGGGTCGACGAACCGCACCTCGATCCCCTGGTCGCGCAGCGTGTTCGCAAACAGGTTCCAGGTCCCGCCGTAAAGGTCGGTCGAGCTCACGATGTTGTCGCCGACGCGCGCAATGTTCTGGATCGACAGCGCCGACGCCGCCTGACCCGAGCCGACAGCGAGCGCGGCAACTCCGCCCTCCAGCGCCGCCGCTCGCTGTTCGAGCGCGTCGCAGGTCGGGTTCATGATGCGGGTGTAAATGTTGCCCAGTTCCCGAAGCGCGAACAGATCGGCCGCCTGCTCGGCGCTGTCGAACTGATATGAGGTCGTCTGATAAATCGGGACGGCGACCGAATGCGTCGCGGGGTCGCGCCGCCAGCCGGCATGGAGCGCGAGCGTCTCCGGGTGGGTCGATGTCATCGGCGATCCTCCGTGCTGTCGCGCGCTCTGGCGCAGCTGATTAGTCCCGAGACGCTACAAGCTCGGGCCAACCCGTCAACCGTGGCGCGGCGCGGGCGTTCCATTCCGTGAACAGGGATAGGAATGCACGACATGCCGCAGCGATCGACGACTGACGCGCCAGCACCCGATCTGCCGCCGCGTAAGGACGACGCTGGGCGGACGCCGAAGGCCGATCCGGCGGCCGCCGGCGACGAGGCGCAAAAGGAGCGGGACCCGCATGGCAAGGCCCCGGGTGCCGACGCCGGAAAGGAGCAGCCGAAAGGCCACCCGACCGACGACCGCCATCGGAACGAGACCGCCGCCGATCAGTAGCGGCCACGCCGCGCGGCACCGCGATTAGCGGTTGCTTCACGCGCTCATGCGACCGTCCGCCGCGACGAATGAGGGCCGGCGGCGACGATGAGTGGAAGGCGCAACGCGAGGGGACGAAACGGCGGGCAGCGCAATGTCGTGATCCGCCGTGAGGAAATCGTGCATCACGTCGGCCATAGCGGCGCGTGGAAAGTCGCCTATGCGGACTTCGTGACCGCGATGATGGCGTTCTTTCTGCTGATGTGGCTGCTCAACGCGACGACGGAGGAACAGCGGAAGGGCCTCGCCGATTATTTCAGCCCGACCAGCCTGCTGAGCCACAACAGCTCGGGCACCGGCAAGCCGTTCAGCGGCCACACCTCGTTCGATGAGGGCACGATGGTTTCCGACAAGGGCGTGGTCCAGGCGATCCACGGCCGCGAACCGACCGTGCCGGACGCCGACGATGAGCCGGTGGACACGCTGGCGCAGCCGCGACCGCACCGGACGGATGCACCGGTCACGGCGCGCGACCTCGAACAGGCGGGGACGCCGAGCAACGACGGGCCGCGCCCGAAGACCGGGCTCGATGATCGAAAATCGGCGACCGGCGGCACCGGGCACGGCCGACCCTCCGGCGCGCAGCCTGCCAGCGGGGCCGCAACCGACGCGACCACCGGTGCCACGCCAATCCCAACGGTGCCGCCGCCGTCACGCGGCGCTGCTTATGCGTCCGCGTCGCCCGCGCCGGAACCAGCGGCCGGCGATGCGGCCGGCGCGCAGGACGCGGGTGCAGCGGCGGCGGAGCAGGCGCGGCTGCATGAAGCGGCGTCTGACGTGCGCATGGCGGTCGCGAGCGATCCGGCGCTGAACGAGATCGCGCGTCAGCTCGCGGTCGACGAAACGCCGGAGGGGCTACGGCTCCAGATCATGGACGCCGACAGGCGGCCCATGTTTCAGACCGGCTCCTCCGTCGCCAATGACCGGGCGCGCGCATTGCTCGCGCGGATCGCGCCGATCCTCGCCAAGCTGCCGGAGCCGATCTCGATCGCCGGCCACACCGACGCGGCGCCGTATTCCCCCGGCGTGCGCGGCAATTGGGAGCTGTCGACCGAGCGGGCGAATGAGGCGCGGCGTCTGCTGGTCGAGGCCGGGCTCTCTGACAGCCGCGTGCGGACCGTTACCGGCGCTGCCGACCGCGACCCGCTGCTGCCCGCCGACCCGCTCGCCGCCGCGAACCGCCGCATCGCGATCGTCGTTCTGCGCACCGCCCCGGCCGGTTATCCCGCACCGCCCGCGCCACAAGCGACCGCCGCGCCGCCCAAGCCAACCGCGCCCACCGGACACTGAGGAGAGACGATGCTGACCGTCGGCGGTTTCGGGTTTCTGCTGGCCTGTGTGTTCGGCAGCTACGCGCTGTCGGGCGGCAGCCTCAAGCCGCTGATGGCGGCGCTGCCGTTCGAGTTGATGACGATCGGCGGTGCGGCGGCCGGCACCTTCGTCATGTCGAACTCGATGCACGGCGTGAAACACGCGCTGTCCGGCGTCGGCAAAATCGTACGCGGCGCCGTCTATCAAAAGGCGGATTACGTCGAGCTTCTAAGCCTTCTCTACTACCTCGTCCGGCTCGCCAGCATGAAGGGCAACATGGCGGTCGAGCCGCACATCGAAAATCCGGATACGAGCGAGGCGTTTCAGCGGTTTCCGCGCCTGCTGCAGAACCGGAGCGCGACCGCGATGATCAGCGATTATCTCCGCATGGTCGGCATGAACGTGGACGATCCGAACCAGATCGAGGACGTCATGGCGCGCGAGCTGAAAAAGACGCTGCACGAGGATCTGCACGGCGCGTTCGCGCTGCAGACGATGGCGGACGGTCTGCCGGCGCTCGGCATCGTCGCGGCCGTGCTCGGCGTCATCAAGACGATGTCGCACATCGACCAGCCGCCCGCCGTCCTGGGGCAGATGATCGGCGGCGCACTGGTCGGCACGTTTCTCGGCGTGCTGCTCGCCTACGGCATGGCGGGGCCGTGCGCGGCGCGGCTGAAAAGCGTGGTCGAGGAGGAGGCGAAGTATTTCGAGGTGATCCGCGCGGTCCTGGTCGCGCACCTGCACGGCAACGCGCCGCAAGTCAGCGTCGAGGCTGGCCGCAAGATGGCGCCGAACCAGCACATGCCGTCGTTTCGGGAGCTGGAGGAAGCGGTGCAGTCGATCGCGCGCTGACTTCGGTGCGAAGAGCAAACGAGGCTGCGCGCGTCCGCCGGACGCCTTGTTTCGGATGAAACGGCGTCAGTGCGCGCGAGCGCCGAGCCGCGCGGCGTTGGCGGTCCGGTCCATCGCGGCAGCGCGTTCGGCCGCGAATTTCCGTCCGCTGCGGCGCATCCACCGCACCGTGTCCGGCTCGGTCGCGATCGGCGTCCAGGCTAGGGCCTCGCTCGGCAGCACCGGCAGCGTGTGCAGGATCTCGGACAGAACCACCTGGCGCGCCGGATCGTCCTTAACGCGCTCCCACATCGCAGGCAGCAGATGCCATCCGTCCAGCAGCCAGTCGGCGCGGGTCAGCAGCCGCGCGATCGTCTCCGGCGCCGCGATTGTCGCGCGGATCAGCCCGGCCATGTCGTCGGTCCGTGCGCGCGCGGCCGCGAGCAGTGCGTCGGCGGCCTGAAGAATCGTGTCGGCGCTATCCGCGACCGCGAGCGCGATGTTGCCGGCCGAATCCGCGTGCCGGTCCGCCCAGGCGCGCAGCGTGGTGGCGAGATTCGAAACCTGCGTCCGCACCTGCGCGGGTCCAGGGCCGGTCGCGTCCGGGGCGAGGCCGATGCCGGCGTAGAGCGTGGTCAGCGTGGAGAGCGCGCGCGCAACCGCGTCGACCGTCTGGCCGCCGCCCGCTGCCTTGATGATCACGGCCGCGATGGCGTCGGCGTCCTTCGCGCCGCCGGCGGCTGGCGCGACCTGCCGCAGCAGGGCCATCTGCAGCGCGGTCTCAGTGACGGCCCACGCTCGACGCGCCGCTGCCTCGGCCGAGCGGGCCGCCGCCTCAGCCTCCTGGCCGGCCAGGCCCTCTAATGCGACGCGGCGCGCGGCCGCGCGAACGGTCCCTGGCGTCAAGGCCGGCAGCGACGCCACGACCTGCATCAGCCGCTCATCGTGCACCGTCGGGCGGCAGAGGCCGCGCACGCCGGCCCACGGCACGACATAGACGCCGTGCGCTCCAGACGGGTTGGGAATGACGAACTCGATCCCGACGCGCGGGGCAGAACGCGCCCGGGCGCCGATGAGCGATGGCGAGGTGAATGGCATGGCCACGCCCCGCTCAGCGAATGTCGTCGGTTGGTTGTCTTGCGTCGAGCGGGGCGTCGAGCGGGATGGGAATGCGGTCACATGCGGCCTTCTGTCGCGTCTGACGGTCGGCTGGAGCGGGCGCCGATCAACGTCTTTCGTACCGCGCCCGCCTTAACCGACGGTTGCCGGCAACTCGTCCTGCGCGGGCCGGCCCGTCGCGTGCCGCCAATGGTGCCAGAGCAGCCGCGCGGCGAGGCCCCGATAGGGCCGCCACGGCTCAGCGGCGGCGGCAAGCGCCCCGGGAGAGGGCCGGTCCGGCAACGCGTAGAGCAGCTGGTACGCGCCGGCGAGTGCGATGTCCCCCGCGGGAAAGACGTCCGGCCGCTCATGCGCGAACAGCAGATAGACGGACGCCGTCCAAGGCCCGAGCCCGGGCACGGCGGTCAGCGCGGCCATCGCCGCGTCGTCGTCCATCGCGTCGAGTGCGGCGGCCGACAGCCGCCCATCCGCGAAGTGCGCGGCCAACGTCCGGGCGTGGACGACCTTCGGCCGCGAAAATCCCGCGGCCCGCAGCGCGTCTTCGTCGAGCCGCAGCAGCGTCTCGGGTTCGAGCGCGCCGGGAACAGCGGAGAGGCGCCGCCAAATCGCGGCCGCCGCCTGCGCGCTGATCTGCTGCGCCGTGATCGCCTGCAGCAGGCCGACAAACCCGCGCGGCCGCCGCCGCCACGGCAAAACGCCGGCCGCCGTCTCGATCCCGGCCAGCATCGGGTCCGACGCGGCGAGGTGCGCCAGCCCGGTGCGAGCGGCCTCCGGCGGGTGCGGAAAGGGGGCCGGGGTCGGCAAAAGGTGCTCCTCTGAAACCAAGTGCAACAGCCGCTGCAACGCGCGTCGCTTCGCGCCTATGGTAGTGCGATGGAGATAATGCCGCACATCCTGGTCATCGACGATGACCGTGAGATCCGCGACCTGCTGGCCCGGTTTCTGGAACGGAACCGTCTTCGCGTTACCGTCGCCCGCGACGCGCGGGAGGCACGACGTGCCTGGCCGCATGGGCATTTCCAGCTGGTCGTGCTCGACATCATGATGCCGGCCGAAAGCGGGCTCGACTTCGCGCGGTGGCTCCGGTCACAGTCGGACGTGCCGATCGTCCTGCTGACGGCACTCGGCGAGGAGACGGACCGGATCGTCGGGCTCGAACTTGGCGCCGATGACTACGTCGCCAAGCCCTTCAACCCGCGGGAGCTGCTGGCCCGGATCCGGGCCGTGCTGCGCCGGGTCGGCGACACGCCGGACAAGCCGCGCGAGGCGGGTCCGGCCCGGCCGCTCCGGTTCGACGGCTGGACGCTCGAGCCGGCGCGCCGCCGGCTGCTGAACCCGGAGGGGGTCGAGATCGCGCTGACCGGCGGCGAGTATGATCTGCTGGTCGCGCTGGCCGAGCGTGCCAACCGCGTACTGACGCGCGATATGCTGCTCGACCTGCTGCGTGGACGGCAGGCCGGTCCGTTCGACCGCGCGATCGACGTCGCGATTAGCCGGTTGCGGCGCAAGCTCGAGGAAGACGGGCATCGCGGGCAGCTCATCAAGACGGTGCGGGGCGGCGGATACGTCCTCGCGGCGACCGTTGAACGCCTTTGAGCGACACGATCCTGACAACGGCGGCGACGACGACAACGACGCCAACGGCGCATGAGACGGGCGCGGAACCGGCCCGGGAGCGGGACGCCGCCGCGCGTCGGCACCGCCTGCGGCGGCTCCGCCTGCCGCGCCTCCGGCCGCGTAGCCTCGCTGGCCGCACAGCGGTGACGCTGCTCGCCGGCCTCATCGTCGTGCAGGCGGCGGGGCTGACGATCCATGCACTCGACCGGATCGACCTCCAGCACCTCGCGCAGGTCCGCCAGACAGCGATCCGGGTGCTGTCGATCTACCGCACCGTCGAGCTGACGCCTCCGCCGCAGCGCGACGGGGTGATCGCCGATCTCGACCTGCCACCTGAAGCGTTCGTCAGGCTGAATGCCGCGATGCCCGACCCGCCGCCCGGGCTGGAACCGACGCCGCCGTTCCTGGCGCGGCTATTTCGCGTCGATGGCGTTTTCGTACCGTTGCAACGGCCGCTGCGGCCGCGCCAGTGGTTCCTGTTCGGCGATTTCTCCGCCGGTCGGATCGTCGCGAGCATGCGCCTGCCGGACGGGGACTGGCTCACGGTCGGCATGCCGCTCCCACCCCCCCGCTTCTGGCATTCGCCGCGGTTCTTGTTCGCCTTCCTGCTGATGACGGCCGCGGCCGCGCTGCTGACGCTGTGGGCGGTTCGGCGGCTGACGGCGCCGGTCGCGACGCTCGCCGCCGCGGCCGAGGCGCTGGGCCGCGACGTGAATGCGCCGCCGCTACCTGAGACGGGGCCAACCGAGGTCGCGGTCGCCGCTATCGCGTTCAATACGATGGCCGCCCGCATTCGCCGCTTCGTGCGCGACCGGACGGAGATGCTGACCGCGATCGGCCACGATCTTCGCACCCCGATCACGCGCCTCAAGCTCCGTGCCGAGTTCATGGAGGACGACGAGCAGCGGCGGAAGATGTTGGCCGACCTCGATGAGATGGAGGCCATGGTCGCCGCGACCCTCGCCTTCGGGCGTGACGCGGCGCGTGACGAGCCGCTGGTGCAGCTCGATCTCGGCGCAATGCTGCGGACGGTGCTCGACGAGGCGACGGACGCGATGCCGGAGCGGGCGGAAGACGTGGCCTATGAGGGACCGGCGCAGCTGACGGTGCGGGCTCGGCCGCTCGGGCTGAAACGCGCCTTCGTCAACCTCATCGCCAACGCGCTGCTGTATGGCGAGTCCGCGCATGTGCGCGTGCACACGCCGGTCAACGGCCTGGTCCGGGTCGAGATCGAGGATGACGGGCCCGGTCTGCCTCCCGACGAGGTCGAGCGCGTATTCGAGCCGTTCCATCGGGTCGAGGGCAGCCGTAACCGCGAGACCGGCGGCACCGGGCTCGGCCTGCCGATCGCGCGCGATATCCTGCGCGCTCATGGCGGCAACGTGACGCTCGCCAACCGCCCAGGCGGCGGCGCCCGGGCGACGGTAATGGTGCCCGTCTGAACGTCGCTGTCTAGCTAGCCCCGCCTGCATCAGCGCGACGGGCACCGCACCAGCGGATACGGGAAATCGGCGCAGCCCGGGAACATGATCTCGTTGTCCGACCGGCGCTCGACGGGAAGGCTGTTCGGGTCGGCGCAGCCGAAGCCGACCGGCGCGGACGGCGGCGCGATGCCGAGAATCCCGCTCGCCGGTGGTGCCGTGTCGGCCGCGATGAAGCGGAATTCGACCCCGTTCGGCGTGCCGCGGGCGGTTTCGATCAGGCGCTGGTCATAGAGCTGGTCGGTGATGACGGCGCGCAGCACGACATCGCGGGTAAAAATCACCACCGGCTGGCTGAGGCACCGCTCCGCCGACATGTCCGACGGCGCCGGAAACAGCCCGCCGCTCCAGGTGCCGAACAGCCAGGCATGTGGCGGCATGCCGGGCTCGGTCGCCGCACGTGTCGGGGCCGCATTGGTCCGCGCCGGCCCCGCCGCCTCGGCCGGAAGGACGAACGCGGTCACAAGCAGGCCGGCGAGCAGGCGGAAGGCGCGGGCGGAGGGGGCGGGTAGGCGCATGGTCGGGCATGTCCTCGGGACGTAAGGGGCGGGATCGCGGCGGGACAGTAGGGACGCGCGGCCAATCGGCCAACCGACCATTATCCGCCCGGACGAAGCACCACGCGCACCTCGTCCAGCACGGCCGGATCCTCAATCGTCGGCGGCACGACCGGCCGCTCACCGTCGGCGATACGCCGGAGCGTCCCGCGCAGGATCTTGCCCGACCGCGTCTTCGGCAGCCGGGCGACAACGCGGGCGTCCTTGAATGCGGCGACCGGCCCGATGCGGGCCCGGACGAGGGCGACCAGCTCGGACGCGACGTCCGCCTCCTCGCGCGCGACGCCGGCCTTCAGCACGACGAGGCCGAGCGGCGTCTGTCCCTTGATCGGGTCGGCGACGCCGATCACCGCGCACTCCGCCACGTCCGGGTGCGCGGCCAGCACCTCCTCTATGGCACCCGTGGAGAGCCGGTGGCCGGCAACGTTAATGATGTCGTCCGTCCGTCCCATCACCGACACGTCGCCGCTCTTGGCGATCACGCCGGCGTCGCCAGTGCGGTACCAGCCGGGGAAGTCGTTGAGATAGGCGCGACAGAACCCCGCATCGTCCTGCCACAGTGTCGACGCGGCCCCGGGTGGCAGCGGTAGTCGGACTGCGAGATTACCCGCGACCCCTGGCGGCAGCACCGCACCCGTGTCGTCCAGCGCCTGCAAATCGTAGCCCGGCATGGCGCGGCCGCCGCAGCCCGGGATGATCGGGAACAGCCCGAGCCCGCGCGTATTCGCCGTCACCGGCCAGCCGGTTTCGGTCTGCCACCAGTGGTCGATCACCGGCCGGTGCAGGAGCTCGCCGATCCAGGTCGCCGTCGGCGGGTCGCAGCGTTCGCCCGCAACAAACAGCGCCTCGAACCGGGACAGATCGTGACCGGCCATCTGCGCGCCGTCGGGGTCCGCCTGTCGGATCGCCCGGATCGCGGTCGGTGCGGTGAACAGCACCTGTACGCCATGGCGGGCGATGATGCGCCAGAACTGTCCGGCATCGGGCGTGCCGACCGGCTTGCCCTCGTACATGACGCTCGTGCAGCCGCGCAGCAGCGGCCCGTAGACAATGTAGCTGGCGCCGACGACCCAGCCGACATCCGACGCAGTCCACATGACGTCGCCCGCGTCGACGCCATAGATCATCGACATCGACGCATGCAGCGCGACCGCGTGGCCGCCGCTATCGCGGACGATGCCCTTCGGCCGCCCGGTCGTGCCGGAGGTGTAGAGGATGTACAGCGGGTCGGTCGCCGCGACCGGCACCGGGTCGGCCGGCATCGCCGCCGCCTCGGCCTCGGCGAAGTCGTGGTCGCGGCCGCGGACAAGCGGGACCGTCAGCGCGTCTCGCTGCAAAATCAGGCACGACTCGGGCTGATGCGGCGAGAGGGCGAGTGCCTCGGCCAGCAGCGGGCCATAGGCGACGACGCGGCCGGGTTCGAGGCCGCAACTCGCGGAGACGATGACGCGGGGCGCCGCGTCGGCGATGCGCGTCGCCAGCTCCGCCGCCGCGAAACCGCCAAAGACGACGGAGTGGATGGCTCCGAGCCTAGCGCAGGCGAGCATGGCGATCGCGGCCTCTGGCACCATCGGCATGTAGATAACGACCCGGTCGCCATAGCCGACGCCAAGCCCGCGGAGCGCACCGGCGACGCGCGCCACCCGGTCGCGGAGGGCGCGGTAGCTGAAGGTGACGACCCGCCCCTCCATCGCGCTGTCCCAGATCAGGGCCAAGCGGTCGCCCGCGCCGGCGTCGACGTGGCGGTCGAGGCAGTTATAGGCCGTGTTGAGGGTGCCGCCGGGAAACCAGCGGCCGTACGGACCGCTGTCGGGGTCGAAGACGCGGTTAAATGGGCGGTCCCAGACCAGCCCGGCGGCCCGCGCCGCCCACCACCCGTGCGGGTCGCGCCGCCACGCCGCCATCTCGTCGGCATACCGGCTGCCT
>CAYSTX010000078.1:11644-13884 GCA_964434035.1 uncultured Acetobacteraceae bacterium
AGTCGCCGAACCGCTGACCGGGCTCGGACCCGGCGGGGCGATCGGGACCTGGACGCCAGCGTTCTTGGAGGCGTCGGCGGGCCCGTGGAAATGGGCGGCGACGGCCGGACCCGTCAGGCCGGAATAGTTGATCCGCCAAGTCAACTTCTTCGTCGTCGTATCGACGGTGACGTCCGCCGTCCCCTTGCCATTCGTCTGCACGGGCGGCACCTGTGCGGCGCCGGTCAGCGTCGCCTTCATGTGAACGGTTTCGGCGAAGGCGGCGGACGATATGAGCGTGACCGCCGCGGCCGCCGCGATCCAGAGCTTCGTCATACAGACATCTCCATGAGTTTCGTTCTTTCCATCGGATCGTACCGGAACCGCCGGGAACGAGCCACCGCGACTGTCTCATGGGACATAACGGTCGGCCAGCGCATACGTGCGCGTCTCATTATCCGAAAAAAGTTCACCAAACCTGAATCACTGGTTGCGCCGTCGGAACCCTTTCGCTACGACCCGAGCGTGCGGGGGTTCTGCCGCGCTGAGTGCGCTGACTTCGGGTCGTGCTAACCGTCGAGGAACACTGGCGACATGGAAACCGAACGGTCTCCGCGTGCGGTCGATTTGCACGTTGGCGCTCGCATCAGGCTGCGTCGGACCCTGTTGGGCATGTCGCAGGAGCGGTTGGGCGAGGCGCTGGGTCTGACATTCCAGCAGGTGCAAAAATACGAGCGAGGCGTCAACCGGGTGGGTGCCTCACGACTTTATGATCTAGCGCGCGTGCTGGACGTGCCTGTCAGCTTCTTTTTCGACGACATGCCGGATTCGCTGATCGCCGAGCATCCATCGGAACGGATAACTGGCCTGCCACGCGGCCTCGCCGAGCCGCAGGAGGGGTTCGGCAACGACCTGATGAATCGTCGTGAGACGATCGACCTCGTGCGCGCATATTACCGCATCGGCGATCCCGCGATCCGTCGCCGGATGTTCGAGTTGATGCGCTCGATGAGCCCCGGCGGCGGCGAGGAATAGCGGCCGTTTCGCCGAAAATAGGCTGACAGTTCGATCTAAGGCTCGAGAAAAAGGACGATTTTTGCGGCAGACCCGCCGGTTCGGGCGCACGCGGCTGCCGTTTCTTTCTCGGCGGTCTTGTCTAAGAAATACCGCAACAACGCAGTTTAGGGCCTACGCGTCCGAAATTTGATCCGCTGTTGGCGCGTCTTGCACGATGACTCACGCTACGAGACACCTCAATGTGACATCAATACCGGTAGCGTCATCTGATGCAGCAGGGACCGGCTGACGCCGCCGAGGATCGCCTCCAGTGTACGGGAGTGGCTGTAGGCGCCTGCAACCAGGAGATCCGCCCCGGAATCCCCGACGAAGGAGAGCAAGGCGTCGGCATCCGAGATGGTGCCGTCCGAGACGGTGCTTGTCGCCGTCACCGCGTAGCCGTGCCGCGCCAGATGATCGGCCATCGTGGCGCCGAGCACCGAAGCCGACTTCTCGTCGCGCGCCTGCTCGACGGTGAGTACGGTGACCGTCGCACCGGCGTCCATCAGCCACATCGCATCGTGCGCGGCCCGCGCCGCCTCGCGCGTGCCGTTCCAGGCGATGACGACGCGGCTGCCGATCCGGCCGAACCGTCCGGCGAACGGCACCAGCAGCAGCGGACGCCCGGCGTGGAGCAGCGCGTCCTCGACCACCGACCAGGCGAGCCCCGCGACCGGGTGGTTTGGGTCCGGCTGACCGAGCACAAGCAGGTCGGCGGTCCGCGCCCGCTCGCTGACCTCCTTCGGTGCCGGCCCGTCACTTGCCTGCCACTCGCCCCGGAGCCCGTTCCGCCGCAGCACGTCCGAAAACGACAAGCCGAGTCCATCGACGATCGCCGCCGTGTGCATCACGGTCATTTCCGTTGCCTCCTGCAAGGCCAGCAACGGCGGGAAGGCCCCGAGTGCGACGTTTACGTCCTTCGGCACCACCAGCTCCGTCGGACAAAAGCCCGTCAGATGCGCGTCGTGCTGCATCGCGATTCCGGTCGCGACCTCGAGAATGGCTTCGTTGCGTGTGGAATTGTCCAACACGACCATCACGTCACGAAGTTTCATCTGTGCGTACCCCGCTTCGTTGCCTCGACCCGTATCCCGATTGGCGGCTCGGTGCCTTGACCTGCGTCAAACCCGGTTCGATCCGGTGCTCTATCCGAACGCGCCGACCTCGTGCGTGATCGCGGTCGCGATCTCCCGGATCATGGCGAA
>CAYSTX010000079.1:0-13669 GCA_964434035.1 uncultured Acetobacteraceae bacterium
ATGAAGCGCGGCGCAGCGGTCACAGCGGTCACGGCCGCTCCCTCGGGGCCTCGAAGTGGAGGCCGAAGGCGGTCACGGTGCCAACTCGTCCAGTGGCACGGCCGAGTCCGCCACGACCTGCATCTGCACCGCCACCGCATCGACCTCATCCAGCGCGCCATGCGATGCGAGCAAGCGTACGAAATCCGGGTCGATCGGCGACATGCCGCCGAGCACGCGCGGCAGCCGCGGCGCCTCGGCGGCGATGGCCTGCCCTGCGAGCCGCGCCATCTGTGCGAAGATGCGCCAGTCGGGATCGGATTCGAGGTCCCAATGCGACTTGTTGTTCGGCTCGTTCCAGATCATCGCTGCTTCGATCATGCGATTGCTCCTTCGCGCGCCGGATAGACCGGGCCATATGCCGGGTCGGGTGCTGGCATCCACCGGCACAGATACGTCTCTTCTTCGGGTCGGCTGACGATCGCGAAACCGGCGCTGCGCAGCATTGCCTCGGTGCAGGCACGGTTCGGAATCCACCAGTTGGTGGG
The DNA here is from genome assembly GCA_964434035.1 of uncultured Acetobacteraceae bacterium. Lineage (GTDB taxonomy): Bacteria > Pseudomonadota > Alphaproteobacteria > Acetobacterales > Acetobacteraceae > CAYSTX01. Next base: position 528 of record CAYSTX010000079.1, read on the forward strand.
ATCGGCGGCATAACGATGTTCGACGAAATGCAGTCGCGGAAAGCCGGGATCATCGAAGATGGCGGTGTCCCCGAAGGCATAATCCGCCGCAACGTTCGCCACATGCGTGCTGCCGCGCTGCAGCGACTGGAACACCAGCAGATCGCGCGTGACATGCTCGTGTACCAGATCGAGCGCCAGCAGAGGGTGGCGCAAATGGTAGAACACGCCGAGGAAGAAGACGATATCGAAACGCTCATGCAGCGCGCCCACATCGTAGACGGACATTGCGCGCAATTCGATGTCGAGGCCGGTGACCTCGGCGGCAAAGCGCGCCTGCGCCAGGTAGCCCTCATCAACGTCGATCGCCAGTACGCGGTCGGCACCACGACGCTTCATCTCCAGCGAGAAGAACCCGCCGTTGCAGCCGATGTCGAGCACAGTCTTGCCGCGCAGGTCGCGCGGAATCGCGTCGGCATAGCGCTGCCATTTCACATTCGGATAGTCGCCCAGGAAATGATCGGGCGCGGTCCAGACGCCATCGAGTTCCATGTTATGGAACCACGGGCCCAGCTCGGCGATCCGTTGGCGGATCTGCTGCCCCGTGCAACCCCGTTGGTCACGGTGCGGCGGCACGCTGCCGTCCATGGCGTTGTCTCCTTTCGAGCGGCGTGAATGGCTCGGTGGGCGCGTGCGTCGGCGCGCCGCCCAACAGGCGGATTGCCTCGCGATAGCCGCCCAGCGTGCCGACATCGACATAGCGCTCGCCGTCGCACACCCCGTGGGCAACGCCGCCCTCGGCCAGCCAGGCATTGATCAGCGTCCCGACGTACTCATCCCGGCGGCTGCGCCGCAGCCACAGCGCATGCAGTTCGCGCAGAGTGCTGCCGGGCATCTTGAACGCGCCCCAAACCCATTGCGTGCGCGCCTCGCGCGACTTCACCTGGATTTCGCGGATACGGCCACCGTCGTCCAGCACGACCGCATCGAACAGCTCGGGATGCTCGACATGGAACAAGAGGAATGAGAGAGCGTGGTCGGGCAGGCCGGCCAGCGCGTCTTCGGGAAACCACACTGTGTCCGGCAGACCGATCAGCACTTGCTCGTCGGGATGCACCAGCGGCAGGGCGCAGAAGATTGCGTCGCACAGGCCGCTCGCCTGACTCTGGATCATGTAGGCAACGTCCGCGCCGGCGACGCTGCCGCCGTAGTACTGCAGAATGTCGGATTTCCACGGCGAGATGACGAAGCAGATCTTGCGTGCCCCGCCCCGCACCATGCGCTCGACCAGGTATTCGCTGACCGCACGTGGCCGTTCCACACCAGCCGCATCGACACGTGATCCGACCGGCAGCAGCTCCTTGGAGAACGCCAGCGGCTGCAAGCGCATGCCGTTGCCGGCCGCGGGAATGATGCCCCACATCAGGCGGTTTCCGACACTGCGCTGTCAAATGCCGCGATCATTTCGCGTGCGCGGCGCGCAGCCGTGTGCTCATCCAAGGTTCGCTCGCGCGCGCGGCGAGCGATCTCGGTCAACTCGCCGTTCGGCAAATCGATCGCAGCCAAGGCTTCGGCCGTATCGTGCGCAACCAGGATTTCGCTTCCGGGCGTAAAGAACGACTCGAGGCCGGGCCACATGTCGGTGAGCAACGGCACACCGCAGGCGGCCGCTTCGAATAAGCGGCCGGATGGACACCAGCCGTATGCGGCCATGCCGGCACGCGTCACGTTGAGCGTGAGACGCGACGAGGCATAGAAGGATGCATGCTCCGCCGGGGGAAGGTGGCGGACGAAGAACAGATTGTCAGTCCAGGGAAACTCGTGGGGATACATCGCGCCGGCGAGCACGAAACGTTGCTCGGGGCGTTGCCGCGCGGGTTCCAGCAACAGACGGCGCAGCGCTGCCTGACGGTCCGCGGCGTAGGTGCCGAGATAGGACAGCGTGGCGGCATATTGTGGCGCCGGCAGGCCCGGCCGATGCACGTCGGGATCGACCGAACCGTAGATCGGCACTACGCGCCGTGCACCGAGCCGCGTCTGCAACGGCTCGATCGCGGCGCCGCCGGTGTAGCTCAGCACCAGGTCGAAACTGCCAAGACCTTCCGGCGGCAGATAATCCACCTGCTCACCCGCGGCGAGCCGCGCCAGGGTCACGCCGGTGTCGAGGTCATAGAAGCACCGGAGCGCGATGCGGCTGTCGGCCAGCAATGCCGCCGCGGCGATCGCATCGGGACAGTACGACGTAACCATCGCGACATCGCTGTTATCGACCGCTTGTCTGGCTTCCGCCGCATTCCAGGTCCGGTACAGTTCCAGCCGTCCGCCTCCCGGTAGCTCGTCAAGGTCACGGTAGTTGGCGTAGTACGGAACGTCGCGTTCGAAGAACGTAACGTGATGGTCATCGGCATGCAGCGCACGAATCAGTCCGCGCCATAGCGCCGCATGCCCATTGCCCCAGGAGGAACTGACGGCCAGACCGAAGACAACGATCCTCATGCTCGATGCGACACCCAGCCTGCCCTGTCGCCAGCGTAGCAACGTGAAACGCCGCGGTCCGGTTCCCCACGCTGGGGACGGCGCAACCAAGTCAGGTCGAGAAGAATTTCGGGCCAGTAACGAGCGCGCCGGGCCGCACTGCGGGTGGCAGCAACGGAGCCGCCGCATGCAGCATATCGGCAATCACGTCGAGGTGAGGCACCACTGCCACGCAGTTTTGCTTCAGTGCGCCGCTCACTTCCGTCGCAACCAGGATCACCGACATGCCGGCGGCATGTGCCGCGGCAAAACCGTGTTGAGAGTCCTCCACCGCCAGACATGCCGACGGCGCCACGCCCAGTTGCGCCGCCGCGCACAGGAATGTGTCCGGTGCGGGCTTGCCGTGCTGCACGTCATCGCGGGTGACGACATGATCGAACGCATCGCGCAGGCCGGCGCGCGCGAGATGCGTCAGGGCGGTGCGTCTGCTTGCCGATGTCGCGACCGCCCTTGGCAAAGGCGAGTGCCGCAACAGCGCCGCGGCGCCGCGGCAAAGTGGAATGCGTTGCGGCAGATGCGCGGCGCGCTGGCGATAATACGCCGCGAGGAACTGTTGTACCGGAAACTCAGCGCCAAATGCGCGGCGCAGCAATGGTGCGCGCTCGCTGCTGGCGATACCCACCAGCGAGGCATAAAAACCGCACGGCACGGTGATGCCAAATATGCGCGCGGCGGTGTGGAATGCGGCGCGATAATAGCCCTCGGTGTCGAGCAACGTGCCGTCCAGGTCGAACACGATGGCGGCCGGCCAGGGCATCATGTTCGCACCAATCCGCGTGCCGAAGCGGTGCTGGGCGCCGGCTCGGGTGCCAGTGCCAGGACCAGCAATCCCGCCGCCGCTGAGGCGAGCGAGCCCAGGAATATCGCGAGTTTCACTTCGGCTAACACCGGTGTGCCATGAAAGCCGAGATCGCCGATGAACAGGCTCACGGTGAAGCCGATGCCGCAGAGCAATGAACAACCATAAAGGCGCAGCTTGGTGAAACCGGCGGGCAACCGCGCCAGCTTCAGCCGCAGCGCGAGTAACGTAGCGCCGAACACGCCGATTTGCTTGCCGACGGCCAGTCCGAGCATGATGCCGAGCACCACCGGGCTGGTGAAATCGTCGGCGGTGATCCCCTTGAGCCGCAGGCCGGCATTGGCGAGGCCGAACAGCGGCAGCACGCCCCAGGTGACCCAACCGCCGAGGCCGCTCTCCAGTCGATCCGCCGGACAGTCGTCGCCATCGGTCGTCGGGATCACGAAGGCGAGCGCGACCCCGGCGAGGGTGGGATGGATGCCGCCGCGCAGCAGACAACCCCAGATCACGGCGCCGCCAAGGATGTACGGGCTGAGTGCCTTCACACCGGCACGATTCAGTCCGTACAGCACGAGCCAGGTCAGCGCGCCGAGACCCAGCGCGAGAGCATGCAGGCCGGTGCTGTAGAAGATCGCGATCACCACGATCGCGCCCAGGTCATCCAGGATAGCCAGCGCCGTCACGAACACCTTCAATCCGACCGGCGCGCGCCGGCCGAGCAGTGTCAGCGCGGCCAGCACGAAAGCGATGTCAGTTGCCATCGGCACCGCCCATCCCTGCAGCGTTGCCGGACTGCGCCAGTCGATCACCGTATACAGCAGCACCGGGACGATCATGCCGCCAAGTGCCGCGAGGGAGGGCGCGGCGAGCCGAGGCAGCGAGGCAAGATGCCCTTCGGTCATCTCACGGCGGATTTCCAAGCTGACGGTCAGGAAGAACAGCGCCATCAAGCCCTGATTCACCCAGCGGTCCACCGGCATCACCACAGCGTGCGTGCCGAGGCTGATCGCAAGCGGCAGGTTCAGCAGCCGGAAATACTCCGCCGCCAGCGGTGAATTCGACAAGATCAGTGCCACCACAGCCGCCGCGATCAGCACGAACCCGCTGGCGCTCTCGCTGCGCAGGAATGCCAGCAACGCGACCATGCGGCGAGGTGGTAGCGTCGGGGAAGGAGCAGTACCGCGCATGTCGGCCTCGGGGATCTGAGCGCAACGTCGCGACGACAGTCGCGTTGTCGGGCTCGCACATATCCAGAGCTGACGCGAGCGTGAATGGAGAGCTGCTGGTTGAGATGGGCGGAGGGTAAGCGCGGCCGCTTGCGGTATCGATGCGCAACCCAGCGGCAGCCGCAGTGTTTATCTCCGGAGCTATGTCCCTTGCGGAACAGGAGCCACGATTTTGCCAGCTATTCGGGTCGCGGTGGTCGGCGTCGGAAACTGCGCCTCATCATTCGTCCAGGGCATCGAGTTTTATCGCGATACCGTGAGCAACGCTCCGGTTCCGGGGCTGATGCATATAGATCTGGGCGGCTACCGCATCGGCGACATGCATATTGTGGCGGCGTTCGACATCGCACGCGGCAAGGTCGGGTACGATGTGGCGGACGCGATCCTCGCCGAGCCAAATAACACGCAGGTGTTTGCGCACGTGCCGCGCACCGGGGTGGAGGTGCTGCGCGGCCCGACAATGGACGGGCTCGGCGCGTATCTGCGCGAGTTGGTGGAAGAGAGCGACGCGCCGCCGGTGGATGTCGCCGACGTGCTGCGTCGGACCGAGGCTGAGGTATTGGTCTCGTATCTGCCGGTGGGTTCAGAGAAGGCAACGCGCTGGTACGCCGAGCATGCGTTGGCGGCGGGTTGCGCGTTCGTAAATTGCATCCCGGTGTTCATCGCCTCCGATCCGATCTGGCAGGCGCGGTTCGAAGCGCGGCGGCTGCCTCTGGTCGGCGACGACATCAAATCCCAAGTCGGCGCAACCATCCTGCATCGCGCCATCATCAATCTGTTCCGTGAGCGCGGCGTTCGGGTGGATCGCACCTATCAGCTCAATTTCGGCGGCAACACTGATTTCGCGAACATGCTGGAACGCGAACGGCTGCAATCGAAAAAGCTGTCGAAGACGCGCGCCGTGACCAGCCAGCTCGGGGAGGCGCTGGCGCCGGAAAACGTGCATATCGGCCCGAGCGATCACGTTCCTTGGCTAACCGATCGCAAATGGGCGCATATCCGGGTGGAAGGGACGACCTTCGGCAATGTGCCCCTCGCCTGCGAGCTGAAGCTGGAGGTCTGGGATTCACCCAATTCCGCCGGTGTGGTCATCGATGCGGTGCGCTGTGCAAAGCTCGCGCTGGATCGCGGCATCGGCGGTGCGCTGGTGGGCCCGTCCAGCTACTTCATGAAGAGCCCGCCGCAGCAGTTCACCGACCACGAAGCGCGCGAGCGAACCGAAGCGTTCATCGGCGGCTGAGCAACGGCGCTGATGCTGGTTCATCTGATCCGGCACGGTACCTATGCGCTGCTGAATCAGGCGCTCGGCGGCCGGGCTGAGCATCCGTTGTCGGATGAGGGGCGGTGGCAGTCGGAGCGGCTGGCCACGACGCTTGCTGCCCGGCCGATCGCAGCGGTGATCTCCTCCCCGGTGCGGCGCGCGCGGGAAACCGCGGCGCCGATAGCTTTGCGGCTGCGGCTAACAGTAGCGCTCGACGACGCGTTCAACGAAATCGATTTCGCCGACTGGACCGGAAAGCGTTTCGACGAGCTGCACGAGGCTCCCGCCTGGCACGCTTGGAACACGTTTCGCGGCACGGCGGGCGTGCCGGGCGGCGAGACAATGGCATCGGTGCAGCTTCGCGCGCTGACCGGGCTACTGCGGCTTGCCGCGGTGCACACCGCCGGCGAGTTGGTCATCGTTAGCCACGCCGACGTGATCAAGGTGGTGCTTATGCATTTCCTGGGCGCACCGCTCGATCTAATGCAGCGGCTGGAGATTGCCCCCGCTTCGATCAGCCGCATCGCGCTGCACGCGGATCATGCCCATGTGCTGGCGGTCAATTTGCCGCCCTGAGGCCGCTCTCATGCTGGCATAGGCCCGGAGATCGCCGCGGGGCAGATTCGCCAAGCCGCTGCTATCAAGACTACGAAAACCAAGCGACCATCAGGCCAGCAGCCGCAACGAACGTGATGGCGGTGGTGATCCAGCCAATCCAGTTCGCCAGTGCTCCATTCACCTGCTCGCCCATCACGGCCTGATCATTGGTCATCAGCATGATCAGCAATAGCAGTGGGGGCACCGAGAATCCCTGCACAATGCCGGACCAGACCAGCATCCGCATCGGGTTGAGCCCGAGAAAGTTCAACAGCACGGCAGCGACGGTAACGCCGACGATGACGCCATAGAAGAGGCGCGCATCGCGTGGCTGTGCGTGTAATGTGCTCTTGCGGCCCAGACCTTGCGCTACGTCATACGCAGCTCCCGTGGTCATCACCGGCACCGCGAGGATGCCGACCCCTATGACGCCCAGTGCGAACAGAAGCTTGGCGGCGGGGCCTGCCAGCGGCTCCAGAGCCGCCGCTGCCTGCGCCGCGGTGTCGACGTGTGTATGACCCGCGCGGTGAAGTGTCGCGCCCGTGGACAGAATTATGAAGTAGAGGATGACATTCGAGAAAAGCATGCCCACCCCCACGTCACGCCGAGTCCGCGTTAGCTCGACATCTGAAGCTCCTTTTCGCTGCCATAGATGGCGGCGTCCTTCGGCAATCTGTTCTTCGACCTCCTGATTCGATTGCCAAGTGTAAACGTAGGCCGAAAGCGATGTGCCGATGCACGCGACAATGATCGATAGAAAGTCGCTGCTGAATTCCACATGCGGGATGAATGTGCCCCGCATCACTTCAACCACGTTCGGTTTGGCCAAGATCGCGGCGCCGATGTAGGCGAGCAAAGCGAGCGTCAACCAGCGAAAGATTTTGCGAAGCAGGTCATAGGACCCGAAAAGCTGGAACGCGACCGCAATAGCGGCGATCATCACCACCATCCAGGCGATCGGCAGCGGCAGCAGCAGGTTCAGCGCGGCCCCAATCCCCCCGAGATCGGCGGCCGCCTCGATGACATTGCCAATGGCGGCGCCGACCATCAAGGGATAGAGAACCACACCCGAATAGCGGTCCCGCACCACGGCGAACAGACCCTTGCCGTAGACGCGCCCCAGCTTGGCGGACAGATAGGTGACCGCGAACATCATCGGCAGGACGACGGGCGCGATCCAGAGAAACGCAAGCCCGTACTTCGCGCCGGCGCTGGCGTAGGTCCCGATCGCAGACGGATCGTCGTCCGCCGCTCCGGTTATGATTCCGGTACCGATGACCCGCAGGAGGCCGCGCTTGCTCGGCTCTTTAGCGTGATCAGACTGCGCAACCGGCGCCTGGCGTGGCTGAGGAGACATAAGCGGCCCTTGCCCGAATGTAGCAGGGACGGAACGGGCGTGTTGTGGTGGCGTTTGCGACGCTCCTGAGAACGATCACGCGAGTGCTAAGCAGCATCCGACATACGCCCGATGTGCCCGACCGGTAGCTCGATCTTACGGACGGTAAAGCCGACGTTGGGTGCTTGGCGGACGCAGCGGATCGAAACGCGTGCGCGAGCTGACCGATCTGCCGGGCTTACGACGTGGTCGCAGCATCCAGGTGGTGCGACGGCGCGAAAAGCCGTAGCGCAGCCAACCGCTTCGCCGTGGCCGATCGATGGACCGTGCGACGGCTCTCCTTACGGACGGCCCTGCGCCCTGACAGTCGGATGGATCCGCAGCCCAGGCTCGCCGCTCGGCACCGATCGAAAGTGCTGCAAAGCGGCAGCCATGTCCGCCTGGCCCGCACGCCAGCGCTGGCGGATTGCGTCCTCCGAAAAATCCCAGGACTTCATCGCCGTCTCGTCTGCGTAACCAGCATACGATGTCCTGACCACGTCGGTGCATGTCCGTTGCGGCTGTCCCCTTCGGCTCAACGCTGCGCACGCTCGCAACGTGCGCTCCGTCTGGCAGGCGAAGATCAGGTCGCTCTGGCGCATTGACATGCCAAACAGGTCACTCGGCACGGGCGCATCAGCGGGGAACAAATCGACCATGTAACAGACCACATCCTCGCGATGCTCCTCCGACAATACGAGACCGATAGGGACGTTGGCCGCGAGCCCACCATCGACCAGCCAGCGGTCGCCGATACGGACCGGCGGGAAATCCGGGATCAAAGCAGCGCTTGCAAGCAAGTGGTCGGCGGTCAGCCGCTCCTTGGTCGAATCGAAAATCACCTCTTCTCCAGTCTGGAGGTCGACAGCTACGGCTGTGATCCGCAGCTTTCCGGAGTTCAACTCCTCGAAGTCGATCATGGCCTCCAGGCGTCGGCGTAACGGATCAACGTCATACAAGCCGACGCGCTGAGGCGAACCGGACAGTTGCAGCCTAGGATGGAACAGCGCTGGACGCCCAAACAAGCGCGTCTGGAGGGCAACGCCCCAACGCGCACCGATTCCCCAGGGCCACCAGTCCGGGGCTGTGGCCTGCTGCCAGAACTCTCGCAGGCAGGCGACGCGTCGGTCTGGTGCAGTGCCCGCGATCAGTCCCGCAGTGATAGCTCCAACGGAGGTTCCGGCAATCCACTCGGGGTGCTCGCCAGCACTATGCAAAGCCTCATAAGCACCGGCGAGATAGGACCCCAAGGCGTTTCCACCCCCCAACACGAGAGCTCGTCTTGGCATCTAGTGTCCCCGCCAGAGCGAGACGAACGCGCGAAGATCATGCGAGGAGGGAGAAACACGCAAATGTTTGCTCACGCATTCCCGAGCAGCGTTGTGTGACGGGCAGGCCGAACTTGCTGGCTAGCGGCCGCGTGCAGCGCAGCAATCATATTGTTCCGCTTGCGATCTTCTGCTCGATCAGCGGCCGCAGATTGCTCCAGTTCTGCGCCAGCCGATCAAGCATCGCCTGGTCGGAACCATGCTGTGGTGGAGCGGGCGAAGGGATTCGAAGGTTGTGCTCTACCCCTGAGCTACGCCCGCGCTCCGTTCGACCCCGCTCTCCTAAGCGGCGTCGGCCGCCTTGGCAAGACGGCGCCGATTCGGCTGGCGCTGGGAACCGCGGACGCTTGCCTGAATTGCGTCTGTGTCCATTTATGCGTCTAACGAACCGCTCAGGATCCGGCCATGGACACCACAATTGGACAATCACGGACCGGCCCAGGCGCCGAGCCTGAGGCCGAGTTCATTATCGATGGCGATCAGCGCAGCTTCATGCGCGATGTCGTCGAGGCGTCGCGCGAGCGGCCGGTTTTGGTCGATTTCTGGGCGACGTGGTGCGGCCCCTGCAAAACGCTGACCCCGGCGCTCGAACGGGTCGTGAAGGCCGCCGGCGGGCGCGTGCGGCTGGTCAAGATCGACATCGACGCCAACCGCGCCCTGGTCGCGCAGCTCACGCAAATGGGTCTGCCGCTGCAATCGGTGCCGACGGTCGCTGCGTTCTATCAGGGGCAGATCGCCGATCTGTTTCAGGGCGCCCTGCCGGAAAGCGAGATCAAGCGCTTCGTCGAATCGCTGCTCAAGATGGCGGGCGGGCAGATGCCATCGGCGGACCTCCTGTCCGAAGCGCGCCTCGCGATGGAGCAGGGTGACGCCGAGGCGGCTGCCGAGATCTTCTCCGCACTGCTACAACAGGAGCCGGAAAACGCGGACGCCTGGGGCGGTTTGATCCGGGCGCTGCTGGCGCTCGATCAGGAGGAGCAGGCGGCCGCGGCCCTCGCGCAAGTCCCCGCGAAGATCGCCGAGCACCCGGAGATCGCCGGCGCCCGCAGCGCGCTGGCGCTCGCCGCCGAGGGGCGGGCGGCCGCTGAGGGTCTGGCCGGGTTCGAGGCGCGAGTGGCGGCCGATCCGAACGACCATCAAGCCCGCTATGAGCTGGCGACGGCGCTCAACGCGATGGAACGGCGGGACGAGGCAGCGGCAGCGCTGCTCGAAATCATCCGCCGTGAGCGCGGCTGGAACGACGACGCGGCGCGGCTTCAGCTTCTTCGCTTTTTCGAGGCTTGGGGGTTTGAGGACCCGGCGACCATTGCAGCGCGGCGAAAACTGTCGGCAATGCTGTTCAGCTGATGGCGTCTTCGCGTCCGGAATCGGGCGCCTTGCCGACCGAGTTCGCGGTGTTCCCGCTGCTGGGAGCCATCCTGCTGCCGCGTGGCAAGCTGCCGCTTAATATCTTCGAGCCACGCTATCTCGCGATGACCGAGGACGCGATGGCGTCCGGCCGCATGTTCGGGATGATCCAACCCGACGCGTCGGCGGCACCGACGCCGAACGGGCCGGCGCTGTTCCGCGTCGGCTGCCTCGGGCGGCTGTCGTCGTTCAGCGAAACCGACGATGGCCGCTTCCTGATCACGCTTTGCGGCCTCAGCCGGTTCACGATCACGGAGGAGCTGCCGATGCGGCGCGGGTATCGCCGCGTGCACGCCGAGTTCGCGGCGTTTCCGGACGATCGCGAGCCAGAGCCGCCAGCGGTCGAGATCGACCGCACGGCGATGATGGACGAGTTGCGCGGCTATTTTAAGCGCGGCGGGATGGATGCGAACTGGGAGGCGGTGCGCCGCCTGTCGGACAACGCGCTGTTGACCGCTCTGTCGATGATTTGTCCCTTCGCGCCGGCCGAGAAACAGGCTTTGCTGGAAGCGCCGGATGATCGCCGGCGCGCCGATATTCTGATGGCGCTGCTCCGCATGGGCGGTCGCGGTGAGCCTGATGATGGCCGCAAGCTGAGCTGAAAACGCATGTCCGACCCCGCCGAGCACCCGACCGACCCGACCCAGTCCACCGCCGCGACCCCATCTACCGCAACGGGGACCGAGCCCGGCGTCGACCCGCGGCTGCTGGAGATCCTGGTCTGTCCGGTCACCAAGGGACCGCTTGAATATGACCGCGCGCACTCGGAGCTGATTAGCCGGTCCGCCGGACTTGCCTATCCGATCCGCGACGGCATCCCGATCATGCTGCCCGACGAGGCCCGCCCGCTCGATACGTGACGCCGGCAGGTCAGCGGACGCGCGTCGCCGTCAGCAGGATGGGCGCGCTCGGGTCCGTCGGCGCGGCATTGAGAACAAGATCCCACGCCCGTGCGCCGCGCCGTGCCGACCACGCGCGGACGACGAGGCTGGGCGCTGCTGGGTCACGCCGCTCGATTGCCGCCGCCTCGATCCCAACGCGGTCGAGATCCGCCTCCAGCGCCGTCGCGACCGCGACCGGGGAGATGGCGGGCGCTGAGGCCTGGCACGAGCCGTCAGCGAGCCCGATCACGACCATCTTGCCCCCCGCCTGGTTCGTCGCGTCCCAGACACGCCCCGCACGGCCGCGCAGGAAAGCGGCTTGGCCGGCATCGGGCAGCGTCGGCAGTGCCGCGTGCTCGGCCCAATCCGCGATGGCGCTGGCGCTCCCGGCGTTGGCGATGCACGCCTGCACGAACAAGCCGGCGACCTGTTGCGCCGCTTCGTCGGGCGACACGCCGGCGGCGCCGAGTGCCAGTAGCGTCGCCAAGGCCGGGAGAGGGCGGCCAAGGCGACCGGCGCTCATCGCCGCAGTTCCATGTGGATCGGACCCTCGCGGCGTCCGTGCGTGAACTGATCGACCGCCGGGTTCCCGCTATTCATCAGGTCGCTCGCCGGACCCTTCCAGATCAGTCTGCCGCCCAGCAGCATCGCCGCCTGATCGCCGATCCGCCGCGCGCTCGCCATATCATGCGTGATCGCAATCGTGGCGCTCCCGAGGGTGCGGACGCAGTCGACGATCAGCCCGTCGATCACCGCGCCCATGATCGGATCGAGGCCGGTCGTCGGCTCATCGAAAAACAGCATGTCCGGCTGCGACGCGATGGCGCGGGCGAGGCCGACGCGCTTCTGCATGCCGCCCGATAGCTCCGATGGGGCGAGGTCGCCGACGCTGGCGGCAAGCCCGACCTGGGCGAGAAATTCGCCGGCCCGGGCGCGCGCCTCGGCGCGGCTGATCTTCCCCTTCGCGAGCAGACCGAAGGCGACGTTTTCCCAGACCGGCAGGCTGTCGAAGAGGGCGCCGTTCTGAAACAGCATCCCGATACGCGCCCGCGCCTCCCGCTGTTCTGATTGCGGCAGGCGGAGGACGTCGATGCCGTCGATCTCGACCGTGCCGCCGTCCGGCTCGATCAAGCCGAGGATGCACTTCAGCAGGACGGATTTGCCCGAACCCGAGCCGCCGATGATGACGAGTGAGGTGCCGCGATCGAGGTCGAAGTCGACGCCGGCCAGCACTTGCTTGCTGCCGAACGCCTTCCGTAGGCCGCGCACGCGTAGGATCGGCGGGCGTCCGTCGCTCATCGCGCGAAGAACAGCTCGGTGAGCCCGTAGTCGAAGGCGAGGATCAGGATCGACGCCGCGACAACGGCGCCGGTGGTCGCCGCGCCCACGCCCTCGGCGCCGCCACGGCTCGTATAGCCGCGCCAGCACCCGAGCAGGCTGATGATGAAGCCGAACACGGCCGCCTTGACGAGCCCCGAGGCGACGTCGTCCACCCGCACGAAGTTGAGCGTATTCGTCAGATACGTGGTCGAGTTGAAGCCGAGCTTTATAGTCGCGATGATCCAGCCGCCCATGACGCCGAGCACGTCGGCGACGACCACGAGACACGGCAGCGCAAGCACGCCCGCGAGCAGCCGGGGCGTCACCAAGTATTTCATCGGATCGGTCGAGAGCGTCGACAGCGCGTCGATCTGATCGGTGACGCGCATCGTGCCGATCTCGGCCGCCATCGCGGCGCCGATACGGCCCGCGAC
>CAYSTX010000080.1:0-3276 GCA_964434035.1 uncultured Acetobacteraceae bacterium
CCTGCCCGAGCAGCTGCTCCGCCCCCTGCTCGCCGAGAATCGTGCGGCTGTCGAACTTGCTGATGACCTGAAAGCTGATCCGGGTCGGGAAGTTGGCCTTGATCGTGCCGGTGATGACGTCAACCGACGGCCGCTGCGTCGCCATGATGACGTGAATGCCGGCGGCGCGCGCCATCTGGGCGAGGCGCTGCACCGCCGCCTCGATCTCCTTGCCGGCGACCATCATCAGATCCGCCATCTCATCGACCACGACGACGATGAGCGGCAGCGTCTCGAGCGCCAGCGGCTGCTCCTCGAAGGTCGGGCGGCCGGTGTCGGGATCGAACCCCGTCTGCACCCGCCGCGTCACGACCTCGCCGCGCGAGCGGGCCTCGGTGACCCGGTCGTTGTAGCCGGCAATGTTGCGCACGCCGAGCTGGCTCATCGCACGGTAGCGCCGCTCCATCTCCCGGACGGTCCATTTCAGCGCGACCACCGCCTTGGCCGGCTCGGTGACGACCGGCGCAAGAAGGTGCGGGATGCCCTCGTAGACCGAAAGTTCGAGCATCTTCGGGTCGATCAGGATGAACCGGCACTGATCAGGCGAGAGCCGATAGAGCAGCGACAGAATCATCGCGTTGACGCCGACCGACTTACCGGAGCCGGTGGTGCCGGCAATCATCAGGTGCGGCATGCGGGCAAGGTCGGCGACGACGGGGCTGCCGCTGATGTCCTTGCCGAGGGCGAGCGCAAGGCGGCCGGGTTGGCGCTGGCCGTCATCGGCTTCCAGCACTTCCGCGAGATACACCGTCTCACGCCGCGCGTTCGGCACCTCGATGCCGATCACGTTGCGGCCGGGGACGGTCGCGATGCGGACGGCGGTGACCGAGAGGGAGCGGGCGACGTCGTCGGCGAGGCCGATCACGCGGGCGCTGCGGATCCCGGGCGCGGGTTCCAGCTCGTAGAGCGTGACAACCGGACCCGGCCGGATTTCAACGATGCGGCCGGTGACTCCGTAATCGGACAGCACGGTCTCAAGCAGACGCGCGTTGGCATCGAGCGCTTCATTCGTTGGGCCGGCGGCGGGCCGGGCTGGCGGCGGCTTGAGCAGCGAGAGCGGTGGGAATCGCCAGCCGGCGTCGGCCAGCGGTAGTTCTTCCTGCTGAGCGGCGCGCTTTGTCGGCAGCGCGCGGGCGGCGATCGCTGGGCGTTTGGCTGCCGCGATAGCGGGCAGGCTCTCGGGCGGGGTCGGGACCCTCGGTATTGTCGCCAGACGTGGGGCGGCAAGCTGGGGTTCGCGCCGTTCGGCGGCCGAGGGCGGAGGTGCGACGTCAGCCGGATACTCCGGCCCGAACGCGCGGTCCTCGTCAGGGGACACGTCGTCATCAGCGCGATGCCGTCGCCGGCGCACGACGATACGGGCAAGGGCGCTCAGGAGCGTGCCAGTCCACGCGAGACCGCCGCGCGTGCCGTAGACGGTGCCGACGGCAATCCCACGTCCGGCATCGGCGGAGACGCGCGCGACCCGTGCCGCGCCGCGGCCGAAGATGCGCCATTCGCCGGCGGACAGCCCGAGCGACAGCGCCGTCAGCGTCAGAGCGAGCGACGCGCCGAGTGTGCCGACCACGACTGTCCCAAGTGGGCCGAGCACGCCGCGCCCGGCGGCGAAGGCGGTCTGCGACAGGATAACGCCGACCGCGCCGCCGGCGCCGGCGACCGTCGGCCAGTGTCCCGCGTTCGGACCGCTGCCGGTCGGCAGCGACGCGAGCAGCGCCGCGAGCACAGGCACGGCCACAATCAGCGCGATGATCGGCGCGGACAGGCGCCCGCTGCGGCGCCCGACGGTCGCCTGCCAGCCCCAGACGAGCAGAGCGATTCCGGGTAGGACCGCGGCGGCGCCAACCATTTGCAACGCGAAATCGGCGATCAGCGCGCCGGCGGGGCCGGCGAGGTTGGTTGCGTGCCGGGCGGTCGCCGTGTCGAGCGACGGGTCGGCCGGATCATAGCTCGCGAGGGCCAGCAGCAGGGCGATGCCGGCGATCGCGAGCCCGATCCCCCCGACGCCTGCCGCGCGGCGCCCAATCAGCGCCGCGAGCGCGGGTGAGGCAAGGCGGCGGGAAGCGGGAGGCAGGGCGCGGCTGGCGGGCGGCATGAGTGAAAGCGGCTCCGTGACGGATTCGACGTCCAAGCCTAGCACGTCCGGCAAAGATCCGCCCGCCGTCGCGCCTCGCTAGAAAAATGCGGGACGAAAAAAGGGCGGGCGCCACGCGGCACCCGCCCCATTACGCGTCGCGTGTCCGGTGGAACGCGGTCAGAACACCTGTTCGCCGTGCAGGACGATGTCGAGACCTTCGCGCTCCTCCTCCTGGCCGACGCGCAGGCCCATGACCGCCTGCACCACCTTAAGGATGATGAAGGTCATGATGCCGCTGTAGATCAGCGTCGAGCAGACGCCGATCGCCTGCAACTTCAACTGCGCAAGTCCGCCAACGACCCCGTCCGGGTTCGCGTCGGTGGCCGACAGCGGACCGTAGGCAAACACGCCCGTCAGCAGCGCGCCGATAATGCCGCCGATACCGTGCACGCCGAATGCGTCGAGGCTGTCGTCGTAGCCGAGCGTGTGCTTGAGACTGGTTGCCGCGAAGAAGCAGAGGACGCCGGCGGCGACGCCGATGACGATGGATGGGCCGGGCAGGACGAAGCCCGATGCCGGCGTAATCGCGACGAGGCCGGCAACCGCGCCCGAGATGGCGCCGAGCACCGACGGCTTCCCTTTGGCGGCCCACTCCGCGAACATCCAGCCGAGCGCGGCAGCCGCGGTCGCGATCTGTGTCACGGTCATCGCCATGCCCGCGCGTCCACCGGCTGAGACAGCCGAACCTGCATTGAACCCGAACCAACCGACCCAGAGCAGCGAAGCGCCGATCACCGCGTAGGCGAGGTTATACGGCGCCATGTTGTCTTGCCCGTAGCCGAGACGCTTGCCGAGTACGAGGGCGCAGACCAGTCCTGCGATACCGGCGTTGATGTGAACGACCGTGCCGCCCGCGAAGTCGATCACGCCGAGCCCGCCGACCCAGCCCGTCGCGCTCCAAACCCAGTGTGCGATCGGCGAATAGACCAACAGCGACCATAGAATCATGAAGACGCACATCGAGGAGAACTTCATGCGATCCGCAAACGCGCCCGCGATCAGCGCCGGCGTGATGATTGCGAACGTCATCTGGAACATCATGTAGACGGTCTCGGGCACCGTCTGCGGCTGCGCGTTGTCGCTGCCGGCGCCGAGGATGAAGG
>CAYSTX010000080.1:3376-4912 GCA_964434035.1 uncultured Acetobacteraceae bacterium
GTCTCGGGCACCGTCTGCGGCTGCGCGTTGTCGCTGCCGGCGCCGAGGATGAAGGCTGCGTCGCCGCCCTTGCTGATGTGGTCGGCTATGCCGTGCAAAAACAGGCGCGAGAGATCGCCGATGTAGGCATTGCCGTTCGTGAAGGCGAGACTGTAGCCAGCGACCATCCAGACGATCGTGACGAGGCAGCAGATGGTAAAGGACTGCATCAGCGTCGCGAGGATGTTCTTCTTCCGAACCATCCCGCCGTAAAAGAGAGCGAGGCCCGGAATCGTCATCAGCAGCACGAGCGCCGTGCTCGTGAGCATCCAAGCCGTGTCGCCGTTATCAATCTTTGCGGCGACGGCGGCAGCCGCAGCGGCGGCCGGGGCTGCGGCTGCCGCCGGCGCGCCCGGCGCGGCTGCGGGCGCCTGGGCGAGGGCGGGGAACGCAAGAAGAAATACGCCTGCGCTAGCCAGCACCCCCTGGAGAGAGCGAGTTTTGATCATCCTTTTTACCCTTTGAGGTGTCGTGGCAGTCGTCACAGAGCCTCGGCGTCGGTCTCGCCGGTGCGGATCCGGATCGCGCGTTCGATCTCGAGCACAAAGATCTTTCCGTCGCCGATCTTCCCGGTGTGCGCGGCCTTCGTGATGGCTTCCACGACCTGTTCCGCCATGTCGCTCGGCACGGCGACCTCGATCTTCACCTTCGGCAGAAAGCTCACGTGATACTCGGCACCACGGTAAATTTCTGTCTGACCCTTCTGCCGGCCGAAGCCTTTGACCTCGGACACTGTCAGGCCCTGCACGCCAAGCGGCGTCAGCGCCTCGCGCACATCGTCAAGCTTGAACGGCTTGATAATCGCCATAATGAGCTTCATCGGGCTGACGGCCTCCTGTTCCCGTGCTTCCCGAGCCGGCCGGCGTGCCCACGTGACAGTCGTGCGCGGCTTCAGTTACGATTTTTTGGTTCAAGAACCGTGCCGCGATTTCGGACGGCCTCGCGGTCGTCGCGGAGGGGTTGCACTTGACGGCAGCAGACGGTGCTGCCCGTTTGGCGCTCTCGCATGATGCGATCACGGGCACCGAGACCAAAAGACGGCTGCCTGAATTTTAGGCATGCGACCCAGGAGGGTTGGATCGTGGCGGCTGGCGACGAGGTTGATGTCTGCGTGGTCGGCGCGGGGCCGGTGGGCGGCACGCTCGCCTGCTTGTTGGCGGCGCGCGGCGCGCGGGTGCTGGTGACAGATCGCGCGAGCTTGCCGCCGATGGAGCACCCGGCGTTTGACGGCCGCGCCTATGCCATCGCCGCCGGATCCCGCGCGCTCCTGGCTGAAGCAGGCATCTGGGACGCGCTGCCATCAGCGGCTGGCCCGATCGTCAACATCCGCGTCTCCGACGGCCGTCCGGGCCGCCCGGCCTCACGTCTTCATCTGCACTTCGACCATCTCGACGCGGTCGCGCCCGGCACGGACGAGGAAGCGACGCCATTCGGCTGGATGGTCGAGGCGCGAATGCTGCGGATGGCGCTCAACCGCCGTCTCGCCGAAGCGGACGG
>CAYSTX010000080.1:5012-13603 GCA_964434035.1 uncultured Acetobacteraceae bacterium
GTTGGGCGGCGCTGGTTCTACCCGCTCTCGGCGATGCACGCGCACCGGTACTGGGCGACGCGGCTCGCGCTGGTCGGCGATGCAGCGCACGGTATCCATCCGATCGCGGGGCAGGGCCTGAACCTCGGTTTCCGCGACGCCGACGCACTCGCCGGCCTCGTCGCGCGAGCGCTGGTCCACGGCGACGACCCCGGCGAGGATCGGCTGCTCGCCGCGTATCAGCGGGCGCGGCGGCCGGACAATTTGCTGATGATGGCGGCGACCGACGGGCTCGACCGGTTGTTCAGCACGGCCAATCCGGTGCTGACGGCGGCGCGGCGAATCGGCATCGGCGCGGTCGATCGGATGCCGCGGCTGAAGCGGATGTTCATGCGGCAGGCGATGGGCTTCGCCTCGCTCTGACGCGGAGCCACTCGTCGGCCGGCCGCGTCTCCGGCATTCCGAGCCCGATCATCGCCATGCCGACCAGACCGATCGCCGCGAGCACAAGGAAGGCCATGGGCGTTCCGGCATCGGTCGCGACCGCGCCGCCGATGCTCGTGCTGAGCGCCGCCCCCACATAAATCGGCACGCCGATCAGCCCGATCGCCAGATTGAGCCGTCCGCTCCGCGCGGTGACGTCGGCCGCGATAAGCGGCAGCAAAACGCCGAAAACCGCCGCGCTGATGCCGCCGATCGTCTGTGCAGCAACCAGCGCGGCCGGGCCGGGAAACGCCGCCATCAACACGCCGCGCACCGGCAAGCTGCCCCAGCCGAGGAGCAGCAGCGGCTTTCGCCCATGCGACGAGGCAAGACGGCCGACGAGGGGCGATATTGCGGCGACGACCGCCTGCGGGACGACGATGCATGCGGCGATGAGCGTATCGGCCAACGAACCGGCCTGTTTCGTCACCTGCGCGGCCGCCAGCGGCAGCATGGCCGCATTCGACAGGTGAAAGAGCAGCGCGCATATCGCGAACGCGACCAGCCGGCGATCCGTCAGCAGCGCCCGTACGCCCTCGAGGTCGAACGGCTTGGCCACCCGCGTACGGCGCGAGGCCGGCGCGGTCGGAATGGTCGACAGCGCGATCAGGGCCGGAACGCCGAGTGCGGCTGTCATCCAGAAGACCGCCTGGCTCCCGATGGACGAGCCGATGACGCCCATTACGCCGGCGGCGATGCCGTTGCCCACGGCGGCGAAGCGGGCGTTGCGGCCGAGCCGGTCGCCAAGCATCGCGCGCCCGGCGAGACGCAGGCTGATCGCCGCGATGCCCGGCCCAATGATGCAGCTCGCCCCGCCGTGCAGAATTTCCGCGAACGCGACGGGCAGCCGTCCGGGGGCGAGCGCCAGCAACAGTGCGCTGAGCGTGACGGCGCCGACCCCGGCTGCGACGACCAGCCGTTTCGACCGGACACCGTCGACCAGCGCGCCCGCTGGTACCTGCGCGATGAGCGAAACGGCCGTACCGATCGTCAGAGCGACGCCGATTTGGAGCTGCGTCCACTTTTGCTCGGCGAGATAGACCGAGACAAACGGCCCGAAGCCGGTCTGGACGTCGGCGACGAAGAAGTTGAGCCAATCGAGCCCGCGCGAGCCCGGCTTCGGTGCCGCCATCCCTCAGGACTTCGGCGCGGTGGTCGTGGCCGGCGGGGTTGGTGGGGACGGTGTCGGTGCGGGTGTCGGCGTCGGACTTGCCGCGGGCGGCGCCGGCGGCGGAGCGGTTGCGGCAGGGGTCGTGGCCGGAGGGGTGGGCAGCATAGCGGGTTTAACCACAGCGATCGGGGCAGCGGCGGCGGGCTCGTGATAGGCCGGGGCGGCCTTGATCTGGTCCGCCGTGAGCGTCAGCAGGATCGGGTGGTCGTGATCTGCCGGCAGGAAATGGAGGCTCGACCAGTCGACCGCAACCTGTCGGCTGCCAAGCCCGAGAAAGCCGCCGACATCAATCACGGCGGCCTCGGGGCGGCCTTCCTGGTCGACCAGAACGTCGACAATGTGGCCGACCATCTCCTTTTTGTCGGGGCCAAACACGGGGCTGCCGAGAACGGCGACCATCGATTCGCCCGGCATCGGCTGAACCTGGGCCGGCGGCGGGTGCGGCATCGGCGCGACTGGCTTCGGCGTCGCCTGAGGTGGTGGGGCCGGGGCCGGCGCAGGCGTCGGCGCGGTGGTCGGGTCCGGAGCGGTCCGGGATTGCGCGGGCTGGGCCGGGTTCGGTTGCGGCGGGACGGACGGAGCCGGCTGCGCGGCAGGCGGTGGCGCAACGGGCGGGGGGGCGGGATCGGCCGCCAAAGCCGTCCCGCTCATCGTGAGGCCGGCGACCAGCGTGAGCGTCGCGGCCCGCGTCCGCCCCGGCGGCGAGCCGGTAACCGGGCGGCCACGTGACGCGAGCACGATGCCAGCGCCGATGAGGACGATCCCGACTGCGTGATACGGCCGGAACTGCTCACCCAGCAATGCTACCGCCATTACACTCCCGAATAAGGGGATCAGATGCGCCGACTGACCGCTGAGGCTCGGTCCGACCAGCTCGACGCCACGGTTGAAGAACAGGGTCGAGACAAAGGACGGCAGCGTCGCGGTGTAAAGGATCGCGAGCGCCGAGCCGATCCCACCCGCGACGGTGTTTCCGGCCGCGCGTTCGATGAGCGCGAGCGGCACCAGAAAGAGCGTCGCGATGCCGAACGCGACGGCGAGGAAACTCAGCGGATGCACGGACGGCCGCCGACGCAGCTGCGCCGAATAAAGTGAGTAGAGGACAAGGCCGCTCAGCACCCAAACGTCGCCGGAATTGAGCGCAAGCCGGGCGAGCGCCGACGGCGTTCCGCGGGTCGCGATGGCAATGACGCCCCCGATCGACAGCGCCACGCCCACGACCTGCAACGGCCCCGGCCGCTCACCGAACAGGGCGAACATCCAGAGCAGGACCAGCAGCGGCATCGCGGATTGCATTAGCAGCGCGTTGAGCGCGGTCGTGTCGTGCATACCGTGGTACGACATCGCGTTGAAGATCGCGTACCCGGCGAGGCCCATCATGACCATGTAGGGCCACCGTCGCAGCAACACCGGCAGGTCCCGCCGGAGATGCGGCCAGGCGAGCGGAAGTGCCAGCAGAAACGCGCCGCCCCAGCGAAAGGCGGTGAAGGTGATCGGCGGGATGTCCGCCGAAACGGCCCGCCCAATGATCACGTTCCCCGCCCAGAACAGATTGGCGAGCGCGAGTAGAAGCCACGCATTGCCCCAGAACCGACTGCCCATGCGTTTCTCTCCCGTTCGTGAGGTCATCATACGCGATCCGACGAGGCTTGACTTGCCCCGTTGAGGGCCAGAACAAAGATGTAAAAACGGAGACATCTCAAGACGATCCCAGACGCGGACCTGTACTGCTGGCCGACGCTGAGCGCCATGCCGCGCGACCGGCTGTCGTCGAACTTCCGGCCGAGACGAGCCTGAGCCGGCTCGCGCTTGAGGAAGATGTAGGTAGTATCGGGCGCTCGATGGCCGACAATCGGACACGCATCGACGAGGCGAGGGACGCGCGGCGCATCAAGCCCGGCGCGCTGGCCCAGGCCGTTCTGTTCGACTGAAGGATGCACGCGGTGCAGAGCGTCGTTCTGCGCGAGGAGACGGATTTCGACTGCTGGCGTCTGGCGACGCGGGCACTGGTGCTGTCGGGTGTGCCGCCGGATTCGATCGCCTGGTCGGTGGCGACGCCCGACGATCTGCTCGCGACCGAATTCGTGCTCCCCGAGGCGAGCGGCGAGTTCCGCGTCCCGCGCGCGATGGTCGATCTCGCTCGGCTTGTCATCCTCGCGCGAGAGCCGGCTCGGTTCGCGCTGCTCTACGCGATGATCTGGCGGATCCATCACGGCGAGCGCACGCTGCTCGACGCGACAACCGACCCCATGGTCATCCGCGCGCAGCATCTGTCCTCCTCGGTGCGGCGCGACATGCAGAGGATGCGTGACTTCGTCCGGTTTCGCGCCGTCGAGGAACCGGACGGGCTGCGACACGTTGCGTGGTTCGAGCCCGACCATTTCATTGTCGAGGCGAACGCACCGTTCTTTGTCCGCCGGCTCGCAACCATGGTCTGGTCGATTCTGACGCCCGACCGGAGCGCGCATTGGGACGGCACGACACTCGCCCTCGGGCCGGGCGTGAGCCGCGCCGATATGTCCGACGACAATGCGCTCGAAGCCCATTGGCGCGCCTGTTACAGCAACCTCTTCGATCCGGCCCGGCTGACGGGTAGCGCGATGGAGTCCGAAATGCCGCGCAAATACTGGCGCAACTTGCCGGAGGCGGCGGCCATTCCCGACCTGATCGGCGAAACAGGCAGCCGCACCGACGCGATGATCGGCCAGGTGCAGGGGACCGCGCCTCGTCGCAAGCCGCAGCGACCGCCCGCGCCGACCTTGTCGGCAACCCCACCCGACTCGCCGCTCGCCGCGGCGGCGGACGAGGCTGCGCAGTGCCGGCGATGCGATCTTTGGGAGCGGGCGACGCAGGTCGTCTTCGGCGAAGGACCGACCGATGCGCGTGTAATGCTGATCGGCGAGCAGCCGGGCGATCAGGAGGATCTGGCGGGCCGCCCGTTCGTCGGCCCGGCCGGGCAGATGCTCGACCGGGCGCTAGCCGAAGTTGGTCTCGACCGGAGGCGGACCTACGTCACGAATGCGGTGAAGCATTTCAAATTCGAACCGCGCGGCAAACGCCGGATCCACAGCAAGCCGGACACCACGGAGATCGTCGCCTGCAAGGCGTGGCTCGATGTCGAGATGGCGACCGTTCGTCCCACTGTCCTCGTCCTGCTCGGCGCGACGGCGGCGCGTGCCGTCCTCGGCCGGACGGTGACAATCCAGCGCGAGCGGGGACAGCCCATTCCAATGGCAGACGGCAAAACGGCGCTCGTTACCGTGCATCCATCGTTTCTGCTGCGTCTGCCCGACGAGGCGAGCAAAATCCGCGAATACGCGGCATTCATTGCCGACCTGCGGCGCGTGGCGGAGCTTATCGGCACCGGCTGAGGCGCAGCGGCGTCAGTTCACCGCGGCGATGTCACGCGTCGCGAGCCCGCCGGATGCGCCGCGCAGCCGCCTCAGACGGCCGAGAGGCAGTCGAACACGTCACCCTCCGGCACCAGGCCGAGAATGTGTCGGCGGTGCCAGAGTGCATAGAACAGGAGTATCCAGCACGCCATTCCGTTCCGGCTCCGGAAGCCGGCGCGGCGAAACAGCGTCTCGACCCGTCCAGGATCGGCGATCTCGGCGACACCCGGTTGGCGGGCGACCAGCGGGCCGAGGCGACCGCCCTGCGCCGCGATCCACGCGCCGACCGGTACGGTGAAACCTTTCTTGGGTGCGAAGGGCTGCGCCACCGGCAGCGTGCGTTCAAGCCAGCGCCGCAGAACCCACTTCCCCATGCGGCCGCGCATCTTCATCGTATCCGGCAGGCGGAACGCCGCCTCGGCGACGCCGCGGTCGAGAAATGGCGTCCGCCCCTCGATCGCGTGGGCCATCAGGCAGCGGTCGAGCTTCAGCAGCAGATCGTGCGGCAGCCAGTCGGCAATGTCGGTCGCCTGCGCGGCGGCGAGGCGGGACCGTCCGCCCCCGGCGGCTTGCGTCTCCGACGCGGCGATGCCGTCGCGCCACGTCGTCGGCCGCTCGCGCAGCACGTCCAGCCGCTCGAAATTACCGCGCCCGCGCATGATGCGCCCGCCGAGCCACCAGGGCCGCATCGCCTGCCGGTACCGGCCATAGCCGCCGAAGATTTCGTCTCCGCCTTCGCCGGACAGGACGACTTTCACGTCCTGCCGCGCCCGCTGGGCAAGGAACCATGTCGGAATGATCGCGTAATCGGCCGCTGGATCATCCATGCAGGCGACGATTTCCGGCAGGTGCCGCCAGAACATCGCCTCGGTCACTTCGATCGACTCGTGATGGGCGCCGCAGGCACGGGCGACGGTCGCCGCGTGCGCGCGCTCGTCCGCGACACCCGGGCTGTCGAAGCCGGCGGTGTAGGCGAGCACCGGCTGATCGTTCAGCCGCGCCATCATCGCGAGCAGGGCCGAGCTATCTATGCCGCCTGAGAGGAACATGCCGTAAGGTACGTCGCTGCGCTGATGCAGATCGACGCTTTCCTCAAGCGCGCGGTCGAGGCGGGTGATCGCCGTTTCCTCGTCAATCTCCTCGGGGCCACCTTCCGGCAGGATCGGCGTCTGCCGGCGGTCGATGACGTGGCCATCGGCGCAGGTAAGCGTCGCTCCCGGCAGGACGCGCTCGATACCTTCGAAAATAGTTTCGACGCCCGTGGTAAATTGCAGTTGCAACAATTCTTCCCGGACGCGCGGGCGCACGCGTCGCGCGACCAGCCCACTTTCGAGAAGAGCGCGTGGCTCGGAAGCAAAGGCCAAGCCATCTTCGATCGGCGCGACGTAGAGCGGCTTGATGCCGAACGGGTCGCGCGTCAGCGTGACGGAGCGTGCGGCTCGGTCGTGGATTGCGATGGCATACATGCCGCGCAGCCGGTCGGCGAAGGCAGTGCCGTCGGTCAGCCACAGATGCAGCGGCGGTTCGCAGTCGGACATCGTCGTGAAGGCGGTGCCCGGCATCGCTGCGCGGAGTTCGCGGTAATTATAAACCTCACCGTTCGCAACGAGCGCCGCGGGTCCCGCGAACAGCGGCTGATCGCCGGTGACCAGATCGATGATCGACAGCCGGTTGTGCACCAGCGCGACGCGGCCGACGACAGTGTGCCCATGTCCGTCCGGCCCGCGATGTGCGAGCGGCAGCGCCAGCGCGTCGAGCAGGGCCGCATCCGGCGCCGGGGCGTTGGCGTTCAGGATCAAGCCGGCAATACCGCACATTCAGGCTTTCTCCACCGTCCGCAGGAAGTCGCGCCACGCAGCAAGCACGGGCGCTTCGGCGAACGCGGCAGCGTAACGGGCACGGCCCGCCATCGCGATTGCCGCCGCGCGCCCGCTATCCCCTAGCAGAGACGCGATGGCATCCGCGAGAGCGCTTCCGTCCTCCATCGGAACGAGAAGTCCATCTTGCCCATCCGTAATCAATTCGGCCGGACCGTAGCTGTCGGCCGCGACGACAGGACGGCCGGCGGACCACGCCTCGATCACGACATTGCCGAGTGGTTCGAGGCGTGACGGGCACACAAACACATCACAGGCGGCAAGCAACGGTCCGATCTCGCCGCTCCAACCGGGAAGCAGGACGCGGTCGGAAACGCCCTCACGCCGTGCCAGCGCCTCAAGCGCGCCGCGTTCCGGGCCTTCGCCGCCGATCAGCACATATGCGTGAGGGAGGTGCGTCATAGCGCGGATTAGAACGTCGAACGCCTTGTCGCGATGCAGGCGCCCGAGCGCCAGCAGGAACGGCACCCCGTCGGGCACGCCAAGCGCGGCGCGCGGCGCCGGACGGCTCCTGCCAAGGTCGGCCGCAAAGTTCGGCAAATAGTGGACGCGCGACGATGGCCACCCTTGCTCCACCAACCAACGCGCGATACCGCGCGTATTGCCGATGAGATGGTCGCAGCGCCGATAGTGCCGCAGGTCGTAGTAGCCGCCGAGCCGTCCGGCCAGCACCCAGTCGCCGGGCGGAGCGGCGCCCGCGGCACGGCTCATCCAGGCGACGGCCACCCGCGGCGCAAACTGGCGCAGCAGCCGCGTCAGCTTGAGCCGCGTGGTCGGGTCAATCGCCGCATAGCTGAGCGTCGCGGGCGCGAGCCCGCCCGCGCGGAGCCGGGCGAGGCGGCGGGGTTCCGGGCGGATGATCGGCAGAACGTCATCGCCCGCCTCGTGCGATGCGATGACGAGGCGCTCGAAAAACAGTTCGGCGCCGCCTTCGGGCGCGCCAGCCATCAGGTGAGCGACCCTCATCGGGCGGCGGAAAGCGGCAATGGTCGGCGGCGCGGCGTCATTGCGCGCTTGTTAACGCGGGCGCACCACATGTGCGAGGCTCGAAATCTTAACCGAGGCGTCTTCAGTGTTGATGAAACAGAACAGCGACCAGCACTGCGCGGCGCTCCCAGGGCGCGGCGTGGTCGAAGTGGCGGGGCCGGACCGGCAGGCATTCCTGCAGGGGCTGGTATCAAATGACGTGACGGAAGCGGCGCCCGGCCGCGCGGTCTGGGCCGCGCTGCTGACGCCGCAGGGTAAGTATCTCGCCGACTTCTTCATCTTCGACGGCGGCGATCGGCTGCTCCTCGAGTGCCGGCGGGATGGTGCCGCCTCGCTCGTCCAGCGACTCGGCCGGTACCGCCTGCGCTCCGCGGTGACGGTCTCCGACCGGTCGGATGACTGGCGGGTTTTCGCCGCATGGGGCGACGGGCTACCCTCGCTGCCGTCCCGGGCGCTCGCGACACCCGATCCGCGGCTCGCGCAAGCGGGCTGGCGGATCCTCGCCGCCGAGGAGATCCCGACCAACGCCAATGCCGGCGACTACGACGCGCACCGGCTTGCGCTCGGCCTGCCGGACGGGCCGCCCGACCTCGAGCCGGAGCGGACGGTGCTGATGGAGGCGGGGTTTGACCCGCTAAACGGCATTTCGTGGACGAAGGGTTGCTACATGGGCCAGGAGCTGACGGCCCGGACGCGCTATCG
>CAYSTX010000081.1:0-9915 GCA_964434035.1 uncultured Acetobacteraceae bacterium
GCGGGCGTCGAACTGGGCGCGGAACTCGCGGTCGAAGACCTCCTCGAAGATGTCCTTAAACGTGCCGTCGTAGGACTTCAGGATCGTGTTCTTGGTCGAGAGATAGACCGGGTAGTTACGGGCGAGACCATAGTTGAAGGACGCGCGGGCGAACCCTTCGATCGACGCGCGCGTGTTATGCATCCCCATCGCGATGCCCGGTCCCTTGAACTCGTGCACCGACAAGATTTGCGCCCGCTCGCTCTCATCGGCCGGCTCATAGACCAGCCGCACGCGGCCGGGGCCGGGGATGCGCATTTCGGTCGCGCGGTAGATATCGCCGTAGGCGTGGCGGCCGATGACGATCGGCTCGCTCCAATGCGGGACGAGGCGCGGGACGTTGCGGCAAATAATCGGCTCGCGGAAAATAGTGCCGTCGAGAATGTTGCGGATCGTGCCGTTCGGGCTCCGCCACATGCGCTTCAGTTTGAACTCGACAACCCGCGCCTCGTCGGGCGTGATTGTCGCGCATTTGACGCCGACGCCGTATTGCTTGATCGCGTTGGCGGCGTCGACTGTAACCTTGTCGTCTGTTTCGTCGCGATGCTCAATCCCGAGATCGTAATACTTGAGGTCGATGTCGAGATACGGAAGGATCAGCTTATCCTTGATGAACCCCCAGATAATCCGGGTCATCTCGTCCCCGTCGAGTTCGACAACCGGGGTCTTCACTTTGATTTTCGCCATCGCATCCTCTGTCGGGCACCGCGCCGACACGCCGTGCCGCGCGGGCGGACCATACACGCGGGGGGCGGCGAGGCAAGGCGCGGCTTGGCCCGCCGTAACGCGTCATGCGCGAAGTATCCAATCGGCGGTTGTGTAACCCCGCGCTTCCCGCTTAAGTAGGAAGTTAGAGCGCTGTGGTCTGGGGGGTGCGTCGATTGAAAGGCGGCGGGCGGCGTCAGTTTGCGACCCGGATCGGGATCCTTGTCTGGGCCGCGATCCTGATCGCGCTCGCCTGGCTGGGTGCCATGGACGCGATTTATGCCCAGCGCACACAAGCAATCGCAAGGCAGGAAGCGGACGCCTCGAACCAGGCGCTCGCGTTCGAGGACCAGCTGCGCGGCCAACTGCTGGCGCTCGATCAAACGCTCCGCATCCTCGAGCGCGAGTGGGAAGTCAGCCCCGAGACATTCGACATCGCGTCCTGGCGGCACAGTGCCGTCCTGATCGGCGACCTGTCGCTGCACATCTTCATTGCCGACGCGAACGGCATCATCCGCGAGAGCACGCGGCCCGAGTTGGTCGGCGTCGACATCAGCAAGCGCGACTATTTCCAGTACGAAAAGTCGCTGGCGGCCGACACGCATGAGATGTTCATCGGCCCGTCCACGCGCGGGCTGATCACGAAACGGCTCCAGATGAACATGGCGCGGCGCCTCGACACGCCGACCGGCACCTTCGCCGGCGTGATCGGCGTCTCGTACGACACCGGCGCGCTGACCCGGTTCTATCACGAGGCGGATCTCGGCAAGCGCGGCCTCGTTGCACTCATCGGCACCAGGGACGGGCAGATCCGCGCGCTCGTCGGCCCGGGGGCGGATGACGGTCCGGGTGACAGCGTCAAGGACAGCCCGATGTTTGAGGCGCTACTCGGCGCGCCGAACGGTACGTGGGTCGGTCCCTCGGCGCCTGACGGCGTGGCGCGCATCCACGGGTTCCGCAAGGTTGCCGACCGCGACCTGGTGGTCGTCGTCGGCTTCGATGAAGAAGAGGCGATGCGGACGACGCTGGCGTGGGAGCATGGCGCGCGGCTGTTCGCCGCGGGCATCACCGGCCTGATCCTCGTTCTGTCCAGCGTGCTGCTGCGCGAGGTTGTCGCCGCTCGCTCGCGTGAGGTCGGCCTCGATCGGGACCGGGCGGTGCTCGCCCGCGCGAACGCCGATCTCGAAGCCGCCCGCGCCCGCGCCGACGCCCGAGCGGCCGAGTTGCAGGCCACGCTCGCGGGGATGACCGACGGCGTGATGATGCTCGATCCTGAGCTCCGCCTCCTGCAATGGAACGCGCATTTCAGCGAGTTTACCGGCGTGCCGACGTCGCTGCTCCGGGTCGGTACGCCGATGGATGAGATCCTGCGCGCGCAGGCCGAGCTAGGGGAGTTCGGTCCGGTCGACATCGACGCCGAGGTCAAGCGCCGGATCACCTACCTCACCTCGCGAAGCCATCCGCCGGTAATCGAGCGGACGCGCCCGGACGGACGGACGATCGAGCTGCGCCGGTCGCTGCTCCCGGATGGCGGCTATGTCACGCTTTATACCGACGTCACCACCCGCAAGCAGGGCGAGGAAGCGCTGCACCGGGCGCGCGAGATGGCGGAGGCGGCGACCGAGGCCAAATCCCGCTTCGTCGCGACCGTCAGCCACGAAATCCGCACGCCGCTGAACGCGGTGCTGAGCAGCCTCGCGCTACTGTCCGAGACGCCGATGTCGCCCGGCCAGCGGCGGATGATCGACATGGCCGCGCAGGCCGGCGACGCGCTGCTGACGCTCATCAGCGACATCCTGGAGATGTCGAAGATGGAGGCCGGGCGCCTCGTGCTGCGGCCGAGCAGCTTCGTCTTGTCGGCCCTGCTGGACGGCACAGTTGAGATGTTCCGCGCCCAGGCCGCGACGCGCGGGATTGTGCTTGCCCGGCAGATCGAGGCGGGCGTGCCGGACCTCATCTATGGCGATGCGGGACGGCTGCGGCAGGTGCTGATCAACCTTGTCAGCAACGCCGCGAAATTCGCGGGGCCGGGTCTAGTGGAGGTCGTCGCCGAGACACGCAGCGTCGGCGGCCGAACGATGCTGCGCCTCGCCGTGCGCGATCAGGGGCCGCTCATCAGCGCCGCGGCTCGCTCCCGGCTGTTTCAGCCGTTCTCGCGGCTCGAGGACGCGGGCGCGGGCGGCCAACCCGGCACCGGACTTGGTCTCGCCATCTGCCAGCGGCTCGCGGCGCTCATGGACGGCGACATCGGCTACCGGCCGGCGACGGACGCGACCGGCGCCGAGACCGGCAATGAGTTCTGGTTTAGCCTGCCGCTCGAACAGCCGGCGGCGCTGCCGCGAGACCTGTCCGGCGCGGGCTCCGAACGGCAGGTGCGGCGGCGGCCATTGCCGCGCACGCATATCCTGCTGGTCGAGGATATCGTCGCGAACCAGATCCTGACCGCGACTATGCTCCGCCGCGACGGCCACCGGGTCGAGATCGCGAGCAGCGGCGAAGAGGCGCTCGCGATGGTGGCACGTCGACCGTACGACCTCGTGCTGATGGACATCTTTATGCCCGGCATGAGCGGTCTCGAGGCGACGCGCCGCATCCGCGCGATGGCGGCGCCGGCACGCGTGCTGCCGATTGTCGCGCTGACCGCCAACGTGTCGGAGGACGACAGGCTCCGCTGTATCGAGGCCGGGGCCAACGATATGGTTGGTAAACCAGTCGATGCGGCGCGTTTGCTCGACGCGATCGCAACTTTTGCCTGGCCTGGACGCCAAGTCGCTGTGGCCAGGCCCGCGGCGGCGCCCACCGTCGACGTGCCCGCGCTCGATCGTGACCGGCTGGCGGAGCTGCGCACGAACCTGCCGCCTAACGTACTGTCCCGGCTCGTCGATGGTTGCCTCGCCGAGTTGCGCGAGCGGGCGCCCGCCCTCGAGGCGCGCCTCGCCGAGGGCGATGCCGCCGGGATTGAGGCGGAGGCCCATGCGATGGCCGGCATCGCCGGCGGCTACGCGATGGCGGCGCTCGAGCAGGTGCTGCGCGCCGTGATGAATGCCGCGAACCGCGAGGATGTCGCGACCGCGACCACGCTCGCCGCCACCGTGCCGGCCGAGCTGCGGCGGGCCGAAGACGCGCTGCGCGAGGCGATGGTCCCTGAGACGGCCTGACACGGCGGGGCGGACCGTCGGATTGAACGCCAGAGCTAGGCTGACCTTCGTTACACGCGCATTGCACGCGAAGGGGCGGCGGAACATATCGGCGTCTGAAGACGCCCGAACGGGCGCCGGGAGAGGAGCCGACAGTGACGCCTACGATTGAAATCTACACGCAACCCGGCTGCGGCTACTGTGTGCGCGCGCTGCGGTTGCTGGACAGCAAGGGCGTGCAATACCGGCAGATCAACGCGCCGCATGGCACGCCAGCGCGCGCTCAGGCGATCGCCCGGTCAGGCGGGCGGACCACGGTGCCCCAGATCTTCATCGGCACGCACCATATCGGCGGTTGCGACGATCTCATCGCGCTCGATCACGCGGGGCGGCTGGACGGGCTGCTAAGAGCTGCCTAAGTCTTGTGACACGATGATCCACTATCGTGTCCGGTGCGACGGCGCGCACGAGTTCGAGGGCTGGTTTCGCGACAGCGCCGCGTTTGACGCGCAGGTCGCGGCGGGGCTGCTTGCGTGCCCCGTTTGCGGCACGACGTCGGTCTCCCGCGCCCTGATGGCGCCCCACGTCGCCACCCGCCGCGCGGCGGAGCCCGCGCCGGCCGCGCCATCCGCCCCCGCCGCATCGCCCGCACCAGTGCCGGCGGCCCCGCCCGTTGCGACCAACGCGCCTTTGCCGGACCATGTGCGCGCCGTGTTGCAGCGGCTGCGGGCCGAGGTGGAGCGGACCTGCGACTATGTCGGGCCGGGCTTCGCGGCCGAGGCGCGCCGCATCCATAGCGGCGAGGCGCCGTCCCGCGGCATCTTCGGCGAGACGACCGAGACCGAGGCCGAGCAGCTCCGCGATGACGGGATCGCGGTCGCCCGCATCCCGTGGGTGCCGCGCGCCGACGGCTGACGCCGGCGCGCCCGCGTCAGCGCAGTTGCGGGGAGAACTGCAACCCGCCTTGTGACGCAAGCCGGTTCGGCCCGCGCGGTAGGCCGAGTGGGCCGATGTTGCGCTCAAACATCTCGCCGTAATTGCCGACCTGCTTGATCGCCTGATACGCCCAGCGATTATCCAGCCCCATCGACTTGCCGAGACCGCCTTCCTGCCCGAGCAGTCGCTTGATGTCCGGGTTCGCCGTCGTCGCGAAGCTGTCCACGTTCTTGCTCGTGACGCCGAGGTTTTCCGCGGTCACCAGGGCGAAGTGCGTCCAACGCACGATGTCGAACCATTTGTCGTCGCCCTTGCGCACCGCCGCGCCTGATGGGCCGGTGCCAATCGGCTCGGGCAGAATGGTCAACTCGCTCGCGCGTGGGCCCTGCCTGTAGCGAAATCCGGCGACCTGGGAGCTGTCGGTCACGTAGGCATCGCAGCGGCCGGAGAGGAACGCGTCCTGCACTGCGGAGATCTCGTTGATCAGCACGGGCGTGAACTTGATGCCGGCGCTCCGTGCCCAGTCAGCAAGGTCCAGCTCCGTCGTCGTGCCGGGGCGGACGCAGATCGTCGCTCCGCCGAGACCCGTCACCGATTTCACGCCCGACGCGGTTTTGACGATAATGCTCGTGCCGTCCCAGAAATTGATCGAGGCGAACAGCAGACCGAGGCTGGTTTCGCGTGACAGCGACCAGCCGGTGTTGCGGATTAGCACGTCCGCCTCGCCCGATTGCAGCGCGGTGAAACGGTTCTGCGCCGTCAGCGGCACGTATTTGATTTTCTCCGCGTCACCCAGCACGGCCGCGGCAATCGCGCGGCAGCTATCGGCGTCCAGCCCCCGCATCACGCCCGTGCTGTCGACCAACGAGAACCCGACGATCTCGCCCGACGTGCCGCACAGTAAAAAGCCACGCGCGCGAACGGCATCGAGCGTTGGCGATCCGGTGCCTTGCGCGCGCGCCGATCCCGTTGCCAACAGGCCAAGCATTAGCATCAGAGCGATTAGCCGGATCATTGCGATTATCCTCTCGGTGGTTCATCGTTGCATCGAATTAGTAACGCAGGTGTCATGTCCCCGCGACTGGATTCGATCGAAACCGATCAGGCGCTGCCGAAGCG
This sequence comes from uncultured Acetobacteraceae bacterium, assembly GCA_964434035.1. Lineage (GTDB taxonomy): Bacteria > Pseudomonadota > Alphaproteobacteria > Acetobacterales > Acetobacteraceae > CAYSTX01. The sequence goes on from CAYSTX010000081.1 coordinate 5,937, forward strand.
CGCAGGCGTTGTTGTCATCGGCGGGGGCGTGATCGGCGTCAGCACCGCGCTCGCGCTGGCGGAGAAGGGCGCCGACGTCACGCTGGTCGAAAAGGGTCGGGTCGGCGGCGAGCAGTCCAGCCGCAACTGGGGCTGGTGCCGCGCGATGGGGCGCGACTTGAGCGAGGTGCCGCTCGCGGTCGAGAGCCTCCGGCTGTGGGACACGATGGCGTCCCGCGTCGGCCGCGATGTCGGCTTCAAGCGCGCGGGCGCCGTCTGGCTGTGCGACAAGCCAAGCGAGATGGGCAAGCACGAAGCGTGGCTCGAACGGTCGCGCGAGTATCAGCTCGACAGCCGCCTGCTGAGCGCCGAGGAGACGGCTTCGCTGCTGCCGGGCGCTGGCCGCCGGTTCGCGGGTGCGCTGTTCACGCCGACGGACGGGCGCGCGGAGCCCGAGCACGCGGTCCCCGCGATGGCGGCGGCGGCGCGGCGGCTGGGCGCCGTTATCGTTGAGGGGTGCGCCGCGCGTGGCGTCGATCTCACCGCCGGGCGCGTCTCAGGGGTCGTTACGGAGCGTGGGCGGATCGCGGCGGATGCCGTGGTGCTCGCTGGCGGCGCGTGGTCGCGGCTCTTCTGCGGCAATCACGGCGTCGCGTTTCCGCAGCTGAAGGTGCTCGGCTCGGTCTTCCGCACGGAGCCGCTCGCGGGGCCGGAGTTTGCGGTTGGCGGCAACGGCTTCGCGTTCCGTCGCCGCGCCGATGGCGGCTATACGGTCGCGCGGCGAAATTGGTCCGAGGCGCAGATCACGCCGGACAGTTTCCGCCTGTTTCGCCAGTTCGCGCCGCAACTGCTGAGCCCGGTGCGGAAAGAGATGGTGGTGCGGCTCAGACCGTCGCTGTTCTGGCAGGAGGCGCGCACGCCGCGCCGCTGGTCGCTCGACGCGCCGACGCCGTTTGAGGAGATCCGCGTGCTCGATCCGAAGCCGAGCCGCCGCAGCATCGCCCGCGCCAGCGCGAACCTGATTGCGGCCTTCCCCGGTTTCGCCGGGATGCGGATCGCGGAGAGCTGGGCCGGCCTGATCGACGTCACGCCCGACGGCGTGCCGGTGATCTCACCCGTCGCCGCGCTGCCGGGATTTCATCTCGCGAGCGGCTTTTCCGGCCACGGCTTCGGCATCGGCCCGGGCGCTGGGCGCCTGATGGCGGATATCATTACTGGTGCGACACCGATCGTTGACCCGCACCCGTTCCGGCTCGAGCGGCTGGCGGCCTAGGCCCCCTCAAGGCGGAAGGGTCAGCAGTCCCTTCCGTCAATAGAGCCCGGGTATGAGCCGCCATGTGCGAGCCCGATAATCATCGTATGCACTTCCGAACTGCGACCGCAGTAGCGCCTCTTCCGCGCGTATGCGTGCGAGAAGCGGTGGGACATAGAGCACCGCGAGCAAGACGCCGACGCTCGAGCGGAACGCCAACCCCCAACCGAGCGCGTTCACGAGCAACCCGAGATAGCTGGGGTGCCGGATAATGCCGTAGACGCCGCTTGTGACCAGCTTGTGTCCAGGCTGAATGGCGACCAGCCCGCTGAAGCGATGGCCAAGCACAAACACCGGCCAGATCCGTAACGCGCCACCGGCCGCGAAGAGTACCACGCCGACCCACCGGACGGCCTCACCATCCAGTGTCCAGAACCCCGTCCGGTCCGTGTATGCAGGCAAGTAGGCAGCCAGCAGACCGATGACCCCGAAAGCGATGAAGACCCAGCGATTGGCACGATCCTCGCGCTCGCCAGCACTGAGATTTCCCCGTGAAAGGAGCGCTGCACAGACCAGCACAAACGTGATGATCATGACGGCGATCAAGGCTGGATGGGCGAAAAAGGCCGTAAATCCGCCCCAGCCGAGGATGGCGAGGCCGAGATAAGCAAGACTCCCCGCCGCGCTGGCGAGTAGCGTCTTGGATCTGGATGTCATAGCCGGCCCGCCAGCATGATGACGGAGCTCACCAAAGGATTTGCTCGGAACGCTAACTTTCATCCGAAAGCATCCTTGATCGACCGCTACGCGCCGTCAGCGGCGTACGCGCGTCGAACCTTTTTAGATCTATTCATGCGAGGCCAAAAGACTCAGCAGATGTCGCTGCGCAGTCTGTCAGCGATCGAAAATGGAAGGAACGCACATGTCCGACCGAAATCATCTAGACGCACTCGTGATCGGCAGCGGCGAGGGCGGCAAGTACCTGGCCTGGCACCTGGCGCGCTCGGGCCAGCGAACGGCGGTGATCGAGCGCCGATGGATTGGCGGTTCCTGTCCCAATACCAACTGCCTGCCCAGCAAGAACGAGATCCGGAGCGCCGAGGTCGCTAGCCTGACCCGTCACGCCGCAGAGTTCGGCGCCGAGATCGGTTCGGTCTGGATAGACATGCGGCGCGTGCTGGCGCGCAAGCGTGAGATGGTCGACGGGCTGATCGCCATGCACCTTGAGTTGTACAAGGCAAGCGGTGCCGAGCTGATCATGGGGAACGCTCGTCTGACCGGGCCGCGAGAAGTGGAGGTCGTGCTAAACGACGGCGGCACGCGCGTGCTGATCGCGGATCGTCTATTCCTCAACCTCGGGACACATGCCGCGATACCAGACATTCCCGGCCTCGCCGCCGCTGCTCCGCTCACGAACATCGAGGCGCTGGAGCTCGACCGGGTGCCGGACCATCTGATCGTCGTCGGCGGCGGCTATGTCGGCCTGGAACTGGCGCAAGCGTACCATCGCTTCGGCGCCAAGGTGACCATCCTGGAAGCGGGACCCCAGATCGCGGCTCGCGACGATCCCGACGTCGCGGACGCGATCCTGCAAATGCTGCGCGACGAAGGCATCACGGTGCATTGCGCGGCGACACTTCGAAAGGTGCGCGGCCACTCGGGGGATCAGGTTGCTCTTGAGGTCGCCACGCCGGCGGGTGATCTTGTCATCGAAGGCAGCGATATCCTCGTCGCAACCGGCCGCATTCCGAACACGACGGGGATCGGGCTCGACGTCGCAGGCGTGGAACTCGACGCGCGCGGCTACATCGTGGTCAACGACCGCCTCGAAACGAGTGCCGAAGGCGTCTGGGCGATCGGCGAGTGCGCCGGAAGTCCGCAATTCACCCACGTCTCCTTCGACGATTTCCGCATCATCCGTGACAACCTGGCGGGTCGCGAACATGGCAAGCGCGATCGGCTTATTCCCTATTGCATGTTCACCGATCCTCCCCTCGCTCGCGTCGGCCTGAGTGAAGGTGAGGCGAAGCGTCAAGGCATCGCAGTGCGCACGGCGACACTGCCGATCCTCGCGGTGCTGCGGTCGCGGACGCTGTCGGAAACTCGTGGCTTCATGAAGGCCGTCATCGCGGGCGACAGCGACCGGATCCTCGGGTTCACGATGTTCGGTGCCGAGGCAGGCGAGGTCATGGCGGTGGTGCAGACCGCAATGCTGGCAGGAATGCCCTACATTGGCCTACGCGATGCGATCATCGCGCACCCGACGATGGCGGAGGGCCTGGGCGGTCTGCTCACACGGGTTCCGGAGCGGCCATCGGCTCCGCTCGGGTAGGTCGTTAGCGGCGCGGCATCGGGTCATCGAGACCGCATAGCCGGTTCAGGCTGAGTTCGACGCCGTTCACCGAGAATCGTCCGGTCAGGGGCGAGGTGGCTCGTCCGCGCGTCCAGGCAGCGCAGACCTGCGGCTGCAGGGTCCGAGCTTCTTTAATGGCGCCCACGGCGAGGAGGTCCATGAAGCGGCCGATCGGCTCGTCGTCGCTGAAGTCGGAGTGCATCCCACGATAGCTGGTGTCCGGCTGGCCTTCCCGGGCAAGGCGCGACAGCTCGTCCTGCGCCTGCGCCACCGTGACCCAGGCGGCGAAGCCGAGCAGCAATCCTAGTCGGGCGTTCCCTCGCATGTCGCATCGCTCCGCCGCGTCTGCTTGAGCAGACCGCATTGCTGAGGTCGACAACTATTACCACGGCGAA
>CAYSTX010000081.1:10015-13580 GCA_964434035.1 uncultured Acetobacteraceae bacterium
GCGGATTCGCATACTTGGCGATGTTGAGCGATTGCCCCGAATGCAGGAAGGGATAGCTGTTGCTGTCGGGATCGAGCAGGCCGGACCAGCCGCCCAGCATCAACTCAAATTCCCCACGCATGGTCGCGTTGATCACCGCACCAAACTCGGCCGGGACCACATGCACATCGAACCCGGCATCGGCCGCCATTGCCTGGATGACTTCGCCCGCCTGCACACCTTGTGGCGTGTTGTAGACGAGCAGGCTCACACGCACCGGCGCCGTCACCCCCGCCTGCTGCAGCAAGGCCTTTGCCGCAGCCACGTCGTGCGGCGGTATCGGCACGCTTCGCGCGTAGTAGGGGCTTGCTGCCGAGATCGCCTGCGCGTCCGGCTGATACATCCCCGCGAAAACCACCTGAGACAACGCGGCACGGTCCAGCGACAGCTCGAATGCGTGTCGCACGCGTGGGTCGCGCGCCAGCGGCGACGACCCGGCGAGGTTAACGTTGATCGCGCCATAACCCAGGCTGGGCACGCTGACGATGTTCAGCTTGGGGTCGGCCTTGGCCGTCTGCACATCCAGTGGCGCCACCTCGGCGATGTCCAGCGCGCCCGCCTGCAGGTTGGTCAGCCGGACGGTGCTGTCCGGGATCACCCGGTAGGTGACGCGATCATAATGGATGCGCCCGGCGTCCCAGTATCCTGGAAAACGTTCCAGCACGATGCGGTCCTGCGCCACGCGCTCAACAAAACGGAAGGGCCCGGCGCATACTGGGTGTAGACCGAAATTCTTGCCGGCGGCTTCAGCAGCTTTGGGCGAGATGATCATTCCGGCCCGGTCGGTCAGCACGGCCACGAACGGCGAGAACGGCTGCTTCAGCACCGCGCGAACCGTCAGCGGGTCGACCACCTCCACGTGGTCCATGGCGCCGATGTCGTTGCGGCGGAAACTGCCTGGCATCGTCACATGGCGTTCCAGCGTGTATTTGACCGCGGCGGCATCGAGCTTCTCGCCATCCTGGAAGTACACGCCGGGGCGGATATGGATCAGCAGGTGGGTGCTATCGGTCCATTCGTAGCCAGTGGCGAGCACTGGGACGATCGTCTGGTTGGCATCGAAGTCGAACAACTTGTCGCAGATGGCGGTCATCACCCACGTGCCGACGTAGGTGCGCGACAGCGTAGGATCCAGCATGTCGGGATCGTCGCGCATCCCGATCCGCAGCGCGGGCGCCTGTGCGAAGGCCGCGCCACCCAACATCGTCAGTGCCAGCATCACGATTGTTAGCCTTAGACGGAACATTCCCAATCTCCTGCAATCGGTGCTGCGGCATGCATGAAGCTTGCCACCCGATCACGAGAGCTTGCCGGCTGATCTCAGCCGAGGACTGCACCTCAGGTCCGGTTTCCGCCATCGGCGGCCTTGCTGCGCATCCGCCTGTAATGTCTGTGCGCCTTGGCGCGATTTCCGCAGTTGCCCATCGAGCACCACCGACGATTTTGCGCCCGACTTTCGTCGACAAAAAGCCATCCGCACCCACCGTCGTCCTGACATTGGCGTACTTTGTGTGCCCTGATGCCGGTCATGAGTTCGGCGGCCGAACGCGCAACGGGCATCAACAAATGGGTTGCGTCAGGTCGCGCCGATTGTAGGTGCCAGACCGGTTCGCCCGCCTCCCATGCAATTCGAAGCCTCGGACTTGGCTGGGACAGGTAACGATTTAAGCACGCAAGAGCCCGCTTCGGCGGCTCGGCTCCTTTGATGCGAGACGTTAGGATCACGTAGATCGCTTCACGCAAAGTGATCGCGGCGTCGAGAGCCGCTTGGCCAACGTCTGGCTTCCGCCGCCAATAGAGCAAAAGCTCCCTGAGGCGCGTCGCATCACGAGTCTTGTTTCGGTCGAGCCATACGAGAAGCGCCTCGGGCGATGGCATGCGCTCCTCGACGGGGTCACGCAAACGCCATGCGGTCGTATTAACAAACCGGATCGCCAGATCCTCCGCGTCGGCAGTTCTCCCCGACCGCTTCGCGACGCGCGAACCACTCCCGGATGACATGGAACCCAAAGCCGCTCCTCCCGTTACCATCGAGGTCCTAACCACTTAGGGGGTTAGAGAGTTGCGATGCCGGCTCCAGGAGAGAGAATCGCCATAATCGCTGCCTTCGCCGCGATCTACGTACTTTGGGGCTCGACCTACCTCGCTGTCGCGCTGGCGCTTCGGTCCATACCGCCGGTTCTTTTGATGAGTGCGCGATCGGTGATTGGCGGTGCAATTTTGTTGAGCATCGCCAAGCTGACCGGAAATCCGGTCGCGAATCCCAGGGCTTGGGCGCTTGCCGTCCCTTGTGGTCTCCTTTTCTTCGTCGGCTGCCACGGCGTGCTCGCCTATGCACAACAGCGGGTGCCCTCCGGCCTCGCTGCGTTGTTGTTGGCGACGATCCCCTTCTGGATTTGTGTCCTGAAAGCCTTGTTGCCGGGGGACGACCGGCCGGCGCCAAAGACCTTAACGCTGCTGGTGCCGGGCTTGGGCGGCGTCGCTCTCATCGCGTGGCATCAAATCGATGCCGGAACCGCCACGATGCACGTATCGGATATTCTCTTGCTCGTAGGAGCAGCCGCTTCTTGGGCGCTCGGCACGATCCTCTCGGAGCGGAACACGCCCGAAGCCACGCCTGTTGCTTTTTCCGGAATGGAACTGATCGCAGGAGGGATCGTCCTTGGCTTCGTCAGCATGATTCGAGGAGAGCCGGATTCCTTCAGCTTGAACGACCTTTCCCGCGTCTCCGCTATCGGATGGCTTTATCTCACCATCGGCGGCACCGTCGTCGCCTTTGCGGCGTATATTTGGTTGCTGAAGAAAGTATCTTCTACGTTGGTTGCGACGTACACGTTTGTGAACCCGATGATCGCCGTCCTGCTCGGATGGATTATTCTGGGAGAGACGCCGACAACGTGGATGGCGATTGGCGGAGGCTTGATCGTTGCATCGGTTGGCGGATTACTGATTGCCCGCAGCAACCCTCGGGATGTCGAGAAAAAAGCCGTGATGCGCGGGCAAAGCGAAACGTCCATCCCTCGCTTTCATAATTCCTGACCTATGAAACAGAGATGATCGGCGCTTCCGGCAAATGGCATACCGCCTCAATGCGGTGACCATCCGGATCGAGCACGAGGGCGAGCGGGTGAGCTTGGCGTGAGGAAAAGCGTTCCCTTAGGCGTCGAACTTGATCATGCCCGGGACTCTCCTTGCGCAACACGGACCGGCACATTCGACAACAGGGGGCCGATGCCCTCCGCCACCGTCAGGTGCGCGATCGCAGAGTCGCGCAGCTGTTGGTATGGCAATCTGGCCAGAATCGCCGTCTGCATCGCGGCCATGACCTCTCCGGCATCGGAGCCAATCATCATGAAGCCGAGAATGCGGTCGTCATTCTGAGCGACCAGAGCTTTCATGAAGCCCTGCGTCTCGTCCGTCGCCTCCGTGCGCAGCACGCTGCTCATCGGCAGCTTCGCGACGCGGACCGGAATGCCTCGCCGTTGCGCTTCGGCTTCGCTCAAGCCCACGCGGGCGAGCGGCGGGT